>NZ_JBEXMD010000055.1:0-58715 GCF_040610315.1 Amycolatopsis sp. NPDC004169
GGGTCGGCTGCCGAGCCGACCCTCCAGGCACGCAAGCCGACTCTCCAGGCACGCGGGCCGACCGTCCGGGTGCGCAAGCCGACCCCTCAAGTACGCGAGCCGACCGTCTCGGTCACCGGGATCCGCTCAGACCTCCGCCGCGCCGCAGTCGGCGAGGATCTTCCGCAGCGGGTCCGCGATCGACGGTGCCGCCGCGTACGTCGCGTCCGCACCCAGCTCCGGTGCCGTCCCCGGCAGCGCCACCCGCGCGCCCGCCTCCGCCGCGATCAGCGCGCCCGCCGCCCAGTCCCAGCGGTTGAGGCCGTGCTCCACGTACGCGTCCAGCCAGCCCGCCGCCACCGCGCACAGGTCCAGCGAAGCCGCCCCGTTGCGGCGGATGTCGCGCACGTGCCCCAGCAGCGAGGCCGCGAACCGCGCCTGGCGCGTCCGCCGCGCCGGCGAGTACGCGAAACCGGTTCCGACCAACGTCACTTCCAGCGCCGACGGCGCCGAGACCGCCAGCCGCCGTCCGTCCAGGTACGCGCCCTGGCCGCGGGCCGCCGACCACACGCGGCCGCTCGCCGGCTCGACCACCGCGCCCGCCACCGACTCGCCGCCGACCTGGGCGGCCACCGAGACCGCGAACCACGGCAGCCCGTAGAGGAAGTTGACCGTCCCGTCGATCGGGTCGACCACCCACGTCACGCCGTCGCCCGCGGCACCACCGCCCTCCTCGCCCAGCACCGGCTCCCCGGGCCGCAGAGCAGCCAGCCGGGAGCGCACCAGGCGCTCGGACTCGTGGTCGACCGCGGTCACCACGTCGGTCGCCCCGGACTTGGTCCCGACGGCGACCGCGCGACCGGAAGCCATGCCCTCCCACGCCTCGCGGACCAGGGTGGCGGCTTCCGTCGCGACCTGCACCGCGACGCTTTTCAGCAACGACTCGTCAACTCCCACGTCCGACATGTCACCACATCCGGTTAAAGTCTCCGAGGCAGGCTTCTGAATCGTGCGAGAAGGGACCACGTCCGTGGTGGAGGCGACCCGCCGAGGTTTCGGCATCGACATCGGCGGCAGCGGGATCAAGGGTGCCCTGGTCGACCTGGACAAGGGGCAGCTCATCGGCGAGCGGATCCGGATCGAGACGCCGAAGCCGTCCACGCCGTCGGCGGTGGCGGACGTCGTGCACGACATCGTCACGCAGGCGGGCTGGGACGGCCCGGTCGGCGTGACGCTGCCCGCGGTCGTCAAGAAGGGCGTCGCGCACA
Organism: Amycolatopsis sp. NPDC004169; assembly: GCF_040610315.1. Lineage (NCBI taxonomy): Bacteria > Bacillati > Actinomycetota > Actinomycetes > Pseudonocardiales > Pseudonocardiaceae > Amycolatopsis > Amycolatopsis sp. NPDC004169. The sequence continues at coordinate 1,248 of NZ_JBEXMD010000055.1, forward strand.
CCGCGGCCAACATCGACAAGCAGTGGATCGGCACCGACGCCGACGCGCTGTTCGCCAAGCGGCTCGGCGTCGATGTCGACCAGGTGGCGATGCTCAACGACGCCGACGCCGCGGGCATGGCGGAGATCCGCTTCGGCGACCCGGTCGCGCGTACCGGCGTGACCGCCCTGCTCACCTTCGGCACCGGCATCGGCAGCGCGGTGTTCCAGGACGGCAAGCTCGTCCCCAACACCGAATTCGGCCACCTCGAGATCGACGGCCACGACGCCGAGAAGCGCGCGGCGGCGTCGGTGAAGGACAACGAGGGGCTCTCCTACCCCGAATGGGCCAAGCGCGTGCACCGTTATCTGACCGTGCTGGAGAACCTGATCTGGCCCGATCTGTTCATCGTCGGCGGCGGGGTCAGCAAGAAGGCCGAGAAATGGGTGCCGCTGCTGAACATCCGCACTCCGGTGCTGGTCGCGAGCCTGCAGAACAACGCCGGCATCGTCGGCGCGGCGGCCGCCGCGGCGGAGGGCATCCAGCACTGAAACGGCGTTGGGGGTGATCGCTTCGCACCGCATGCGCGTACCGTCGTTACAATGGAACACGGCCCACGGCTGCGGAGGGCAAAACCGCAGGCCGAGGCGTGATCCCCGAATGTGAGGCAGCAGTGGCCCCAGGCCGTTGCTCGTCGTGATCGACCGCTGCGAAAGGGCGTAAGTGGCAGCCGCAAGAACCGCAACCCGAGGCGGGACGAAGACAGCGACCGCAGCCGGCGAGCCGGCCGAAGAGGCAGCCACCGGGACGGCGAAGCCGGCGGCCCGCAAGACCACCACCACCAAGAAGGCGCCGGCCAAGAAGGCGCCCGCGAAGAAGGCCGTGACCAAGGGCCCGAAGACCGAGGACGGCGAGCCGGACGGTCCCGGCGAACTCGAGGACGACGACCTCGGTTCGCCCGACCTGTCGGACCTGGAAGAGGTCGAGGTCGACGTCGTCGACGAGACGGTCAGCGACGAGCCGGACACCGACTCGGCCGACGACGACGATGACGACGAAGAGGAAGCCGACGAGGAGACCCCGGCGGCGCGCCGCCGTGGTGCCGCGGCCGACAAGGCGGCGAAGGGCTCCGACAACCCGGACTTCGTCTGGGACGAGGAGGAGTCGGAGGCCCTGCGCCAGGCGCGCAAGGACGCCGAGCTCACCGCGTCGGCCGACTCCGTGCGTGCCTACCTCAAGCAGATCGGCAAGGTCGCGCTGCTGAACGCGGAGGAGGAGGTGGAGCTGGCCAAGCGGATCGAGGCCGGGCTCTACGCCGCCGAGCGCGTGCGCACCGCCGAGGAGGAGGGCGAGAAGCTCGTCACCCAGATGCGCCGCGATCTCAAGTGGATCGTGCGTGACGGCGAGCGCGCCAAGAACCACCTGCTCGAGGCGAACCTCCGGCTCGTGGTCTCGCTGGCCAAGCGCTACACCGGCCGCGGCATGGCGTTCCTGGACCTGATCCAGGAGGGCAACCTCGGCCTGATCCGCGCGGTGGAGAAGTTCGACTACACCAAGGGCTACAAGTTCTCGACGTACGCCACGTGGTGGATCCGCCAGGCGATCACCCGCGCGATGGCCGACCAGGCCCGCACCATCCGCATCCCGGTGCACATGGTCGAGGTCATCAACAAGCTGGGCCGCATCCAGCGCGAGCTGCTCCAGGACCTCGGCCGCGAGCCGACCCCGGAAGAGCTCGCGAAGGAGATGGACATCTCCCCGGAGAAGGTCCTGGAGATCCAGCAGTACGCGCGCGAGCCGATCTCGCTGGACCAGACGATCGGCGACGAGGGCGACTCGCAGCTCGGTGACTTCATCGAGGACTCCGAGGCGGTCGTCGCGGTGGACGCGGTGTCGTTCACGCTGCTGCAGGACCAGCTCCAGTCGGTGCTGCAGACGCTGTCCGAGCGCGAGGCGGGCGTGGTCCGGCTGCGCTTCGGTCTCACCGACGGCCAGCCGCGCACGCTCGACGAGATCGGCCAGGTGTACGGGGTGACCCGCGAGCGCATCCGGCAGATCGAGTCGAAGACGATGTCCAAGCTGCGCCACCCGTCGCGGTCGCAGGTCCTGCGGGACTACCTGGACTGATTGTCCTTCCGGCACAACGGAAACCCCGTCACCTCGGTGGCGGGGTTTCCGCGTTTCAGGGCACCGCCAGGCCGCGCTCCCGGAGTGACTGTTCGACGCGCAGGCGTTCGATCTCCCGGTCCATCCCCTCGGGCAGCTCCCCGAGCCGGTGCGGGACGCCGACCTGGCGGCAGGCCACAGTGAGGAGCTCGTCGTACGCCTGCCGGGTGCCGATCCGGCGGGCGGCGGGTGTGCCGGACGGGTAGCCGGCGAGCAGGCGGTGCACCCGCCGCAGGTCCGCGGCGACGCGTTCGATCGGCGGACCTTCCGGCTGCGGCCCCGCTCGCCTCGAACGGATCCGGTCGATCAGCTTCGGCACGCGCAGCGCACACCAGAACACCACCGTGGGAGCGACGCAGACCACGGCGAAGAGGATCAGGTTCGCGACGACACCACCGGAGCCGTCCATGCCCCGATGGTAAGCCCGCCGGGCCCGGCCCGCGGAAGGCTTTTCGCGTGATTGCCGGGGCATCACCTGTGATCAGAGGGGCATCACGCGTGTTTGGAGGGGCATCGGGGTGATGCCCGCCCGGTCACGTGTGATGCCCCTCGGGACACGCGCGTTACGGGAGTTCGGGGGTCTCCGGGGTTTCCTCGACCAGCCAGAGGACCCCGGCGGGCGGCAGCTGGAGGACCGCGGAGGCCGGCTGGCCGTGCCACGGCTTCTCCGTGGCCTCCACCGCGCCCATGTTGCCGACGCCGGAGCCGCCGTACGCCTCGGCGTCGGTGTTGACCACCTCCAGCCAGCGGCCCGCCGACGGCAACCCGACCCGGTAGTCGTGGTGCGGGACCCCGGCGAAGTTGGCGACGCAGGCCAGGCGCGAGCCGTCGGCGCCGATGCGGAGGAAGCTCAGCACGTTGCCGCTGGAGTCGTTCGCGTCGATCCAGGCGAAGCCTTCCGGCGAGGTGTCCTGGCTGTACAACGCCGGGGACGAGCGGTAGATCGTGTTCAGCGACCGCAGCAGCTCCCACACGCCGAGGTGCAGCGGCTCCTCCATGAGGTGCCAGTCCAGCGACCGCGACTCCGACCACTCCCCCGGCTGGCCGAACTCGCCGCCCATGAACAGCAGCTGCTTGCCCGGGTGGGCCCACATGAACGCCAGCAGCGAGCGCAGCCCGGCCGCCTTGTTCCACGCGTCGCCCGGCATCCGGCCCCACAGGGATCCCTTGCCGTGCACCACTTCGTCGTGCGACAGCGGCAGCACGAAGTTCTCGCTCCACGCGTACACGAGCGAGAACGTCATCTCGTTGTGGTGGTACGCGCGGTGGATCGGCTCGTGGGACAGGTACCGGAGCGTGTCGTGCATCCAGCCCATGTTCCACTTGAAACCGAACCCGAGGCCGCCGAGGTGGGTGGGCCGGGTGACGCCTGGCCAGGCCGTCGACTCCTCGGCGACCATCACCACACCCGGGTGTCGCTTGTAGACGGTCGCGTTCAGTTCCTGCAGGAACCGCACCGCGTCCAGGTTTTCCCGGCCGCCGTACTGGTTGGGCAGCCACTCCCCGTCCTTGCGGGAGTAGTCGAGGTACAGCATCGACGCGACGGCGTCCACGCGCAGGCCGTCGAGATGGAACTCGTCGAGCCAGAACAGCGCGTTGGCGACCAGGAAGTTGCGGACCTCGTTGCGGCCGAAGTCGAACACGAGCGTGCCCCAGTCGGGCTGCTCGCCGCGGCGCGGGTCCGCGTGCTCGTACAGCGGAGTCCCGTCGAAGCGGGCCAGCGCCCAGCTGTCGCGCGGGAAGTGGGCGGGCACCCAGTCCACCAGCACACCGATCCCCCGCTGGTGCAGGCGGTCGACGAAGTAGCGGAAGTCGTCCGGCGAGCCGAAGCGGGACGTCGGCGCGTAGTACGACGTCACCTGGTAGCCCCACGACCCGCCGAACGGGTGCTCCGACACCGGCAGCAGCTCCACGTGCGTGAAACCGGTTTCGACCAGGTAGTCGCCCAGCTGGTCGGCCAGCTCGCGGTAGTCGAGCCCGGGCCGCCACGAACCCAGGTGGACCTCGTAGATGCTCATCGGCGCCGCGGCCCACTGGGTGGCTTCGCGCTGGGCGACCCACTCGTCGTCTTCCCACAGGTGCGCCGAGCGCGTGACGACCGACGCCGTCGCGGGCGGCTGCTCGGTGGCGAACGCCAGCGGGTCGGCCTTCTCGTGCCAGTTGCCGTCGGCGCCGAGGATCCGGAACTTGTAGCAGGTGCCCGCGCCGACGCCGGGCACGAACAGCTCCCAGACGCCGGACGAGCCGAGCGAGCGCATCGGGTGCCCGCGCCCGTCCCAGCCGTTGAAGTCGCCGATCACGCGGATGCCGCGGGCGTTCGGCGCCCAGACCGCGAACGACGTCCCCTCGACGACACCGTTGGGCGTCTCGTAGGAGCGGACGTGCGCGCCGAGCGCCTCCCAGAGCCGCTCGTGCCGTCCCTCGCCGATCAGGTGCAGGTCCAGCTCGCCGACCGTGGGCAGCCAGCGGTACGGGTCGTCGGCGACGGCGGTGTGCCCGTCGTACTCGACCTCGAACCGGTAGTCGCCGGGGTGCTCGGGCACGGCGACGGCGAACAGCGCGTCGATCACCGGGTCCATCGGGTACTTCTGGCCGCCCGCGCAGAGCGTGACGGCCTTCGCGCCGGGCAGCAGCGCCCGGGCCGCGAAGCCCTTGCCCACCGCGTGCACACCCAGCACCGAGTGCGGGTCGTGGTGGGACCCGGCGAGCAGCCGGTCGATGTCCGCGGCCGGCGGGGCCGCGGCCGGGAGGCCTTCGGGAACCGCGTTCACGGTGTCGTCCCTCCGCTAGTGATCCGGGCGATCGAGGCGAGCGGCACGCCGAGCCAGTCCGGCCGGTTCGCGTGCTCGTAGCCCACCTCGTAGACCGCCTTGTCCAGTTCGAAGGCGCGCAGCAGCTCGCCCTGCTCGCGCGGGTCCGCCGCGACCGCGGCGTACCCTTCGCAGAACGCCGCCCGGTTGCGCTCCGACCATTCGTGGGCGCGCTCGGCCAGCGCCGGGTCGTCCGGCTGGCCGACCAGCATCTGCTGGGCCGCGTAGTCGAACGACCTCAGCATGCCCGCGACATCGCGCAACGGCGAGCGGAGCGCGTGCCTCTCTTCCACCGGGGCCGCCGGCTCGCCCTCGAAGTCGATCAGCAGCCAGCCGCCGACGGTCCGCAGCACCTGGCCGAGGTGCAGGTCGCCGTGGATGTACTGCATGGTCACCGAGTCCAGCGGCAGGGTGCGCACCCTCTCGAACGCCGCCCGCAGCGCCGGGGCGTGCACGGCCAGCTCGGGTACGCGCCCGGCGATCGTGTCGAGCCGGTCGAGCATCGCCTTCGCCGAGCGTTCCAGCTCGTCGGCGTCCACGGGCTCGGTGCCGAGCGCCTCGGCCAGGTCCGCGTGCACCTCGGCGACGGCCCGCCCGAGCCGCTCGGCCTCGCCGGCGAAGTCGCCGCCGACCTCACCGGCGTGCAGGTCCGGCGCGGCCATCAGGTCGCGGACGCTGGTGGTGGCCATCGCCCAGCCGTCGACCGCGTCGGAGACGAACTGCTGGAGCATGCCGACCGTGGTCGGCTCGCCGTCCAGGTCGCCGGTGATCGAGCCGAGCGGCGCCGCGATGTGCTTGCTGCCCACGCCCTGCAGCGCGCGGTGCAGCAGCAGGTCTTTGTTCTTGCCCGGCGACAGCTTCCGGAACAGCTTGAGGATGTACTGCCCGGCGTAGACCAGGGACGTGTTGCTCTGCTCCGACGTGATCGGCCGCGCCCGCAGCCCGGTCTCCAGCTCCACGCCGGGCTCGTGCTCGAAGGTCAGCGACCCGACGGTCTCCTCGCGGGCCATCAGGTCCAGCAGCACGCCGGTGACGTCGAGGTCCCCGGACGCCTCGTAGGCGTTGAGGTCCCCGACGGCGCCGATCCAGCTGGTCGAGGCGATCTCCGGCGGGTGCGTCCGCCGGCCCACCAGCAGCTGGTACGGCTCGCGCCGGTCGTCCTGGGCGACCTCCACGACCACGTGCAGCAGCTGCGGATCACCCGAGACCAGCTCGGTCACACCGAGCGTCCGGACGTCGGTGACCGGCCGGTCCTTGCCGGCGAACCAGCGCTGCTCCGGCAGCCAGCGCTTCAGGTCCTCGGTCAGGTCGTCGACCAGCTCGCGCGGGTCGGACAAGGAACTCACCTCGTTTCGCCTTCGTCTCCCGGGCTCGTCAGCTGGAACCAGTAGAAGCCGTGCCCGGGCAGCGTCAGCAGGTACGACAGGTCCCCGATGCTGGGGAACCGCACGCCACCGGTGAGCTCCACCGGCGTGCACCCGCGGTGCGCGGACAGGTCCAGCTCCACCGGCTGCGGGAACCGGGACAGGTTGTTCACGCAGAGCACGACGTCCTCGCCGCCGTCCGGGCGCCGCCACTGGCGCTTGTAGGCCAGCACGCTCGGGTTGGACCCGCCGAGGTCGACGAACTCGCCTTCGGCGAACGCGTGGTGCTGCTTGCGCACCTCGATCATCCGGCGGGTCCAGTTGAGCAGCGACGACGCGTTGTTCGACTGCGCCTCGACGTTCAGGCCCTGGTAGCCGTACACCGGGTCCATGATCACCGGCAGGTAGATGCGGCCCGGGTCGCAGGAGGAGAACCCGGCGTTGCGGTCCGGGGTCCACTGCATGGGGGTGCGCACCGCGTCGCGGTCGCCGAGCCAGATGTTGTCTCCCATGCCGATCTCGTCACCGTAGTACAGAACGGGTGAACCCGGCAGGGACAGCAGCATCGCGGTGAAGAGCTCCTGCTGGTTGCGGTCGTTGTCGAGCAACGGCGCCAGCCTTCGGCGGATGCCGATGTTGGCCTTCATGCGCGGGTCCTTGGCGTACTCCGCGTACATGTAGTCGCGCTCTTCGTCGGTGACCATCTCGAGGGTCAGCTCGTCGTGGTTGCGCAGGAAGATGCCCCACTGGGTGCCGCTGGGGATTTCCGGGGTCTGGGTGAGGATCTCCGAGATCGGGAAGCGCGACTCGCGCCGGACGGCCATGAAGATCCGCGGCATCAGCGGGAAGTGGAACGCCATGTGGCACTCGTCGCCGCCGACGGCCGGGTCGCCGAAGTACTCGACGACGTCCGACGGCCACTGGTTCGCCTCGGCCAGCAGGATCCGGCCCGGGTACTCGTCGTCGACGACCTTGCGGCAGCGCTTGAGGAACTCGTGCGTGCGCGGCAGGTTCTCGCAGTTGGTGCCCTCCTGCTCGAACAGGTACGGCACGGCGTCCAGCCGGAACCCGTCGATGCCGAGGTCGAGCCAGAACCGCAGGACGTCGATCATCGCGTTCTGGACGTCGACGTTCTCGTAGTTCAGGTCGGGCTGGTGGGAGAAGAACCGGTGCCAGTAGAACTGGCCGCGGACCGGGTCGTAGGTCCAGTTCGACGTCTCGGTGTCGACGAAGATGATCCGCGCGTCGGCGTAGCGGGAGTCGTCGTCGCTCCACACGTAGTAGTCGCCGTACGGGCCGTCGGGCTCGCTGCGCGACTGCTGGAACCACGGGTGCGCGTCCGAGGTGTGGTTGAGCACCAGGTCGGTGATCACCCGGATGCCGCGCCGGTGGGCCTCGTTCAGCAGGAAGACGAAGTCCTCGACGCTGCCGAACTCCGGCAGCACCGCGCGGAAGTCGCTGATGTCGTACCCGCCGTCGCGCAGCGGCGAGGCGTAGAACGGCGGCAGCCACAGGCAGTCGATGCCCAGCCAGGCCAGGTAGTCGAGTCTCCCGGCCAGGCCGCGCAGGTCGCCGGTGCCGTCGCCGTTGGAGTCGGCGAACGCGCGCACCAGCACTTCGTAGAACACCGCGCCCTTGAACCACTCCGGGTTGCTCGGCGCCTGCTGCGCCGACCGGAAGTCGCCGGCCTGCGGTTCCACGAGCATGCCGTCGGCGGTCACCGCTTCGCCGGTGTGCGGCACGCCCTCGAGCCCCAACACCGCGTCAGGCCGGGTCTCATCCGCCATCTGTTCCACCTCAGTCCCTCGGATTCCTGTCCTTCCGTTCTCTCAGCCGGCCAGCCGTCGCCTGACCGACACGACGTGCGCCACGGCCCGCCACGGTTCGAGCCGGACGAAGTTCGCCGGACCCCAGTCCCACGTGTCGCCGGTGACCTCGTCGTGCGCGATCAGCCGTTCGTGCGCTTCGAAGCCGAGCGCGCCGGTGTCGAGCCAGAGCGTGCCCTCCTGGGGCCCGTACGGGTCGAGGGTGACGACCGTGACCACGGTGTCGCCGGTGGCCGGGTCCTGTTTGGAGTAGGCCAGCAGCGCGTCGTTGTCGACGTGGTGGAAGTGCAGGGTGCGCATCTGCTGCAGCGCGGGGTGCGCCTTGCGGACGGCGTTCAGCTTCGCCAGCCACGGCTCCAGCGAACGCCCTTCGGCGAGCGCGCGTTCGAAGTCGCGCGGGCGCAGCTGGTACTTCTCGGAGTCGAGGTACTCCTCGCTGCCCTCGCGGACCGGGACGTGCTCGAACAGCTCGTAGCCGGAGTAGACGCCCCACGTCGGCGAGATCGTCGCCGCGAGCGCCGCCCGCAGCGCGAACATGCCAGGGCCGCCGCGCTGCAGCGACTCGTGGAGGATGTCCGGGGTGTTGACGAACAGGTTCGGCCGGCCCTCGTTCCAGTGTTCCCGCAGGTCGATGGCGAAGTCGATCAGCTCCTGCTTGCCGGTGCGCCAGGTGAAGTACGTGTAGCTCTGGGTGAAGCCGAGCCGGGCCAGGCCCCACAGGCGCGCCGGGCGGGTGAACGCCTCGGCCAGGAACAGCACGTCCGGGTGGGCGTCCTTGACCGACTGGATCAGCCAGGCCCAGAAGTCCGGCGGCTTGGTGTGCGGGTTGTCGACCCGGAAGATCTTCACCCCGTGGTCGATCCAGACGGTGATCACCCGCAGCATCTCTTCGTAGACGGCCTTGGGGTCGTTGTCGAAGTTGATCGGGTAGATGTCCTGGTACTTCTTCGGCGGGTTCTCCGCGTAGGCGATCGAGCCGTCCGGGCGGGTGGTGAAGAACTCGGGGTGCTTGAGGACCCACGGGTGGTCGGGCGCGGCCTGCAGCGCGAAGTCGAGCGCGACCTCCATGCCGAGTTCCTCCGCGCGACCCACGAAGGCGTCGAAGTCCTCGAAGGTGCCCAGCTCGGGGTGGATGGCGTCGTGACCGCCCTCGTCGGCGCCGATCGCCCACGGCGAGCCGACGTCCTCCGGCTTGGCGTCGAGGGTGTTGTTCGGCCCCTTGCGGTTCACTCGCCCGATCGGGTGAATGGGCGGGAGGTAGACGACGTCGAAGCCCATTTTCGCGACGCGGTCCAGCGCGGTCGCGGCGGTGGCGAAGGTGCCGTGCACCGGCTGGCCCTCGGCGTCGAGACCGCCGGTCGAGCGGGGGAACAGCTCGTACCAGGAGCCGTACGCGGCGCGGCGGCGGTCGACCCAGATCTTGAGCGGCTTGCCCTTGGTGATCAGCTCCCGCACCGGGAACTCGTGCATGACCTGGCGGACCTCGGGCGAGAGCGCGGGCCCGACGCGCTCGGCGAGGCTGCGCTCTTCGTCGCGCAGGGCCTTCACCGCGCCGGTCAAGAGCGCTTTCTCACCCCGGCGGTCGGGACGGCGGGAGACGCGCTCGATCAGCCGGGCGCCGTTTTCGAGGTCGTTCGCGAGGTCTTCGGGTCCCTGCCCGGCGGCGACCTTCACCTCGACGGCGTGCTCCCACGTCGCCCACGGGTCGCTCCACGCGTCGATCCGGAACGTCCACAGCCCGGTGGTGTCCGGGGCGATCACCGCGGCGAACTCGTCCGGGTGGTCGGGACCGCGCGGCGCCATCCGCGTCTGACGGGTCAGCCGGTCTTCCGGACCGCGCCACGCGACGGTGGCCGCGACGGCGTCGTGACCCTCGCGCCAGACGGTCGCGAAGACCGGGATGTGTTCCCCCACAACGGCTTTGGCCGGATAACGGCCACAGCTCACGCTGGGGGAGACGTCGTCGATGCCGAGCCGGCCGGTCATGGGCAACGCCCTTCGATATGTCGGTTGGACGCAGACGGCGACAGTCTGCCTGACTCGATCAAGCGCCCACGAGGCAGGGTTCTTAAGGCTTGTACCCAGTGCGCGCCTGCTGAAACGCTTTCGCCGCAACGAATTTCCAGCGGATGTCCGGCAGGTTAAGCCGGCGCGCGAACGACACGCGAACCCGAACGGCCAACACCCGTACCCGAATGGACGATTCGCGCACCCGGACGGTCGGCCGGCGTACCTGGACGGTCGGCTTGCGTACCTGGAGGGTCGGTTGGTGAGCCGACCCTCCAGGTACGCGGTCCGGCTCCCTGGGTACGCGGGCCGACCGTCGGGGTACGGGTCAGTAGGGTTCGGGCTGGGGTTCGGCGGCCAGGCGGGGGGCGCGCAGCAGGAGCAGGGAGCGGGACTGGAGGGTCACGCGGCTCTTGGCCTCCAAGACACCCGGGTTGGCCGGGCTGCCGTCGGCGGTGCTCGTGTCCAGCGTCGGCTTGAACGTCTCGCCGTACTCGCGGCCCGGGAGGATCACCTCGGCCGGGGCGTCGCCGGCGTGCAGCCACAGCAGCCACGAGTGGTCGGACACCAGCTCGCCGTCGCGGTTGCGGGCCTGGCTGTTCGAGCCGTCGATCCACATGCCGAGCGTGTGCCGGTCCTCGAACCAGTCGGTCTCGCCGAACTCGTCGCCGTCCGGGCGGAACCAGACCAGGTCGGGCTTGCCGGTCGGGGTGGTCCGGCCTTCGAAGAACTCCGGCTGCCGCAGCGCCGGGCTGTTCGCGCGCAGCCGCACCACCCGGCGGGCGAACGCGAGCATGGCCTCGGCCTCGGGGTCGTCCGGGGTCCAGTCGAACCACGACGTCTCGTCGTCGAGGCAGTAGGCGTTGTTGTTGCCGCCCTGGGTCCGCCAGAACTCGTCACCCGCGGTGAGCATCGGGGTGCCGGTCGACAGCAGCAGCGTCGCGAACAGGTTCCGGGCCTGCCGGGCGCGCAGGGCCCGGATCGCCGGGTCGGCCGTGCCGCCTTCGGCGCCGTGGTTCCACGAGCGGTTGTCGTTGGTGCCGTCGCGGTTGTCCTCGCCGTTGCCCTCGTTGTGCTTTTCGTTGTAGGACACCAGGTCCCGCAGCGTGAAGCCGTCGTGCGCGGTGACGAAGTTGATCGACTGCCACGGCCGGCGCAGGTTGTGGTCGTAGAGGTCCGACGAACCGGACAGCCGGTAGGCGAGGTCGCGGACGCCGGTCGCGCCGCGCCAGAAGTCACGCACGGTGTCGCGGTAACGGCCGTTCCACTCCGCCCACTGGGCGCCGAAGCCGCCGACGCGGTAGCCCTCGCCGGTCGCGTCCCACGGCTCGGCGATCAGCTTGCACCGCGAGAGCACCGGGTCGGTGGTGATCGCGGTGAGCAGCGTCGAGGCCGGGTCGAACGCGCCGCCACGCGGCCGCCCGAGCGTGCTGGCCAGGTCGAACCGGAAGCCGTCGACACCCATCTCCTGCGTCCAGTACCGCAGCGAGTCGGTGACCAGCCGGACCACGGTCGGCGAGCCGGCCTCCAGGGTGTTGCCGCAGCCGGTGATGTCGGCCATGTGCCCGCGCTCGGTGTGCAGGTAGTACACCGGCGCGTTCAGCCCGCGGAAGCTCAGCGTCGGCCCGTCCGGCCCGCCCTCGCAGGTGTGGTTGAACACGACGTCGAGGATCACCTCGATGCCGGCCGCGTGCAGGGCGGCCACCATCAGCCGGAACTCCTCGACCTCGTGGCCGGGCTCGCTGGCGTAGGCGGCGTGCGGGGCGAAGAAGCCGAGCGGCGAGTAGCCCCAGTAGTTGTGCCGCCCGGCCCGGATCAGCGACGGCTCGTCGAGGAACGCGTGCACCGGCAGCAGCTCGACCGAGGTGACCCCGAGACGGGTCAGGTACTCGATCGCCACCGGGTGGGCCAGGCCGAGGTAGGTGCCGCGCAGGGCCTCCGGGATGAACGGGTGCTGCCGGGTGAAGCCCTTGACGTGCAGCTCGTAGACCACCGCCTCCTCGAAGGGCACCTCCGGCTTGATCCCGGTGTCCGGCCCGCCGGGCGAGGTGACCACCGACAGCGGCACGCTGCCCAGGGAGTCCACAGTGGACATCGGGCCGCGCTCGGGGTCGCCGGTGAAGCCCTGGGCCGCGGCCAGGTCGGTGAGCCCGCCGGTGATCTGCCGGGCGTACGGGTCGACCAGCAGCTTGTGCGGGTTGCACCGCAGGCCGCGGGCCGGGTCGTACGGGCCGTGGATCCGGTAGCCGTACCGCTGCCCCGGCGTCACCCCGGGCACCAGCCCGTGCCACACGCCGAACGTGCGCTCGGTCAGCGCGATCCGGCGTTCCGACCCGTCGGCGTCGATCAGGCACAGGTCGACCGCGTCCGCCACGGCGGACGTGATCGCGAACCGCACCCCGCCGGCCTCGGGGTGGGCGCCGAGCGGGAAGGGGCGGCCGGCGAGGACGTGATCGGCGGAGGGTCGTGTGGCCATTCCTGAATCGTCCCAGATCGGTGGTGGTTCCTGCGCGCCATTACCGAGGAGTTACCCGGCGGAAACCGGCGTTCCGGCCAGCACGAAGGTGTCCGGCGGCAGGTGCGCGGCACCCCCGTCCACGGTCGCCGCACCCCACGTGAGCAGCGCGTTCGTCGCCCCCAGCGGCAGGGTCACCGGGCCGGGGCCGAAGTTGACGGCCAGCCGCAGCGTGCCACGGTGCACCACGACCCACGACCCGTCCGGCGCGGCGTCGACACGCAGGTCCGGCAGCCACGGGTCGGCCAGCTCGGGCCGTTGGCGGCGCAGCCGGATCAACGCGCGGTACAGCTCCAGCACCTCCCGGTGACCGGGCTGCTCCACCTCGGCCCAGTCGAGCCGGGAACGCTCCACGGTGGCCGGGTCCATCGGGTCCGGCACGTCCGACTCGCCCCAGCCGTGCCGGGAGAACTCGCGACGGCGGCCGGTGCGGACGGCCTCGGCCAGCTCCGGGTCCGGGAAGGACGCGAAGAACTGCCACGGCGTGCTCGCCGCCCACTCCTCCCCCATGAACACCATCGGCGTGTACGGCGAGCAGAACAGGATGGCCGCGCCGCAGGCCAGCCGGTCGTGCGAGACCGTCGCCGAGAGCCGGTCGCCGGTCGCGCGGTTGCCGATCTGGTCGTGGTTCTGCAGGTACGCGAGGAAGCGGTGGCCGGGCACGGTCCGCGTGTCGACCGGGCGGCCGTGGGTCCGCTCCCGGAAGGACGACCAGGTACCCGCGTGGAAGAACGCCTCGCGCAGGACCCGCTCGAGGGCGTCCGGCGCGGCGAAGTCCGCGTAGTACCCGCTCGTCTCGCCGGTGAGCTTGACGTGCAGGGCGTGGTGGAAGTCGTCCGACCACTGCGCGTGCAGGCCCAGGCCGCCGCGCTCGCGGGGCGTGACCAGCCGCGGGTCGTTGAGGTCGGACTCGGCGATCAGGGTCAGCGGCCGGTTGAGCGCCGCGGACAGCGCGTCGACCTCGGTGGCGAGCTGCTCGAGCAGGTGGACCGCGCGCCGGTCGAGCAGGGCGTGCACGGCGTCCAGGCGCAGCGCGTCGATGTGGAAGTCCCGGAACCAGCTCAGCGCGTTGTCGGCCACGTACCGGCGGACCTCGTCGGAGCCGGCGCCGTCGAGGTTGAGGCCGGGCCCCCAGTCGTTCTGCCCGGCGAAGTACGGCCCGAACTTGTCGAGGTAGGCACCCGAGGGCCCGAGGTGGTTGTAGACGACGTCGAGCACGACGGCCAGGCCGCGCGCGTGGGCCGCGTCGACGAACCGCTTGAGCCCGTCCGGGCCGCCGTAGGGTTCGTGGACCGCGCCCCAGAGGACGCCGTCGTAACCCCAGCCCGCGGTGCCGTCGAAGGCGTTGACCGGCAGCAGCTCGACGTGCGTGATGCCGAGGTCGACGAGGTGGTCGAGCCGGTCGATGGCCGCGTCGAAGGTGCCGCCCTCGGTGAACGTGCCGACGTGGAGCTCGTAGAGGACGGCGCCGGGCAGCTGGCGGCCGTGCCAGGCGTCGTCGGTCCAGGCGAACTCGCCGTGGTCGTACACGCGCGACTCCGCGTGGACGCCGTGCGGCTGCCACCGCGACCGCGGGTCGGGCAGCGGTTTCTCGTCGTCGTCGAGGAGGAAGGCGTAGTTGACGCCCTCGGCGTCGGCGTGCCACCAGCCGCCGTCGCCCTCGGTCATTTCGTGCACGCCCGCGTCGACGCTCACCCGGACCCGGCGGGCCGCCGGGGCCCACACGCTGAACTTCATGCGTCTCCTCGCACCAGCAACGCGACGGGATAGGGGTCGAACAGGGTGGCCAGCTCGCCGGTGACCTCCCGGCCGGTCAGGACGTCGGTCCAGACGCCGGGCGGCAGCGGCAGGACCGTGTCGCGCCAGCCGCCGTCGGCTTCCAGCCCGACCGGGAGCCGGGTCACCGCGACGGCGAGATCGGGGCTGCGCGTGTAGGCCAGCACGTGCTTGCTCGCGGCACCCTCGGCGCGCAGGGGCCGGTAGCCGCGGAACAGCGCCGGGTGTTCGCGGCGCAGCCGCAGCGCGTTGTGCACGACCAGCAGCTTCGCCGCGCCGGACGCGTCGATCTCCGGCTGCTCCCCGTCGAGGACCCGGTCCAGGATCTCGCGGCGGGCGACGTAGTCGACCGGGCGGCGGTTGTCCGGGTCGACCAGGGAGAAGTCCCACAGCTCGGTGCCCTGGTAGACGTCCGGGACGCCGGGCGCGGTCAGCTGGACGAGCTTCTGCCCGAGCGAGTTCACGTAGCCGGGTCCCTCGATGCGCCGGACGAACCCGTCGACGTCCCCGGCCAGCTCGGCGTCGTTCATGACGTCTTCGGGCCAAGCGGCGACGTCGGCTTCGAACGCCTCGTCGTGGTCGGTCCAGCTGGTCCGGAGCTTGGCCTCCTTGGCCGCCTTGTCGAGGTAGTCCCGCAGCCGGGCGGGCTCGATCGGCCAGGTCGACACCAGTGTCTGCCAGGCCAGCAGGTTCAGCGACGGCTCGTCGATCCCCCGCCGCTCGGTCCACCGCCGGACGGCTCGGGCGAACTCGCCGGGCACCTCGGCCAGCACGGCCATCCGGGCGCGCGTGTCCTCCGAGCGTTTGGTGTCGTGCGTGGTCAGCGTCGTCATCGCCGCCGGGTAGCCCGCCTCGCGCTCGGCGGCCAGCCGATGGAACTCCTCGACGCCGAGGCCGAAGCGGTCCGGGTTGCCGCCGACCTCGTTCAGCGCGGCGAAGCGCGTGTAGCGGTAGAACGTCGTGTCCTCGGTGCCCTTGGCCACGACCATGCCGGAGGTCTGCTGCAGGCGGGTGGCCAGCTCGCTTTCCGGGTTCTTGCGCACGGTGGCGTCGAGGATCGCCAGCGTCTCGGTGAGATCGGGGCGGGCGTGGCGGGCACCGTCGATCGCCGCCGCCCAGTGGTCCGCGCCTTCGGGGAGGTAGGAGCGGTAGACGGGGAAGGCGATCATGGTCTCGGCCACCGCCTGCCGGGCCTGTTCCGGGTCGGCGTACCGCAGCTGCGCGGCGATCCGCCGGACCTCGGCGACCAGGATGCGGTCGGTGACCAGGCGCCGGGCCTCGGCCTCGACGCGGTGGTAGCCGGTCTTCACGCCCAGTTCGTTCGCCAGCGCGGTGAAGTCGGGCTCGCCCGCCGGGTCGATGAAGACGCCGGCGATCTCGCGCAGGGCGTCGTAGCCGGTGGTGCCGTCGACCGGCCAGGACTGCGGCAGCGGCTCGCCGGGGTGCAGGATCTTCTCCGCCACGATCCACGCGTCCGGCGCGTTCTCCCGCAGCCGCCGGAAGTAGCCGCCCGGGTCGGCGAGGCCGTCGGGGTGGTCGACGCGGAGGCCGGTGACGTCGCCGTCGGCGACCCAGCGCAGCACCTCGCCGTGCGTCGCGGCGAACACCGTCGGGTCTTCGACGCGGACCGCGGCCAGGTTCGTGATGTCGAAGAACCGGCGGTAGGTCAGCTCGGCGTTGCCGCGGCGCCAGCCGATCAGGCGGTAGTGCTGGCGCTCGTGGACCTCCTGCGGCGTCCCGGTTCCCGTGCCGGGGGCGAGCGGGAAGCGGTGGTCGTAGTAGACCAGCTCGTCGCCTTCGACGGTCAGCTCGGCGACGGCGTCGTCGTCGCCGAGCACGGGCAGGAGGATCGGGCCGCGGTCCCAGTCGATGTCGAAGAAGGACGCGTACTCCGAGTCTCGGCCGTGCTTCAGGACGTCCCACCACCAGCGGTTCGCCTTCGGCACCTCGACCGACATGTGGTTCGGCACGATGTCGACCACCAGGCCCAGCCCGAGCTCCTTCAGCAGCGCCGACAGCTCCTGCCGGGCCGCCTCGCCGCCGAGCGCGGGCCGCGCGCGCGTCGGGTCGACGACGTCGTAGCCGTGCGTCGAGCCGGGGGCCGCGTCCAGCACCGGCGACGCGTACAGCGCCCCGATGCCGAGGTCGCGCAGGTAGCCGGCGATGCCGGCCGCGTCGGCGAAGGTGAACTCCGGGCGCAGCTGTACCCGGTAGGTCGACTCCGGCACCGTCATTCGGCTTCCGTCTCCGTCCGTTGCAGCACGATCAGGGACCGGGCGGGGAGGGTGAGCCTGCCGCCGCCTTCGATCGGCTTGGCGTCGGCGGGTTCGACCTCCCCGGTCGCGGTGTCGACCACGACGGTCCAGCTCTCCCCGTAGCCGTTGCCCGGGAGCGTGGTGTCGATGTCCTCGTAGTGGGCGTTGAAGGCGAGCAGGAACGAGTTGTCCTCGACGTGCATCCCGCGCGGGTCGAGGTCGGGGATCGCCTTGCCGTTGAGGAAGACGACGACCGCCTTGCCGAAGCCGTCGTCCCAGTTCTGCTCGGTCATCTCCTCGCCGGCCGGGGTGAACCAGGCGATGTCGCCGAGCTTTTCGCCCTTGCCGACCGGGCCGCCCTGGAAGAAGCGGCGGCGGCGGAACACCGGGTGCCGGCGCCGGAACGCGCCCAGCCCGGCGGTGAACTTGACCAGGTCCGCGTTCTGCTTGGCCAGCTCCCAGTCCATCCAGGACAGTTCGGAGTCCTGGCAGTAGACGTTGTTGTTGCCCTGCTGGGTGCGGCCGAACTCGTCGCCGTGCAGGATCATCGGCACGCCCTGTGACAGCATCAGGGTGGCCAGCATGTTCCGCTGCTGCCGCACGCGCAGCTCGTTGACCTGCGGGTCGTCGGTCTCGCCCTCGACCCCGCAGTTCCACGACCGGTTGTCGTCGGCGCCGTCACGGCCGTCCTCGCCGTTGGCTTCGTTGTGCTTTTCGTTGTAGGACACCAGGTCCCGCAGCGTGAAGCCGTCGTGCGCGGTGACGAAGTTGATCGACGCGAACGGGCGGCGGCCGTCGTCCTGGTAGAGGTCCGACGAGCCGGTGATCCGGCTCGCGAACTCCCCCAGCGTCGAGGGCTCGCCGCGCCAGAAGTCGCGGACGGTGTCGCGGAACTGCCCGTTCCACTCCGTCCACAGCGGCGGGAAGTTGCCGACCTGGTAGCCACCGGGACCGACGTCCCACGGCTCGGCGATCAGCTTCACCTGGCTGACGATCGGGTCCTGCTGGACGAGGTCGAAGAACGTCGACAGCCGGTCGACGTCGTAGAACTCGCGCGCCAGCGCCGAGGCGAGGTCGAACCGGAAGCCGTCGACGTGCATCTCCGTCACCCAGTAGCGCAGCGAATCCATGATCAGCTGCAGGGTGTGCGGGTTGCGCACGTTGAGCGAGTTCCCGGTGCCGGTGTAGTCCATGTAGTACTCGGGCTCCCCCTCGACCAGGCGGTAGTAGGCCTCGTTGTCGATGCCGCGCATCGACAGGGTCGGCCCGAGGTGGTTGCCCTCGGCGGTGTGGTTGTAAACCACGTCGAGGATCACTTCCATCCCCGCTTCGTGGAGGGCCTTGACCATGCCCTTGAACTCCTGGACCTGGCCGCCCTCGCCGGGCATCGCCGCGTAGGCGTCGTGCGGCGCGAAGTACCCGATCGTGTTGTAGCCCCAGTAGTTCGTCAGGCCCTTTTCGGCGAGGCCGTGGTCGGTGACGAACTGGTGCACGGGCAGCAGCTCCACCGCCGTCACCCCGAGCTTCTGCAGGTGCTCGACGACGGCGGGGTGCGCGAGCCCGGCGTAGGTGCCCCGCAGCGCCTCGGGCACGAACGGGTGATGCACGGTCATGCCCTTGACGTGGGCTTCGTAGATGACCGTCTCGTTGTACGGCCGCTTCGGCTGGCGGTCGTTGCCCCAGTCGAAGAACGGGTTCGCCACCAGCGAATACGGCACGTGGCCCGCGGAGTCGTCGTCGTTGCGCTCGGCCGGGTTGTCGAACTTGTAGCCGAACAGGGACTCGTCCCACTTCACGCCGTGCGAGACGGCCTTCGCGTACGGGTCGATGAGCAGCTTGTTCGGGTTGCAGCGCAGCCCGCGCTTCGGGTCGTACGGGCCGTGCACGCGGAACCCGTAGCGTTGTCCCGGGCCGACGTTCAGCAGGTAGCCGTGGTGGACGAAGCCGTCCACCTCTTCGAGCGCGTACCGCTCCTCCTTGCCCTCGGCGTCGAACAGGCACAGTTCGACGCGCTCGGCCACCTCGGAGAACAGGGCGAAGTTCGTCCCCACTCCGTCGTAGGTGGCGCCGAGCGGGTAGGGCGTTCCGGGCCAGGGCCGCACAGGGTTCTCCTCGAGCTTGGGTCGTGCCGGTGGCGTCCGCGTGTCACCCGGGGGTCGCGTGCCACGGGATGGTCGTTACCGGGACAGCGGCCGGGCCGCCGCCAGCGGTGCGACCGCGGCGCGGACCCCCTTCGCGGTGAAGAAGCCGTCCACGCTGACGGGCAGGCGAATCCGCCAGTTAGGGTACTGGTCGACCGTTCCGGGCAGATTCGGCTGCCGCACCTGGCCCGCCACGTCGGCCGGCGAGGTCAGCACCAGCCGTGACGCGGCCCTGGCGAGCAGGGTGTGCAGCGCGACGACCGGGTCGTCGTCCGCGATCCCTTCCCGCGCAACGAGTTCGAACAGCGCCGTGCGCTCCCCGGCGGCCGCTTCCTCCTCCGCGGCCACCCCGCGGTCGAGCAGCCCGAGCTCGGCCCGGACCCGGACGTGCTCGCCCTTCAGCCAGCCTTCGACGGTCGGCAGGTCGTGGGTGGAGATGCTGGCCATGGCGTCGGGGTCCCAGCTCTCCGGCGGCGTGAACGGCTGGCCGGGGGCGTCCCAGTCACGTTCGAACCACAGCACGGCCGAGGTCAGCATCCCCCGTTCGTGCAAGGTTTCGGTGACGATCTCCTCGACGGTGCCGAGGTCCTCCCCCACGACGACGGCGCCGGCCCGGTGCGCCTCGAGGGCGAGCACGCCGACCATCGCTTCGGCGTCGTAGTGGACGTACGTGCCGCGGTGCGCGGGCTCGCCCGGCGGGATCCACCACAGCCGCCACAGGCCGGCGATGTGGTCGACGCGGATGCCGTCGGCGAAGCGCAGGACGCCGCGGATGACGTCCCGCAGTGGCGCGTACCCGGCTTCGGCCAGCTTGTCCGGCCGCCACGGCGGCAGGTTCCAGTCCTGGCCCTGCTGGTTGAAGGCGTCCGGCGGCGCGCCCACCCGCACGTCGGCGGCGAAGACGTCCTTGAGCGCCCAGGTGTCCGCCCCGCCGGGGTGCACCCCGACCGGCAGGTCGTGCACGATCCCGACGGTCATCCCGGCCTCGCGGGCGGCCGTGCGCGCGGTTTCCAGCTGCACCCGGCACAGGTGCTGGAGCCACGAGTGGAAGGCGACGCGCTCCTGCAGTTCCGCACGCGCCTGCGCGGTGGCCGGCCCGGCGGGGTCGCGCAGGTCTTCCGGCCAGTCCCGCCAGTCGCCGCCGTGCCGCTCGGCGAGGGCGCAGTAGAGGGCGAAATCGGCCAGGTCACCGTCTTCGGGGACGGCTTCGACGCGGTGCGGCCACAGCAGCTCGAGGGCGGCGCGCTTGGCGGTCCAGACGGCGTCGTAGTCGACCAGCTCGCCTTCGCGGTCCGGGGCGAGCGACTCGACGGCCGCCCGGGTGGCGGCGTCGGCCTGCTCGAACGTCTCGGTGGCGGTGACGCGCAGGTAGACGGGGTTGGCGAACCGGCGGCTCGCGGGCGAGTACGGCGACCGCTCGACCGGGTGCGCGGGGCTGATGGCCTGGACGGGGTTCACCAGCAGCACGCCGGCGTCGAGCTCGGTGGCCGACCGGGCGGCGAAGGTGGCGAGGTCGGCGTAGTCGCCGATGCCCCAGGAGCCGGCCGAGTGCAGCGCGTAGAGCTGCAGCATCCACCCCCAGGCCGGCCGCACCCGCGGCAGCTTCGCGGGGACGACGGCGAGCACGACGTCCTGGTCGGCGGTGACGATCCGGTGCCACCCGAGCGGCAGGTCGGCGGGCAGCTCCCCGTCGGCGCGCCGCCGCGTCCCGTCTTCGAGGACGACCTCGGCGTCGACGCCGAGCGTGCGGCCGGTGCCCTCCCGCACCACGACGGTCGGCGGCAGCGCGGCCGGCGCTTCGCGCGCGGCGCTCAGTGCGGCGGCGATGGCCTGGTCGCTGGTCGCATCGACGCCGAACTGGCCGAGAACGGCGACCACGACGTCGTCGGCCACGTCGACCCAGACCCGGTCGGCGTTCTGGTACCGGGTGGCGACGCCGTAGTGGTCGGCGAGCTCGTGCAGGGCGGGGATCTGTTCGGGCACGGCACCAGCATTCCGGTGCCCGGCCGTTCCCGCCATCCGCGCGGCCGACATCACCCCGCGCTGCGGCGTCCTCCCCGCTCCTTCGTGCCGGCCAGCTCCTCCCACACCGGGCCGGCGAACAGCCAGATCACCGTCACCGTGCCCAGCCGCGGGAACCACCCCCACAGCGGCGCGACCCGCTCCGGCTCGCCGATCGCGAAGATCACCGCCAGCAGGGCCACCGCGGCGAGCCCGCAGGCCAGCAGGCACTTGCCCCACTCGCGCCACTCGTGGCGCAGCTTCTCCTTCCCCCGCGGCTTCGACGGCCGGGGCGCGCGGGCGAACCGGTGCGCGAACCAGCCGTCCGCCCACCGGACGAGGCCCGGCCCGAACACCACGCTGAAGCCGAGGTAGACCGCCGCGAGGCCGTGCGTGAACCCGGGCTCGCCACCGGCGGACAGGTCGAGCGCGGTCGCCACCAGCACCACGACGTCGATCAGCGGCACCATGGCCAGCAGCACCGCCGACGCGCGCCGCGCGCGCAGCACGTACCGCACCGCCAGCCCGGCCGCGATGACCACCCAGAACCCGAGCTCGCCCGCCGCGATGACGGCCGCCATCGGGTTCTCCGCGAAGAACTCCCCGATCTCTGCCACCCCGCCACACTCCCGCGCCGGTGCGCCCGGCCGCGTCGGCGATCGGGAGGACCGGGCGTCATCACTTCGTCGGACGCGGGCCCGGCGCGCGGTGTGCTGGGATGACCGGGTGCCCCTCCCCCGCCTGCGCTCGCTCCCGGTGTGGCAGCAGGACGGCCTGATCGCGCTGGCCACCTGGCTGATCGGGTTCCTCGTCTACGCGACCGGCGTCCACCGGCTCGTGACGGCGTACGACCACGCCCCGCTGGGGGTGCGGCTGCTGGAGCTGACCGCGCTGTGCGGGCTCGAGCTGCTCCGCCGCCGGGTGCCCCTCGCGCTGCTCCTCGCCACGGCGGTGCTCGCGGCGGACATCGCGCTCGGGCCGTCGCTGCCGGTGCTGATCGTCTACACCGACTTCCTGTACGCGGCGACGCTGTACGGCTCCCGCCGCACCAGCCGGGTGATGATCGGCCTCGCCGCGTTCTCGGTGGTGGGCGTGCTCGCCGCGGTGCTCGTCCTCGCGCGGGAGTGGCGGACGGCGGTGCCGGCGGCGGTCGGCGTCCTGCCGTTCGTCATCACGCCGGTGTGGTGGGCGGCCAACGTGCGCCAGCAGCGTGACGTCGCCGAGACCGAGCGGGCCAACGCCGGTCAGCTGGCGAAGATCGCGGAACTGGACCGGCGGGCGGCGGTGGCCGCCGAGCGCGGGCGGATGGCCCGCGACCTGCACGACGTGATCGCCGGGCACCTCTCGGCCATCGCGATCCAGTCGGAGGCGGCGCTGTCGCTGCCGGACCCGAAGCTGGCGAAGGCGGTGCTGGAGTCGGTGCGGGAGAACAGTGTCAGCGCCCTGGAGGAGATGCGCGCGATGATCGGGCTGCTCAAGGCCGAGGGCGCGGCCGCGGAGACGACCGCGCCCGCCCGGCTGGCGGACCTGGCCAAGCTGGTGGAGTCGGCGAGGGCCAGCGGCCTGGAGGTGCACGTCGAGTCCACTGTGGATTCCCGGCGGCCGCTGCCGGCGGCGGTCGACCTGACGGCGTACCGGATCGCGCAGGAGGCGCTGACCAACGCCGTGAAGCACGCACCGGGCGGGCGGGTGGACGTCGCCGTCCACCGCCTCGGCGACGTGCTGGCGGTGGAGGTCCGCAACGACGTCCGCCGCCCGCTCCCCGCGGCCGGCGACGGGACGGGCCTGCTGAACATGCGCGAACGCGCCGGCGCGGTGGGCGGCGAGCTCACCGCGGGCCCGGCCGGCGACGGCTGGCTCGTCCGCGCCGAACTCCCCCTCGCCCGATGACCATCCGCGTGCTGGTCGCCGACGACCACAGCGCCGTCCGGTTCGGCCTCACCACCATCCTCGGCAACGCCGAGGGCATCGAGGTCGCCGGTGAGGCCGCCGACGGCGCCACCGCCGTCCGGCAGGCGCGGGCGCTGCGGCCGGACGTCACCCTGATGGACGTCCGGATGCCGGGCACCGACGGCATCGCCGCCACCCGGGAACTGGTGGCCGCGGGGCTCACGCAGGTCCTCGTGCTGACCACGTTCGACCTCGACGAGTACGTGCACGGCGCGCTGCGGGCCGGAGCCGCCGGATTCCTGCTCAAATCGGTCGAAGCGCCCCGGCTGGTCGAAGCCGTGAAGCTCGTCGCGGCCGGCGACGGCGTGCTCGCCCCGCAGGTCACGCGCCGGCTCATCACCGCGTTCGCCGCGGCGGCGGCCCCGGCACCCCTGCCGCGCGGCGTCGCGGACCTGACCGACCGCGAGCGCGAGGTGCTCGGCTGCCTGGGCGAGGGGCTGTCCAACGCCCAGATCGGCGCCCGCCTGTACATCGGCGACGCGACGGTGAAGACGCACGTCTCGCGCGTGCTGGCCAAGCTCGGCCTGCGCTCGCGGGTGCAGGCCGCGATCCTCGCCCAGGAGACCGGCCTGAGCCCGGCCGATCTGCGGAAGGACCCGTGACCTTCTAACTTTCTCCTCATGGGTGAGCGGAGAACGTTGAACGTGGACGAGGTCCTGGACCGCCAGGAGTCCGGGGAACTCAAACGGCGGCTGCGCGGCCGTGACCTGGTCGGGTTCGGCGTCGGGATCATCATCGGCACCGGCATCTTCACCCTGGCGGGGGTCGAGGCGAAGACCCACGCCGGGCCGGCCGTGACCCTGTCGTTCGTGCTCGGCGCGGTCGTCGCCGGGCTCGCGGCGCTGTGCTACGCCGAGCTCGCCTCCAGCGTCCCGACGGCGGGAAGCGCTTACACCTACGCCTTCGCCACCCTCGGCGAGGTGTTCGCCTGGATCATCGGCTGGGACCTGCTGCTGGAGTTCGCGCTCGGCGCGGCGGTGGTTTCGCGCGGCTGGTCGGGCTACCTGGCCAACCTGCTCGGGCTGTCGCCGGAGTGGTTCGGCGAAGACGCGAAGGTCAACATCGGCGCGGTGCTGATCATCGCCGTGCTGACCGTGGTCGCCGTGCTGGGGATCAAGGAGTCGGCCTGGCTGACCAACCTGCTGGTGTGCGTGAAGGTCGCGGTCTGCGTGCTGGTGCTCGCGGTCGGCCTGTTCTTCGTCAAGGGCGCGAACCTGACGCCGTTCATCCCGCCGGCGCAGGCCCCGGCGGCGGGGACGACGGTGCTCGAGCAGCCGATCGTCCAGGCCGCGCTCGGCCTGGAGCAGTCGGTCTACGGCATCGCCGGCATGATCACCGCGGCCGCGGTGGTCTTCTTCGCCTACACCGGCTTCGAAGCGCTCGCGAACCTCGGCGAGGAGACGCTGAACCCGCGCAAGGACCTGCGCGTCGGCATCCTCGGCGCGCTGGGCGTGTGCGCGCTGCTCTACATCGGCGTCTCGATCGTGCTGACCGGCATGATCCCGTTCACCGACATCGACACCGGCGCGCCGCTGGCGGACGCGTTCGACCGGGTCGGCCAGCACTGGGTGGGCGCGCTGATCTCCCTCGGCGCGGTCACCGGGCTGACGTCGGTGATGATGGTCGAGCTGGTCACGATCGGCCGGATCGGCTTCGCGATGGGCCGCGACGGCCTGCTGCCCAAGGCGCTCGGCACCGCGCACCCGAAGTGGGGCACCCCGCACCGGATGACCATCGGCGGCGCCGCCCTGATCGCCGTGCTGGCGGCGTTCATCCCGATCTCCGAGCTGGCCGACATGGTGAGCATCGGCGCGCTGTCGGCGATGATCATCGTGGCGGTGGCGGTCCCGGTGCTGCGCCGCCGCCGTCCGGACCTCGACCGGCCGTTCCGGGTGCCGTTCTCGCCGGTGGTCCCGGTCGTCGCCGCGCTGGCGTGCCTGTACCTGATGCTGAACCTGAACGTGCTGACGTGGATCCGGTTCGCCGCGTGGCTGGTGATCGGCCTGGTGATCTACTTCGCCTACGGCCGCCGCCACTCCCGGTTCGCGGTCAGTCCCCAAAGGACGGAGTGAGCCCGGCGGCGCCGGCCGCCGCCCGCACCACGGCGGCCTGGCCGGCGTCGACCACCACCAGCACGCCGAGGCCGCGCAGCGCCGCCGTCACCCATTCGACCGGCTGGTCGTGGCGGCCTTCGTCGCCGAGCGACGGGTAAGTGTCCACAACGGACAGCAGGGTGCCCTCGGCGCCAATGCGGATGCCCGCCAAGAGCACCAAATGCCCGCCGGGCGGCCGCCAGCGGGAAGTCCACAGTGGTGGGACGCCGGTGTCGAGGTAGTCGAGCAGCGCGCGTTCCGGGGTGTCGTGCGCGCCCAGCTCGGCGCCGTCGACCCGGGCGAGCACGGCGACGCGCGGGACGTCCCACAGCCCGACGAGCAGGTCGAACAGCGCCGCGGTGGTCCACTCCCCCGTCACCGGCACCGCGGCGAGGGCACCCCGCGACAGCGACTCGACGGCCGCCGCGAGCCCGGAAACCCGGGTGCCCGCGGCCGCCGGATCGGCCACGACCGGCAGCGACCGGCGGAAATCGCGGCGTCCCGGCTCGCCCGGCGGGTGCACGGCGGGCCCCAGGATCGTGCCCGCGGCCGCCGCGACGGCGTCCTGGTCGGGTACGTCGAGCCCGGCCGCCCGCAGCGCGGCGAGCCCGCAGAACGCCGCGGCCAGGCCGTCCTTCTGGGGCAGTTCCGCCTGGGCGACCGCGGCCAGCCGGGCCCCGCCCGGCAGCCACCGCACCCCGGACAGGTCGAGCTGTCCGCCGTCGATCCCCGAAGTCATCGGTCCCCTCAGACCTTGTTCCGCCGCCGGCCGTCTCGACCAGCATAGGGTTCTCAGTAGCGCCAAAGGTGCGCGGCGACGATCTCGTCGGCGGTGCGGTCGGCCGCCCAGGCGGCGTCGGAGGCCCGGACGGCGCGAAAGGCGCCCAGCAGCTCGTCCCCGAGCACGCGCCCGATCCGCGGCGACGCCACGAGCGCGGCGTCCTGTTCGGCGGGGTTCGCCGGCAGCGGGCGCACCCCGCGCGCCTCGCGTTCGGCGTCGGTCCAGCCGCCTGGGTCCTCGCCGATCGGCGCGGGCAGCGCGGGAGCGTCCTCGATGCCGGCCATCCCGGCGGCGAGCACGGCGGCCAGCGCGAGGTACGGATTGGCCGAGGCGTCGGAGGTCTTGAGCTCGACGTTCGCGTGGCCGGCGCCCAGCAGGGCCGAGCCCGGGACGTACCGCAGAGGAGCTTCGCGGTTCTCGACGCCCCAGAAGGCGTACGCGCCCGCGAAGTAGCCGGGCCGCAGCCGCAGCGTCGAGGGGACGCTCGGGGCGGTGATCGCGGTCAGGGCGGGCAGATCGCGCAGCAGGCCGGCGAGGTAGCCGGCGCCGTCGCCTCCGGGCTGCCCGGTTTCGCCGGTTTCGAGAAGGTTCCGGCCCTGGCGGTGCACGGAGGTGTGCAGGTGCCAGCCGTTGCCGGCCGCGTCGAGGCTGATCACCGGGGCAAAGCTGACGGCAAGACCGTGCACCCGCGCGGCGGCGTGGATGGTCTGCCGGGCCAGGAGCTGATCATCGGCGGCGGACACCGGATCGGTGGCGGCGAGGGAGAGTTCGAGCTGGGCGACGCCGTACTCGGCGTGGAGCTGGCCGATCCGCAGGCCGTTGGCCGCGAAGTCGTGCAGGAGGGCCCCGACGAAGCCGTCAAGGGGCAGGAGGGCGTGCGGGCTGTAGGCGGGCCCGGGGTGGCCGGGGTTGGCGACGACGCCGGCACTGCCGACCGGGGCGACGGCGAACTCGAGTTCGTAGCCGGCCCGGAACTCGAGCCCTCTCCGGGCGGCTTCCGCGACCTGGGCTTCGAGGACGGTGCGTTGGCAGTAGGGCCACGGATCACCGTCGCGGGTGAGCTGCCGGACGGGCGCCCAGGCGAGCGAGGGCTGCCCGGCGAGCCGCCGAAGCCGCTCGACGACGGGGACGAGCCGGATGTCCCCGGAGGGGGTGGACAGGGGGTCGTGGGCGTAGGTGATGGCGTCGTGGGTGTCGAAGACGGCGAAGAGCGAGGTGGCCCCGACGCCCTTCGTGGCGGCCTCGGCCAGCCCGGCGACGGGGACGATGCGGGAGCGCGGGACGCCGTTGTTGTCCGCCCAGGCCAGGTGAACCCCACCCACCCCGGCGGCGGCGAAGTCCTTGGCTGCCGCCGATGCCGCTTTGGTCATGGCCACCCCTGCTTTCTGCTGCCCGGGGTAAGTATCGCGGGCTGGGGGCAGTGGGGCCATCGCGATCTGCTGCGGGTGGGAAGCCGGGTGCCTGTCTACCGCCGCCCTGCGGAAGCCGCCGCCCGCAGGACCCGCCCTCCCTGGGGGATCCGCCCCGTTCCAGCGTATCGGCGACCACCGACGAAACCCGCCCCAAACCGGCAGCCGAAGACCGGTTGTCCACACCCCGCGCAGCTTGTGGAAGCCCGAGGCTTCCCCAAGCGAAGAACACCGAACGAACCTCACCCAGGCGGCTCCCCCGCCCCATCCCGGCTCCGCAACCCCACCCCGGCCACCACGGCCAGCGTCCCGATCGCCTCCGGCAGCGACGGCACCTGCCCCAGCAGCAAGAACCCCATCACCCCCGCCGTCACCGGCAGCAACGCCAGCAGCGTGGCGAACCGCGCCTGTCCCACCCGGCGCAGCACCACCTGGTCCAGCGCGTACGGCACCACCGTCGACAGCACCCCCACCCCGACCCCCAGCAGCAGCAACCGTGGCGAAGACCACACCGGTCCCGTCCCCAGCGCCAGCGGGAACAGCACCACCGTCCCCGCGAAGAAGCCGATCGCCAGGCTGTCGATGCCGTCGCCGCCCACCGCCACCCTCTTGCCCAGCAGGATGTACCCCGCCCAGGCCAGCGCCGCCCCCAGGGCGAACACCACGCCCCAGAAGCTGCCCCCGAGCCGGACGTCCGCGATCGCCACCACCCCCGCCGCCACCAGGACCAGGGCGAACACGTCTCGCAGCGTGCGGGACCCGAGGGCCGCCACCACCACCGGGCCCGCGAACTCCACCGCCACCGCCGTGCCCAGCGGCAACCGGGCGATCGCCTCGTAGAACAGCACGTTCATCCCGGCCGTCACCACGCCGAACACGATCGCCAGCAGCAGGCGGCGGCCACGCCATGCCGGGCGGGGTGGGCGGCGCCAGGCCAGCAGGACCACCGCCGCGCCCAGGCAGCGGAGCCAGGCCACGCCCGCCGGGGTGGCGTGGCCGAAAAGGTCGACCGCCACCGCCGCTCCGGCGTACATGGAAATTCCGCTGAGAACGAACAAGAGCGGGGCGGGCACCCGCGAAAGCCGTCGGGAGGAAGTCGCCGTACTCACGACCCCATGGTGCCTGACCACGGAAAACGTCACTCTCCGGGTAAACGTCTCCTGAAATGCGGGACTTGACTACGGCATCCGGGGTAAATCGACGTGACTCAGGTCCCACCGGCGCGGGAACACTTGCGAGCCGCGAAACGTCTGGAACAGTGGAAGCACGAACACGCGGAGCCGGAGGCGATCGCCGCCACCGGCATCAGTGCCAAGTGGGCGTAGCTGGATCGATGGCACCGGGCGACCGGTGCCGGGACGGAGGGAGACCCCCATGACATCGCCGACGCTCACCCGCCCCGAACTGACCGCCGCCGACCGCTGTGACCGGTGCGGAGCAGCAGCTCAGGTACGCGCCATCCTCAGCACGGGTGGCGAACTGCTCTTCTGCGGGCACCACGCCCGCGAGCACGAGGCCAAGCTCAAGGAACTGTCCGCCGACATCCAGCGGTAACTCAGACGCAAAAGGCGGCCGGTGCGCACAGGCGCCGGCCGCCTTTCTGCATCTTGCAGAGTGCGTGTGCGATATCACGGTTCAGCTACCGACCACGGTGATTTCGGACACGAAACCGGACAGAAAATCAGACAGAATCCAGGACCACTTCGAACGCCACTTCGGCGGCGCCCACCAGCTTCCCGTCCGCTCCCAGTGCCGAGCTGACGATCCGCGTGCCCCCGACCGCCCGGCTCACCAGGCTGCGCCGGCGGACTTCGTTGCCGACGTGCCGCAGCACCGCCTCCGGCAGCACCGTCAGCAGGTCGCCGAGGATCACCAGCTGCGGGCCCAGCAGGTTGACGACGTTGATCAGCCCCAGCGTCAGCCACTCCGCGAACTCCGCGAGCCGCGACATCGCCGCCTCCGGATCGCGGCCCAGCTCGCGCAGCTCGAACAGGATCGCGCCGCGCGGGGTGTCCTCGGCCAGCCCGAGGGCCCGGCACAGCGCCGCCTCGCCGACCTCGGTCTCCCAGCAGCCGCTGCTGCCGCAGTAGCAGGGCCGCCCGTCCGGCCGGATGACCATGTGGCCGATCTCGCCGACGTACCCCGAGCCGCCGCGCAGGGCCGAGCCCTCCGCGATGACACCGCCGCCGACGCCCACGTCCGCCGAGATGTACACCACGTCGGACGCCCCGCGGGCCGCCCCGCGCAGGTGCTCGGCGACCGCGCCGAACTCGGCGTCGTTGCCGACCAGGATCGGGATCTGCAGCACCCCGCCGAGCCGGTCGCCGAGGGCGACGTCGGTCCAGCGCAGGTTCGGGGCCTCGTGCACGTGCCCGTCGGCCCGCCGGACCACGCCGGGCACCGACACCCCGGCCGCCACCGGGGTCACGCCGAGGTCGCCGGCCAGGATGGCCGTCGACTCGATGACGTGGGTGATGACCTCGGCGGGCTGCCCCATCCGGCCGCGCAGGTTCCAGCTGTTGCGGCCCAGGATCTGCCCGCCGAGCCCGACCAGGGCGATCGCGACGTGCTCGACCTGGAGGTCGACCGCGAGCACGACCGCCGCGTGCGGCTGGGGCAGGACCAGGAGCGAGGGGCGGCCCGCCCCTCGTCCCGGCCTCGGCACCTTCTCCTCGACGACACCGGCTTCGGCGAGCCCGTCGACGAGGGTCTTGATCGTGCTCCGGTTGAGCCCCAGCTCCGCGGCCAGGGTCGCCCGGGTGCTCGGCCCGCCGACGTGCAGCAGGCGGAGCAGGGTCGTGCGGTTGTGCCGGCGCACCTCGTCCGGTCGAGCAACGGGCGTGCTGGTCACGGGCTTTATCATCCCATGCTGGTTCAGCGCGTCGACGCAGCCGCGCGGCGCCGGGACAGCGCGTCGACCGTGGCGGCGAGGAGCAGGACCAGACCGGTGATGATGTTGACCACCGCGGCCGGCTGCTTGAGCAGGCCGAGGCCGTTGATGACGACGGCGATCACGAGACCGCCGACCACCGCGTCGGACACCCGGCCCTTGCCGCCGAAGAGCGACGTGCCGCCGATGACGGCCGAACCGACCGCGAACAGCAGCGTGTTCAGGCCACCGGACTGCGGGCTGACCGAGCCGACCTTCGACGCGGCGACGATGCCGCCGATGGCCGCGATCGCCGAGCCGATGACGAACACGCTCGCCCGGATCTTCGGCACGTCGATACCGGCCCGGCGGGCGGCTTCCTTGTTGCCGCCGACCGCGTAGACGTACCGGCCGTACTTGGTCCGGTTGAGCACGTAGGTCCCGGCCACCAGCAGCACGAGCATGATCGGGATGACGTACGGGACGCCCTCGATCGTGACGACCGCCTTGTTCGGCGAGCGGTTGATCGTCAGCAGCCAGGTGCCCAGCGCCGACAGCACGACGAGCGCGCCGACCTTGATCATCACCAGCGCGGTCGGCTGGACGACCAGGCCGCGCTTGAGCCGCTTGAAGTGGCTGGTCAGCGCGATCACGGCGAACCCGCCGGCCGCGACGAGGAAGAAGATCCAGCTGCCGAGGATGTTCAGGTTGCCGTTGGCGATCTTGTACAGGACGTCCGAGTTGCTGATGCCGATCGTGCCGCCCTCACCGATGAACTGCAGCAGGACGCCCTGCCACACGATGAACAGCGCCAGCGTCACGACGAAGGACGGCATGCCGATCTTCGACACGAGGAAGCCGGTGATGCAGCCGATGGCGGTGCCGACGCAGATGGCCAGCAGGATCTCCACCCACGGGTTGGCCGGGACGCCGACCGCGACGATGAGCAGGCCGACCAGTGAGAGCGCGGAGCCGGCCCAGATCCGCTGGTAGGCCGACAGCAGCAGGGCCACGGCCAGCACCCCGATGAACGTGACGAACACGCCGGTGCCCAGGGAGCCCAGCAGGTTCCCCGCGTTCACGTAGTGCAGGGCCATCACGGACGCGGCGACACCGGAGGCCACACCGGCGGCGAGGTCGATCTCGCCGAGCAGCAGGACGAAGACGATGCCCATCGCGATGATGATGACGCCGGCGCCCTGCGGGAACACGTTGGCGATGTTGGCCAGCGTGAAGAAGTTGTCCGACAGCGCGCTGAACAGGATGACCAGCACGAGCAGGCCGAACAGCGACGGCAGCGCGCCGAGCTCGCCGGCGCGCAGGCGGGCGAAGTAGTCGCGGACGGCTTCGCCCGTTGACATCGATGTCGTGTCGATGCCGAAGTCGGAGATCGCCCCGGTGGGGGCCTGGGTCTGCGCGAGCGCGTCGGCGGGGCTGCCGACCTCGTGCTTGGCAGGGGTTTCAGTCATTTCCGGTTCTTTCTTCCCGCTCACAGGACCACGGCTTCGGGCCGGGCCAGGCCGAGGTCACCGGAGCGACCGGCGGTGATCAGTTCCACGACCTGGCCGTGGGTGACGTCCTTCGTGTGCACCTCGGCGACGAGCCGGCCGAGGTAGAGCACGGCGATGCGGTCGGCGACCTCGAACACGTCGGCCATGTTGTGGCTGATGAGCACGACCCCCAGGCCCTGCTCGGCCAGCCGGCGGACCAGGTCCAGCACCTGCCGGGTCTGCGCGACACCGAGGGCGGCGGTCGGCTCGTCGAGCACGACGACCTTGCTGTTCCACAGCACCGACTTCGCGATGGCGACGGTCTGCCGCTGGCCACCGGACAGCGAGGAGACCGGCGTGCGGACCGACTTGACGGTCCGGACCGACAGGGAGGCCAGCGTTTCGCGGGCGGCCTTCTCCATGCTGGCTTCGTCGAGCTTCCAGGAACTGCCGCGCTCGCGGCCGAGGAACATGTTCTGGACGATGTCGAGGTTGTCGGCGAGTGCGAGGTCCTGG
Source organism: Amycolatopsis sp. NPDC004169 (assembly GCF_040610315.1). Lineage (NCBI taxonomy): Bacteria > Bacillati > Actinomycetota > Actinomycetes > Pseudonocardiales > Pseudonocardiaceae > Amycolatopsis > Amycolatopsis sp. NPDC004169. Next base: position 33,196 of record NZ_JBEXMD010000055.1, read on the forward strand.
TAGACGACCTCGATGCCGAGCTCGGCCGCGTCCTTCGGGCCGCGGATGTGGGCGTCCTGCCCGTTGAACCGCACGGCCCCCGAGTCGTACGGGTGGATGCCGGCGATGCACTTGACGAGTGTCGACTTGCCGGCACCGTTGTCGCCGACCAGCGCGGTCACTTCGCCCGCACGCACGTCGAAGTCCACGTCGTGGAGGACGTGGACCGGCCCGAAGCTCTTGTTCAGGCCCTTGATCTCGAGAATGGGCTCACTCATGGATGGGCTTTCTCCTGGTGGGGACCGGGCCGGGACGCGCCGTCGGGGTGCGCGTCCCGGCCCGGCTGTTCATGGGGTGGTGCGGGGGCTCAGGAGATGCCGAGCGAGCTGCACTTGGCGGCGAGGTCGCCACCGCAGATCTCGGTCGCCTTCACGTAGCCCTGGGTCACGACGGTCTTGACGTCCTTCGCCAGGATCGTCGTCGGGGTCAGCAGCACGGACTTGATGTCGCGGTTGTTCTTCGGGTCGTGCAGCTTGCCCGTCGCGATGGCGTCGGCGGCGGCCTTGTCACCCTTGGCCAGCGCGGCAGCCAGCTTCGCGGTCGCCTCGGCCTCTTCCTTGATCGGCTTGAAGACGGTCATGTACTGGTCGCCGCGCATGACGGCCTTCAGGCCGTCGGCGGTGGCGTCCTGGCCGGTGACCGGGACCTTGCCGTTCAGGCCGTTCTTCTTGAGAACGGTGATGATCGCGCCGGCCAGGCCGTCGTTCGCCGCGACGACGCCGTCGACCTTGCCACCGTTGTTGGTGAAGATCTGCTCGAACGTCGTGCCGCCGAGCTGGTTGTCCCAGTCGTTGATCGGCTGCTTCTGGATCCGCTTCAGGGTGCCCGCCGAGAACAGCGGCTCGAGGACGGAGTCCTGGCCCTTGGTGAACAGCGTGGCGTTGTTGTCGGTCGGGGCGCCCTCGATCTGGACGACACCGGCACCCGGCTTGTCCTTGAGCGCGTCGGCCATGGCCTGGCCCTGCAGCTGGCCGACCTTCTCGTTGTCGAACGAGACGTAGTACTCGGCGGACCCGCCGAGGCTCGGCCGGTCGTAGTCGATGACCGGGATGCCCGCGGTCTTGGCCTTGGCCTCGACGGCGGCACCGACGGCCGGGTCGGCCGGGGCGATGATCAGGGCCTTGACGCCGGAGCTGATGAAGCCGTCGGCCAGCGACGCGAACTTCTGGGCGTCACCCTGGGCGTTCTGGACGTCGGCCTCGAAGCCCTGCGCCGCGAGGGCGGCCTGGAGCATCGGCTTGTCGAAGGCTTCCCAGCGGGCCGAGCTGGCGGTCTCCGGCAGGATGACGCCGACCTTGCCGCCCGCGCCGCCGCCGGCGGCCGGGGCGGAGGAGGAAGCGGAGTTGCTCCCCGTGCCCCCGCTGTTCGAACTGTTGGTACCGCAGGCGGTGAGCACCAGGCCGGCGCTCACCGTGGCGGCGAGGAGGGTAAGGGTTCTGCTGCGCATCCTCGTTCCTTCCGGATCCAAGCATTGGTGACGAGCGGCCGTCAGCGTGTGCTTCGGGCCAGCGAGGCGGCGATCCGGGGAGGCCCGGCGCACCGTCGCGCATATGTTGTGGGCGACAACATATGCCGCTGAGCGGCTGCGGGGAAGATAGCTGGATCGATTAAATGACACCAATTGGACACGGTTCGGCAACACGGGCTGAACCTCGCCCGGAAAGAGTAGATCCGCTGACGATGTGATCGCCAGCACTCACGGTAAGTTACATCGATGTTTCATCGGACCGTGACACTGCTCCGGTCGTGTGCACCGAGCGCTACCCCGTGGTGAATCCACGACTTGACCCCGGGATCGGGCGCCGACTTGCGGACTTCGGGGCCGGAACGGCCCGATCGGCCCGAAAGCCGGGGACGGACGGGCAGCCCGGCGGTGACATGGTGGTACGCAGCGTCACAAGCCCGCCGGTGCGGTGATCCGGCCGCCGCGGAGACGGACCGTGATCACCGGAACTTCAGCCTCCCGGGCGACAGCGCGGGCCCGCTGCGGCCCGCAGGCCCCTACCAGGAGCGCAGGGTGACGATCCGCTCCTCGAGCTGTTCGACGGTCGCCATCGCCGTCACCGGGCCGCCGCAGACCCGCCGCAGCTCGTTGTGGATCGCGCCGTGCGGCTTCTTCGTGCGGTGGTGGTACATCCCGACCAGCGCGTTCAGCTCTTTCCGCAACGCGCCGAGCCGCTCGCTCACCGACTGCGGCCGGGCCGCGGGCGGCGGGGCCTCCTCCTTGGCCGGCTTGCGGCGCTTCTCGTCCGCGATCTGCTCCTCCTGCCGCTTCCGCAGCAGCGCGCGGACCTGGTCCGGCTCCAGGAGGCCCGGCAGGCCGAGGTACTCCTGCTCCTCGTCCGAGCCCGAGAACACCGCCGTGCCGAACGAGTTGCCGTCGTAGATGACCTGGTCGAGCTCGGCCGAGGCGCCCAGGGACGTGAACGCCTTCTCCTCCTCGCCCGGCTCGTCCTCGGTGCGGTTGGCCTGGGCCAGGAGCTCGTCCTCCCAGCCCTCCTTCTCGCGGTGCGGCTTGCCCAGCACGTGGTCGCGCTGGGCCTCCAGCTCACTGGCCAGCTCCAGCAGCACCGGCACCGACGGCAGGAACACGCTCGCCGTCTCGCCCTTCTTGCGCGCTCGCACGTACCGGCCGATCGCCTGGGCGAAGAACAGCGGGGTCGACGCGCTCGTGGCGTACACGCCCACGGCCAGGCGCGGGACGTCGACGCCTTCGGAGACCATCCGGACCGCCACGATCCAGCGCTCGTTCGTCTCGGAGAACTCCTTGATCCGGCCGGAGGCCTTCGGGTCGTCCGAGAGCACCAGCGTCGGGGTCTCGCCCGAGAGGCGTTCGAGGATCTTCGCGTACGCCCGCGCCGACTCCTGGTCGGTCGCGATCACCAGGCCGCCCGCGTCCGGCACGCTCTGGCGGACCTGCGACAACCGGGTGTCCGCCGCCTGCAGCACCGCCGGGATCCACTCGCCCGCCGGGTCGAGTGCCGTGCGCCACGCCCGGGCGTTCTGCTCCGCCGTCAGCGGCTCGCCGAGCCGGGCGGTGAACTCCTCGCCCGCGCTCGTGCGCCAGGACGCCTCGCCCGAGTACGCCAGGAAGACGACCGGCCGGACCACGCCGTCGGCCAGCGCGTCCGCGTAGCCGTACGCGTGGTCGGCCTTGCTGCGCTGGAAGCCGCCCGCGTCCGGCTCGTACGTCACGAACGGGATGGCCGAGTCGTCCGAGCGGAACGGCGTCCCGGTCAGCGACAGGCGCCGCACCGCCGGGGTGAACGCCTCGCGGATCGCGTCGCCCCAGCTCTTCGCGTCGCCGCCGTGGTGGATCTCGTCGAGGATCACCAGTGTCTTGCGGTTCTCGGTGCGCACCCGGTGCAGCGTCGGGTGCGCCGCGACCTGCGCGTACGTCAGCGCGACGCCGTTGTAGTCCGACGAAGTGACGCCGGTGCCGTTGCGGAAGTTCGAGTCGATGGCGATGCCGGCCGCCGCGGCCGAGGCCGCCCACTGGTGCTTGAGGTGCTCGGTCGGGGTGACGATGGTGATCGCCTCGACCGTGCGGTCGCTCAGCAGCTCCGCGGCGATCCGGAGGCCGAACACCGTCTTGCCGGCGCCGGGTGTCGCCACCGCGAGGAAGTCCTTCGGCTTCTGCGTCAGGTACTTGGTGAGCGCCCGCCGCTGCCACGCCCGCAGCGGGCGCGCGGTCGAGTCCTTCTCCGCGGGAGGCGCCCCGAGCTGCGTCTCCGTCATCGCCGGTCCTCCCCCTCGCTCAACTGCCTCAAGTGCTGTGACGTGCGAAAACCCTCACTGTGGTACCGGCTTCTGCTGCGTTGCGCGGCCGGCGACTGCGGTGAGGGCACTGGACCGAGTCTACCGGCCGGGTCCGGCGGTTCCGGGCACCGGCACGGGTGATGTCGCCCGACACGCCCGGCCGCAGGGGGTGTGACGAGCCAAATCAGCACGGATGGACCATGCTGGACACGTCATGGGTGAGGTGCAGCCGTCCGCAGCGACGAAGGTGGCCCGCAAGGGGCCGTGGCGGCTCGTCACGCGCACGTTCGCCAAGGCGTGGGAAGGCAACATCTTCTCCGAGGCCGCGGAGGCGGCCTTCTGGCAGACGCTGTCGCTGCCCCCGCTGCTGCTGGGACTGCTCGGCTCGCTCGGCTTCGTCGGCGAGTGGTTCGGCCAGGGGGTCGTCGGCGCGGTGCACGACCGGATCATCGGCTTCTGCCGGACCGTCTTCAGCACCAACGCCGTCCAGGACATCATCGAACCGACCGTGAACAGCATCCTCACCGTCGGCAAGGGCGAGATCGTCTCGGTCGGCTTCCTCATCTCGCTGTGGGCCGGTTCGTCGGCGATGTCGTCGTTCGTGGACGCGATCACCGTCGCGCACGACCAGTACGGCGTCCGCAACGACGTCTGGCAGCGGATCTTCGCGCTCCTGCTCTACCTGTGCGGCCTGGTCATCCTGGTGGTCGGGCTGCCGCTGCTGGCGATCGGCCCCGACCTGCTGCCGGAGTTCTTCCCGCTGGCCTGGCGCCCGACCGTGACGTCGTGGGTGAGCGCGCTCTACTTCCCCGCACTGGGCGCGATGATCACCCTCGCGCTGACCACGCTGTACAAGCTCGCGCTGCCGCGGAAGCTGCCGTGGCACCGCGGGCTGCCCGGCGCGGTGCTCGCCATGGTCGTGTTCCTGCTGTCCTCGGTCGGCCTGCGCGTCTACCTGAACTGGATCACCAAGACCGGCTACACCTACGGCGCGCTGGCCGCGCCGATCGCGTTCCTGCTGCTGATGTTCTTCATCGGGCTGGCCGTGGTCGGCGGCGCCTACTTCAACAGCGCGATCCAGGAGCTGTGGCCGGCGAAGGCGACCCGGCGGCAGCGGCGCAAGTGGCGGCGGCTGGAGATGGAACGCGCCTCCGAGCGGCTGCGCTCGGAGGAGGGCCGCAAGCTGTGGGAGCGCTCGACCACGCCGCTGCGGCGCCCGGCCGAAGGCGAGGCCGCGGCCAACGGCGCCGCGCCCGAGCCGTCCGAAGAGGACCCGTCGCCGGAGGACACGCCGTCACCGAGCGCGCCGGAGCCGGCACCCAGCGCAGCTCAGGGTCGCGGGTCCTCCCCGCGGGGGACCCGGAATCCACCCCCAGACTGAGTCGCTCCTCAGGTCGGACATGGGACAGTTCCCCCGTCACTGACGCAGGCGTCGGTCGCCGCGTCGTTCCCGAGGGGGTTTTCCACGTCATGTCCGTGCTGGCCAGACTGAGCCTGCGCAACCGGAGCCTGATCGGCCTGCTCGCGCTGGTGGTCGTCGGATTCGGCGCCTTCGCGCTGCCGCAGCTCAAACAACAGCTTTTCCCGTCCCTGCAGTTCCCGCAGGCCCAGATCGTCACCGCGTACCCCGGCGCGTCGCCGGACGCGGTCGACCGGCAGGTCTCCGAGCCGCTCGAAGGCGGCCTCCAGGGACTGAAGGGCCTCGAGCAGATCACGTCGACGTCGTCGGACGGCGTCTCGCGGGTCGTCGCGCAGTTCGAGTTCGGCACGGACATCGATGCCGCCGTCTCGCAGATCCAGCAGGTGGTCAACCAGGTCCGGCCGCGGCTGCCGCAGAACAGCGAGCCCGCCGTGTCCGCGGGCAGCACCGACGACCTGCCGGTGGTGCTGGTCGCCGCGGGCACCACCGGGGACCCGCAGTCGCTCGCGCCCGCGCTGACCGACCAGGTCGCGCCGGAGCTGCGGAAGATCGAGGGCGTCCGCACGGTGACCGTCACCGGCGTGCAGACCCCGCGCGTCACGATCACGCTCGACTACGCCAAGCTCGCGGCCGCGGGTGTCGACCCGGCCTCGATCGCCACCACGCTGCAGACGGCGGGGGCCGCGGTGCCCGCCGGGACGCTCACCCAGGACGGCAAGACGCTGTCGGTGCAGGTCGGCGGCGGACAGACCACTGTGGACAGTCTGCGCAACCTCTACCTGACGCCGACCGCGCGGGCCGGCGCCCCGGCGCGGGGTCCGGTGAAGCTGGGTGACGTCGCCGACGTCCAAGCCGGGTTCGCGCCGCCGACGTCGATCACGCGCACCAACGGCAAGCCCAGCCTCGGCCTGTCGATCACCATGGTGGAGAACGGGAACGCGGTCGCGATCTCCCAGGCGGTGCGGGACAAGCTGCCGGACCTGGCGAAGAAGGCCGGCGCCGACATGAACGTCGTGTTCGACCAGGGCACGCCGGTGAAGGACGCGATCCACGGCCTGACCGTCGAAGGCCTGCTGGGCTTGGCGTTCGCCGTCGTCGTCATCCTGCTGTTCCTGCTGTCGGTGCGCTCGACGCTGGTGACCGCGGTGTCGATCCCGCTGTCGGTGGTCGTCGCGCTGCTGGCGCTGTGGACCGGGGACCTCTCGCTCAACCTGCTCACCCTCGGCGCGCTGACCATCGCGATCGGCCGGGTGGTCGACGACTCGATCGTGGTGCTGGAGAACATCAAACGGCACCTGGCCTACGGCGAGGAGAAGGACCGCGCGGTGCTCGACGGCGTCCGCGAGGTGGCCGGCGCGGTCACTTCGTCCACGTTGACGACCGTCGCGGTGTTCCTGCCGATCGCGTTCGTCGGCGGGTTCGTCGGCGAGCTGTTCTCGCCGTTCGCGATCACCGTGACGGTGGCGCTGCTGGCGTCGCTGCTCGTGTCGCTGACCGTGGTCCCGGTGCTGGCGTACTGGTTCCTGAAGCGGCCCGAGGTCCCGGCGGACGCCGTCGAGGCCGAGCGGGCGCGCGAGGCGGCCGTCGAGAAGGAGCGTCGCAGCGTCCTGCAGCGCGCCTACCTGCCGGTGATCCGGTTCGCGACCAAGCGGCGGCTGACCGTCGTCCTGCTGGCCCTGCTGATCTTCGCCGGCACGGTCGGGCTCGCGACGCGGCTGAACACGAACTTCCTCGACCAGTCCGGCGGCACCACGCTGAACATGACGCAAAAGCTGCCCGCCGGCACCAGCGTCGAGGCGAAGGAGCAGGCGGCCACGGCCGTCGAGCAGGCTCTGGCGGCCGAGCCCGCGGTGCAGACCTACCAGGTCAGCATCGGCGGCGGCGGGACGTTCGGCTTCGGCGGCGGGACCAACACGAGCATCTCCGTCACCGTCGCCAAGGACACCGACCTGAACGCGCTGTCGGACCGGCTGCGGTCGAAGCTGACGTCCCGGCCGGAGCTGGGCGAGATCAAGATCGGCGCGGACGCGTCCGGGTTCAACTCCGACCAGGTCTCGGTCACGGTGACCGCGCCGTCGGAGGCCGCGCTGAAGCCGGCGTCCGACCAGGTGGTGCAGGCGCTGCGCGGGGTGTCCGGGCTGACCGAGGTGTCGAGCGACCTGAGCGTCGGCTCGCCGCGGGTGCAGGTCGAGGTGGACGACGCCGCGGCCGCCGCGCGCGGGCTGTCGGCGAGCACCATCGGGCAGATCGCCAACCAGGCGATCGCCGGCCGCACGGTGACACAGCTGCCGGTCGGCGGCCAGCGCACGGACATCGTGCTGCGCGCCGGCACGGCCCCGGTGACGGTCGACCAGGTTCGCGGGCTGCCGATCCCGGGCCCGGCAGGCGTCGTCCGGCTGGACGAGGTCGCGAAGGTGTCCACTGTGGACGGCCCGGCGTCGGTGCGGCGCACCGGTGGCGACCTGAGCACCACGGTGACCGCGAAGAACACCGGTGACGACCTGAGCAAGACGACCGCGGACATCAAGTCCGAACTGGACGGACTGACGTTCACCGGCGGTGCGGCCTACTCGCTCGGCGGGGTCAGCCAGGACCAGCAGGAGGCGTTCTCGAACCTGTTCCTGGCGCTGCTGGCGGCCATCGCGATCGTGTTCCTGATCATGGTGGCGACGTTCCGGAGCCTGATCCAGCCGCTGATCCTGCTCGTGTCGATCCCGTTCGCGGCCACCGGCGCGATCGGGCTGCTGCTGGCCACCGGCACCGCGCTCGGCCTGCCGGCGCTGATCGGGATGCTGATGCTGGTCGGCATCGTGGTGACCAACGCGATCGTGCTGATCGACCTGATCAACCAGTACCGCGCGGAGGGGATGAGCGTCACCGACGCCGTCACCGAAGGCGGACGGCGCCGGCTGCGCCCGATCCTGATGACCGCGGCGGCGACCATCTTCGCGCTGGTCCCGATGGCACTGGGCATCACCGGCCAGGGCGGGTTCATCGGCCAGCCGCTGGCGATCGTGGTGATCGGCGGCCTGGTCAGCTCCACCCTGCTGACCCTGGTCCTGGTCCCGACCCTCTACACGATGGTCGAGACCCGCAAGGAACGCCGCAAGGCCCGCCGCGCCGCCCGCCGCACCCCCGCCCAGGCCCCCGAATCGGAGTCCCTGAACCCCGAACTCGCGTGACCTGAGCCGGATGTCGCGTGATTGGGGCCGTAACTCGCGAGTTACGGCCCCAATCACGTGAGTCACGGCTCGGGTCACGCGAGCTACGGGTTACTGCTTGAAGCGGTAGGTCTTGCTGTCCCAGAGGATGCAGATGCTGGGGGCCATGACCACCACGCGGAGGGTGTTGTCGCGCTCGTCGAAGTCGATGCCTTCGACCTCGAACGAGCCCGAGCAGCCGCTGCGGAGCGGGAGCTGGCCGAGCGAGGTGACGTGGGCGGTGACGTCGGAGCCGTTCAGCGCCGCAGCCAGGTCGACCTGGAGCAGGGGCTTGGTCGTGCCGAAGAGGCTGCCGTCGGGGTCGTCGGACGCGCAGAGCAGGCGGGTCGCGGTCTGGAAGTCGCAGCCCTGGACGTCGCGGACCGGGTGGTCGAGGCGGATGGCCGCCGCGTAGGGCAGGTTCTGCGCCGGGTCCTTGGCCACCACGCCGGGCATCGGGTGCACCAGGAGCCGGTCCATGGTGCCCCACTCCCCCGCCACCAGCCAGCGCGCGTCGGGCGACACCGCGGCGAAGGAGTTGTTGTTCGCCTCCCACGACTCGAGGTTGTGCTTGTAGTTGGCCCACGAGCCGTCCGGGGCCTGGACGCGGAACAGCTTCGCGCCGCGGTCGTCACGCTGGTAGGGCTCGACGTACCAGCCCTGGGCCGAGCCCGGGTCGCCGACGTGGTTCCAGCCCTGGGCGTTCAGGTCGGCCGGGATCGTGCCGATCCCGGTGTAGCGGATGGTCGTGCCCGACGGGCGGACGATCGTCGCGAGGCCCTGGCTCTCGTCGAGGGCCCGGGCGTTGTCGGAGCCGACCTCCGTCCAGCCGGTGACGGCCTGCGCGAGCGCGGGCGACACGACGGCCAGCAGGGCGACGAGGGTGAGCACGATCCCGGTTCTGCGCATGTGCGACTCCGGTGGGTGAGGGAACCTGGCCCGCTGGATTTACCAGGACCCCCGCACCGGGCACACCCGCCGAATGAAGGTTATTCACGTTTGTTCGACGATCTGTCCGATTCCGGACAGCGGAAAACCCCGGCGGGTACACCCGCCGGGGACCTCACGACCGGCTCAGTTGCCCGGGCGCAGGCTGTCGTAGATCTCCTTGCAGGCCGGGCAGACCGGCGACCCGGGCTTCGGCGACTTCGTCACCGGGAAGACCTCGCCGCACAGCGCCACCACGTGAGTGCCCATGACCGCGCTCTCGGCGATCTTGTTCTTCTTCACGTAGTGGAACATCTTCGGCGAGTCGTCGTCGGTGGTGTCCGTGCCCTCGGGCGTGGTTTCCGGCTTCGTCAGCGTCTCGGTGCTCACCCGTCCATTGTGCCCGAGTCCCGCCGAACCTTCCGCGATCGGCCCCTCCGCCTGGCAGGATCCCGGGCATGTTCCAGAAGGTGCTCGCGACGTTCGGCTCCGGCGGCGCGCGGATCGACGCCCGCCTGCTCGACGCCACCACCGCCCCCGGCCGCACGCTGCACGGCGAGGTGCTGCTGCTCGGCGGCGAGGTCGACCAGGAGATCAAGGGCCTCGCGGTGACCCTGCTGGCCCGCGTCCAGGTCCCCGGCGACCAGACCGAAGACCTCCCCTTCGGCACCCGGCAGCTGGTCGGCCGCGAGGTCATCCGGGCCGGGCAGCAGGTCCGGGTGCCGTTCGAGGTGCCGCTGCCCTGGGAGACGCCGGTGACCAGCGTCTACGCCAAGCCGCTTCCCGGCATGGCGGTCGGTGTCCGGGCCGAGCTCGACCTGGCCGCGGTCAGCGACCCGTTCGACGCCGACGCCGTCGCCGTCGAACCGCTGCCGGCGCAGAAGCGGATCCTCGACGCGCTGAGCCGGCTCGGCTTCACCTTCCGCGAGGCGATCCTCGAGCAGGGCCGGGTCGACGGCGCCCGCCAGCAGCTGCCGTTCTTCCAGGAGATCCGCTTCACGCCGTCGCCGCGCTTCGCGAGCGTGTTCACCCAGCTCGCGGTCACCTTCCTGACCTCGGCCGAAGGCACCGACGTGGTGCTGGACGTGACGAAGCGGGTCCGGGTGAGCAAGACCGGCGGGTTCGGCGGCCGCGGCCAGAACTTCCTCGGGATGTTCACCGTGAAGCCGGACGTCGGCTGGGAGAAGCAGCTCGAAGGCTGGCTCGACCTCCTCGCGCGGCCGCGCGGGATCTTCGACTGATGGAGTGGCCGGACGCGGTCGCCGCGCTCGGCGGCCGCTCCGACGCCTGGCCGCAGCTGCAGGCCCGGTACGCCGAGCCCCACCGCCGTTACCACACGCTCACCCACGCGGCCGCCGTCGCGCGCGACTCCGCCTGGCTGGCCGCGGACCTCGGGGAGACCGACCGGGCGATCGTCGCCGTGGCCGCGTGGACGCACGACGTCGTCTACGACGCGAAGCCCGGCGAAGACGAACGGGCCAGCGCCGCCTGGGCCCGCGAAGCCCTGGCCGGGGTGGCCGAAGCGCACGTCGAGCGCGTCGAAGGCCTGATCCTCGCCACGATCGGCCACGACGCCCCGGCCGACGACCGGCTGGCCACCGCCCTCCTCGACGCCGACCTCGCCATCCTCGGGGCGCCCGAAGAGCAGTACGCGGCGTACGCCCGCGGAGTGCGCGAGGAGTACGCGAAGTACCCCGACGACGTCTGGCGCGAGGGCCGCATCGAGGTCCTCGAGCGCATGCTCGCGCGCGAGCTCTACCGCAGCGGAACCGCGCGGACACGCTGGGCGAGCGCCGCCGCGAAGAACCTGGCCGCCGAGCTGACCCACTGGCGCGGCGAGCGGACCGATCACCGATGATGGTCCCTCGTGACCACCCCACTCCACCTGCACGAAGAGATCGCCTCGGCGCTGCGTGACGGGCACCCCGTCGTCGCGCTGGAGAGCACCATCCTGTCCCACGGCCTGCCGCCGGGCCGCAACCTCGACGTCGCCCGCCGCCTCGAAGGCGTGGTCCGCGACGGCGGTGCCGTCCCGGCCACCATCGCGGTGCTCGACGGGCGGGTCGTCGTCGGCCTCTCCCCCGCCGAGCTCGAGCGCGTCTGCGCGCCGGACGCCGGCCTGGACAAGCTCTCGCTGCGCGACCTCGGCCCGGCCATCGGCCTCGGCCGCTCGGGCGCGACGACCGTGGCGAGCACCTCGGCGCTGGCCGCCGCGGCCGGCATCGGCATGTTCGCCACCGGCGGGCTCGGCGGCGTGCACGTCGGGGCGGCGCAGAGCTGGGACGTCTCGGCCGACCTCGGCGTGCTGGCGAAGGTGCCGACCGTGGTCGTCTGCTCCGGCGTGAAGTCGGTCCTCGACATCCCGGCCACCCTCGAGGTGCTGGAGACGAACTCGGTGCCGGTGCTGGGCTACCGCACCGACGACTTCCCGGCGTTCTACCTGCGCTCGTCCGGCCACCGGGTGGGCTGGCGGGTCGACGACCCGAAGCAGGCCGCCGCCGTGATCGACGCGCACCGCGCGTACGCGGATTCCGGTGTCCTGCTGGCGAACCCGATCCCGGAAGCGTCCGAAATGGACCGGGAGCTGCACGACCGGCTGCTCGCCGAGGGCTTGGCGCTGGTCGAGGCGCAGGGCGTGCACGGCGCCGACGTCACGCCGGTGCTGCTGGAGCACTTCCACACCGCGAGCGGCGGGGTGAGCATCGACGCGAACGAGGCGCTGGTGCTCAACAACGCGAAGCTGGCGACCGAGGTCGCGGTGGCGCTGGCATGAGCGAGCTCGCGAGTGAATCATCCGGCACCGGCGGGATCGTGGTGGTCGGGGACGCGGCGCTGGACGTGATCGCCCGGCACGACAAGCCGTTGCCGCACGGTGGCGACGCCCGCGCGAAGATCCGGTTCACCGGCGGCGGCGCGGGCGCCAACACGGCGCTGTGGCTGCGGCACCTCGGCGCCGAGACGACGCTGGTCGCGCGGATCGGCGACGACCCGGGCGGCAGGCTCATCCGGGCCGAGCTGGAGGCGGCGGGCGTGCGGTGCGCGTTCGCCGTCGACGCCGAGGCGCCGACCTGCTGCGTCGTCGTCATGGTCGACGGGTCCGGGCAGCGCAGCATGCTGGCCGACCGCGGGGCGAACCAGCGGTTCGCGCCCGAGGACGTCACCCCCGAGGCCCTGGCGGGGGCGAGCCACCTGCACCTGTCGGGGTACGTGCTGCTGGACCCGCCGTCGCGCGCGGCCGGGCTGGCCGCACTGGCCGTGGCGAAGGAGGCGGGGCTGACGACGTCGGTCGACCCGCAGGCGGCCGCGCACATCACCGACCCGGCCGCGTTCCTGGCCGACGTCCGCGGGGTCGACCTGCTGATGCCGAACACCGAGGAGCTGGTCGCGCTGACCGGCTCGGCGGATCCGGCGAGCGCGAAAGAACTGCTCGGCACGGTCGGGGCGGTGGTCGTCACCGCCGGGCTGGCGGGCGCCAGCTGGGTCGACGCCGACGGCGTCACCAGCGTGCCCGCGGTGGAAGCCGAGTGCATCGACTCCACCGGCGCGGGCGACGCGTTCGACGCGGGCGTGCTCACCGGGTGGCTGGCCGGGGAGTCCACTGTGGACGTCCTGCGGCACGGGACCCGGCTGGGCGCGCTGGCCGTCGGAAAGGTCGGCCCCCAGCCGGTCTGATGCTCAGCCGTCGATCACGCGGTGGGTGGTGCCCTCGATCGCCTTCGGCTCGTGCTCGTACCGCGAGATCTTCTCGGTCTTGCGGGGCGGGCGGTCGTTGGCGATCAGCACCGCCACCCACGGCAACGGCACGGAGATCGCGAGGAACCCCAGCGCCAGCCACCAGGTGTGGTAGGTCAGCCCGGCGAGGATCAGGCACGGGATCCGGCAGGCCATCATGATCACGTACTTGCGCTTGCGGGCGGCGAACTGCTCTTCGTACGACGGGGCCGCCCCGGTGATCAGCACCGGGTCCGAGTCCTTGGCGGGCGTGGTCACTGCACCACCTCCACCGTCCATCGTCCCACTTGCGCGGTTCATCCGACACCTGGGTGGGACAACCGGCTCACCGCGGCGGCGACGAGGGTTTCGATGCCGGTGCGCAGGGTCGGGTGCAGCACCGGGGCGAACCGCGGCGAGTGGTTGGACGGGATGTCGCGCTCGAACCGGCCCTCGGTCATCGCCGTGATGACCGTCTGCGGGTCGTAGCCGCCGACCAGCCAGAACACCGACGGCACGCCCGCCGCCCGGCCGAACTCGCTGAAGTCCTCACTGCCGGTGACCAGCGGGGCAGGCAGCACGACGTCGGCACCGAACCGCGCGCGGAACACCTCGGTGAGCGCCTCGTTGGCGGCTTCGTCGTTCTCGGTGATCGGGTAGGAACCGGACCGCTCGATGTCCGGCGGCTTCGGCGCGCCGGCGGTGGCGGCCTCGCCATTGACGATCCGCTCGACCGCGGCCAGCACCCGCTCGCGGACGGCCTGGTCGAAGGACCGGACGTTGACCTCCAGCACGGCGTCGTCGGCGATCACGTTGCTCGCCGTGCCCACGTGCAGCGACCCCACGGTGACCACGGCCGAGTCGGTGGCGGCGATCTCGCGCGAGACGATCGTCTGCAGCTTGAGCACCACGGACGCGGCCAGCACGGCCGGGTCGACGGTGGTCTCCGGGCGCGAGCCGTGCCCGCCGCGGCCGTGCAGGGTGACGCGCAGCGTGTCGGTGGCGGCCATGATCACGCCGGGCCGGGTGAGCACCCAGCCTGCCGGGCCGGGGACCAGGTGCTGCCCGAACACGACGTCGGGCTTGCCCGCGATGTCGAACAGGCCGTCGCGGACCATGGCCGACGCGCCGCCCGCACTCTCCTCCCCCGGCTGGAACACCACCAGCAGCGTGCCGGACCACGTGTCACGGCCCTTGGCCAGCAGGGCGGCGGCGCCGGAGAGCCAGGTGGCGTGCATGTCGTGCCCGCAGGCGTGCATGACCGGGACGTCCTTGCCGTGCTCGTCGGTGCCGCGGGCGGTGCTGGCGTAGGACAGCCCGGTCTTCTCCTCGACCGGCAGCGCGTCGATGTCGGCCCGCAGCAGCACCGTCGGCCCGTCGCCGTTGCGCAGCACGCCCAGCACGCCGGTGCCGGCAATGCCGGTGTGCACCTCGTAGCCGTCGTCCTCCAGCCGCCGGGCCAGCTCGGCCGCCGTCCGGTGCTCGGCGAAGGACAGCTCCGGGTGCCGGTGGAAGTCGATGTACAGCGCTTCGAGCTCGGGCAGCGCCGCGTCGAGCGGGGCGAGGACGCGTTCAAGGGTCACAGGGGCCATCGTGGCAGCATTACCCACCGTGAGCACGCGAAGCGTACTGCCCGACCTGTCCGACGACGTCTGCGCGCGGCTGCGCGAGGCCTTCCGGCGCACCTCCTACGACGCCGACGGCGTGGTGGCGGCCCTCGGCGGGGCCGCGCACGCGGCGCTGGGCCGCGGCGAGCCGGTTCCGGCCGAACGCGCGAGCCGGGACGCCGGCGACCTCGGCACGCTGATCCGGCTGTTCCTGCTGGGCGCCACCGAGCCGGAGACCGCCGTCAAGGCCGCCCTCGCGCCGCTGGCCCCCGAGGACGCCGTCACCGCGGGGGTGCTGGCGCCGGCCGCGGACGGCTACCGCGCCGCGCTCGACATCCGGCCGCACGGCGACGAGGAAGGCTCCTGGTGGGTCGTCTCCGACCTCGACGCCGACCTGCTCGGCCACACCGTGCCCGAGGACCACGTGCTCGGCGTCGGCCACGCGTCGCTGTCGCTGATCCGCGCGACGAGCCGCCGCCCGGTCGGCACCCTGCTCGACCTGGGCACCGGCAACGGCGTGCAGGCGCTGCACGCGACCCGGCACGCCGGGCGCGTCACCGCCACCGACGTCTCGGAGCGGGCGCTGGCCCTGGCCGCCGCGACCTTCCGGCTGAACGAGCTGGACGTCGAACTGCTGCGGGGCGAGTGGTTCGCGCCGGTCGCGCGGCGGAAGTTCGACCAGGTCGTCTGCAATCCCCCGTTCGTGGTCGGCCCGGCCCGCGTGGACTACACCTACCGGGACTCCGGGCTGGCCGGCGACGACGCGAGCGCGCTGGTCGTGCGGCAGCTGCCGGGCTTCCTGAACGACGGCGGCACCGGTCACCTGCTCGCGTCCTGGCTGCACACCTCCCGCGAAGACTGGGCCGACCGGGTGAGCCGCTGGCTGCCCGCCGAGACCGACGCCTGGTTCGTGCAGCGGGACGTCGCCGACCCGGCGCTCTACGTCGGGACGTGGCTGCGGGACGCGGGCCTCGACCCGCGGTCGGCCGAGGGCCGGGCGAAGGCGGCGGCGTGGCTCGACTGGTTCGCCGCGAACGACGTCCGGGGCATCGGCTTCGGCTTCGTCACGCTGCGGCGGGCGGCCGGGCGGACGCCGACCGTGGTGTGCGAGGACCTGCGGCAGGCCTACGACGACCCGCTGGGCCCGGAAGCGGCCGGGTGGCTGGACCGGGTGGACTGGCTGCGCGAGTCGGGTGATTCCTTGCTTGATGTCCGTTTTGTGGTGCCGGAAACGGTTTTGCTGGAAAGCGTCGACGAACCCGGCGACGAAGGCTGGGAGACGACCGTCCGGCGGTTGCACCGCACCGACGGGCCGGGCTGGCAGCACGAGGTCGACGAACTGGCCATGCGGCTGCTCGCGGGCTGCCGCGGCGCGCTGCCGCTGGAGGACCTGATCGAGCTCCTCGCGGCCGCGCAGGGCCTGTCTTCGGAGGAGCTGGCGGCCGCGGCGCTGCCCGTCGTCCGGGAGCTCGTGCGGCACGGGATGCTCGTCCCGGCGGACCGGTGAGGGCGGTCGTCGCCCGCGTCACGCGGGCGGACGTGACGGTCGACGGCGAGGTCGTCGGCGCGATCGACGAGCCGGGTTTGCTTGTGCTGCTGGGAATCCACGTCGGCGACGACGCCGCCAAAGCCGCCACGATGGCCCGCAAACTGCACGAACTGCGGGTGCTGCGCGACGAGGAATCATGCGCCACGGCGAATGCGCCACTGCTCGTGGTGAGCCAGTTCACCCTCTACGGCGACACGAAGAAAGGGCGGCGGCCGTCGTGGACGCAGGCGGCCCGGCCGGAGGTCGCCGAGCCGTTGGTGGCGTCCGTCGTTGCCGAGCTGCGCGGCCGCGGCGCCACCGTGGCGACCGGGCGTTTCGGGGCGATGATGGCGGTCTCGAGCGTCAACGACGGTCCGTTCACGGTTCTGGTAGAGGTCTAGACCACTCCATCCCGGTTCGGTTTCCCACCGGATTCATATGGAATTCTCAGGTTCGCCGGTCACGGAACGTTCTCAGGAAAAGCTCAGCCTTGATTCAGCAACCGGATCGCTCCCGCAGCCGTCTTCTCCTATGACGAGCCGGGAACGTTTTGGGAACCCGGAGCGTTGTGCCAGATGTCCAGCCAAGCCGGCCGGACCGGCGAACCGGGATCCACAGGCCCCGGTCCGCGGGTACGCACCCGGTGGACGACCGCAGCAGCACGTTCAGCCCGTGACCGGGGAGGCAGAATGTCAGTCCAGACTCTCGAACGCGAGTCTCGCGGGATTCGCGAGCGCATCCCGGCTCAGACGACCGAGGAGCCGTCGCTGGGCGTGGGGGCGCTCACCGACGCCGACCTCGACGCCCAGAGCCCCGCCGCCGACCTCGTCCGCGTCTACCTCAACGGCATCGGCAAGACGGCCCTGCTGTCCGCGGCCGACGAGGTCGAGCTGGCCAAGCGCATCGAGGCCGGCGTGTTCGCCCAGCACATGCTGGACACCGCCGAGGACCTCACGGCCAAGCGCCGCACCGAGCTGGCCGCCCTGGTGCGCGACGGTCACGTGGCCAAGAACCACCTGCTGGAGGCGAACCTCCGCCTGGTCGTCTCGCTGGCCAAGCGCTACACCGGCCGGGGGATGCCGCTGCTCGACCTGATCCAGGAGGGGAACCTGGGTCTGATCCGCGCGGTGGAGAAGTTCGACTACTCCAAGGGGTTCAAGTTCTCGACGTACGCCACCTGGTGGATCCGGCAGGCCATCACCCGGGGCATGGCCGACCAGGGCCGCACCATCCGGCTCCCGGTCCACCTGGTGGAACAGGTGAACAAGCTGGCCCGCATCAAGCGAGACCTGCACCAGCAGCTGGGCCGGGACGCCACGCACGAGGAGCTGGCGGCCGAGTCGGGCATCCCGGCGCACAAGATCTCGGACCTGCTCGACCACTCGCGTGACCCGGTAAGCCTGGACATGCCGGTCGGCACCGAGGAGGACGCCCCGCTGGGCGACTTCATCGAGGACTCCGAGGCGACGGACGCGGAGAGCGCCGTGATCTCGGGCCTGCTGCAGGACGACCTGCGCCGCGTGCTGGCGACGCTGGACGACCGCGAGCAGCACGTGATCCGCCTGCGCTACGGCCTCGACGACGGCCAGCCCCGCACGCTCGACCAGATCGGCAAGCACTTCGGGCTGTCCCGCGAGCGCGTCCGCCAGATCGAGCGCGAGGTCATGTCGAAGCTCCGCCAGGGCGAGCGAGCCGACCGGCTCCGCGCGTACGCCAGCTGACCGCTTCCCGGAAAGGGCGGGTGCCATGGGCACCCGCCCTTTTTCGTGCGCGCAAGCCGATGACCAGCCACGCAACCGAGCGCGAAAATTTTCCACGAAAACCGCGTTTCACCGTTCACGAACGCGGGTAGCAACCCTCCGCCAGCACCCGTTCGGCGGCGTTGACTTATGACCTGCGTCACGCCAGCCTCGTCAGAGGCGGCCACGGAGCGACCGTGCTCGGCCCGCAGGCCTCGCAACCGGGTGTGCACGCACCCGGGAGCTTTCCCCGGGAGGTCGGGTCCGTCGGGGTGGACCCGGCCTCCCGACCAGCTTCCGCCCCAGCCCATCGCCACGCGTACCCAGACGGACGACTCGCGTACCGGAAGGGTCGGCGCGCGCGCCCGCAGGGCACGCGCGTTTCCCAAGACCGAACCGGCAGGGACGACCGAACGGAACCACAAGCCAGACCTCCCCCAACCCCGATCCGAAGCCACAACACGGCCGGCGGTGCCGGGTCAAGGCATCTTTCCCGCCTTGACGCGGTACTGCCGGCCGTAGTCACAATCGGGCTTCGGGGTTGTGGAACCGCACAGAGTCACAGCGGAACGAGCAACCGCGTGGGGTGGCCCACAGTGACCGGGTGCTCATATCCGGTACGAGCCCACCCTGCGTAGGGTGGACCGATCCCGGAGCTGGCAAAGGAGCCTGGCAGTGCCGTCCACCACGTTTCAGCACACCGAAGTCCTCCCGCTGGGCAAGGACACCACCACCGAATACCGGTTGGTCACCGACGAAGGCGTCGAAACCGTCGAAGCCGCCGGGCGCACCTTCCTGAAGATCGCCCCGGAAGCGCTCACCACCCTGGCGCGCACCGCCATCACCGACATCCAGCACTTGTTGCGCACGTCACACCTGCAGCAGCTGCGGGCGATCGTCGACGACCCCGAAGCCTCCGGGAACGACCGGTTCGTCGCCATGGACCTGCTGCGCAACGCCGCCATTTCGGCCGGCGGCGTGCTCCCCATGTGCCAGGACACCGGGACCGCGATCGTCATCGGCAAGCGCGGCGAAGGCGTCCTCACCGGCGGTGACGACGAGCGTGCCCTCTCGCGGGGCATCTTCGACGCCTACCAGCAGCTGAACCTGCGGTACTCGCAGATGGCGCCCGTCACCTTCTGGGACGAGCGCAACACCGGCACCAACCTGCCGGCGCAGATCGAGCTCTACCACAAAGACGGGCAAGACGACCCGGCCTACGAATTCCTCTTCATGGCCAAGGGCGGCGGCAGCGCCAACAAGACGTTCCTCTACCAGGAAACGAAGGCCGTCCTGAACCCGAAGCGGCTCGCGCGCTTCCTCGACGAGAAGCTGCGCAGCCTCGGCACCGCGGCCTGCCCGCCGTACCACCTGGCGATCGTCGTCGGCGGCATGTCGGCGGAGTTCAACCTGAAGGTCGCGAAGCTCGCCTCCGCGCGCTACCTCGACAACCTCCCGGGCGAGGGCTCCGAGCTGGGCCACGCCTTCCGGGACCGGGATCTCGAGCAGCAGGTGCTGGAGATGACCCGCCAGTTCGGCATCGGCGCCCAGTTCGGCGGCAAGTACTTCTGCCACGACGTCCGCGTCATCCGGCTGCCCCGCCACGGCGCGAGCTGCCCGGTCGGCGTGGCCGTGAGCTGCTCCGCCGACCGCCAGGCCAAGGCGAAGATCACCGCCGACGGCGTGTTCATCGAGCAGCTGGAGCGCGACCCGGCCCGCTTCCTGCCCGACGTCACCGAGGAAGACCTCTCCGACGACGTCGTGAGCGTCGACCTCAACCGGCCGATGGCCGAGATCCGCGCGCAGCTGTCGCAGCTGCCGGTCAAGACGCGGCTTTCGCTCACCGGGCCGCTGGTCGTCGCCCGGGACATCGCGCACGCGAAGATCGCCGAGCGGCTCGACGCCGGCGAGGAGATGCCGGACTACCTGAAGAACCACCCGGTCTACTACGCCGGCCCGGCGAAGACGCCCGAGGGCTACGCGTCCGGCTCGTTCGGCCCGACCACGGCCGGGCGGATGGACTCCTACGTCGAGCAGTTCCAGGCCGCCGGCGGCTCGCTCGTCATGCTGGCCAAGGGGAACCGGTCGAAGCAGGTGACGAACGCCTGCCAGGCGCACGGCGGGTTCTACCTCGGCTCGATCGGCGGCCCGGCGGCGCGGCTCGCGCAGGACTGCATCAAGAAGGTCGACGTCCTCGAGTACGCCGAGCTCGGCATGGAAGCCGTGTGGAAGATCGAGGTCGAGGACTTCCCGGCGTTCATCGTCATCGACGACAAGGGCAACGACTTCTTCGCCAGCACCGGCGACCCGGTGCTGCAGATCAGCTTCCGCTAGCGCACGGAAAAGGGGGACACCGGCCCGCCGCCGGTGTCCCCCTTTTTCCTTCGCTCAGCCGACGCGCTCGATCCGCGCGCGCCGGATGAGGAACTTGCCGGGCTCCCGCACCTGTTCGAAGGCCGCGTTGTTGAGCAGCGTGCAGCTGCCCGACACCGACGTCACCTCGACGGTCGTGCTCTTGGAGTTGTCCAGGTTCGTGACCTTCAGCTTGGTCCCGGCCGGGAACTGGTTGCTGGACGCGGCCGGTGCGCCGCCCTCGCCGGAGAGCGTCACGGTCGAACCCGGGCAGACCACCTGACCCACCGCGCCACCGGCGGCCGGTTGTTGCTCCTGCTTCTTCTGCTGGCCGGGCGCCTGGGCCTTACCCGGCGCGTTGCCGGAATTCCCGGGCGCCGCAGCCGCTTGACCGTTGTTCGGCGCGACGTTCGCCGTGCAGCCCGCAACTTGCCGCCGCTGCTGGATCAGGTCCACGACCGCCTGCCGGTTGGCGATCCGCGCGGCCGACTGCGCGTCGGGGTTCGCCTGCTGGCCCGCGATGAAGTTCAGGTTGTTCTGCAGGGCGGTGTCGAGGCCGCCGCAGTTCTCCTTGGGCGCTTCGGCCGCGTTGCCCGCGGGACTGCTCAACGCGATGGCGGTCGCGGTGACACCGGCGACGCCCAGCAACGCGGCCAATCCGACGGTCGCCTGCTTGCGGTGCCGGCCACTGCTCAACCGGGGCATGGGGCCCTCCTCTCTGATCGCCACCTCACCCCGGGACACGGCTCCGGGCGCGGTGGTGGTTCAGCGGAAGGGCTGACAATTTTCGACATCTTCGACGAACCGGACCACGGGTGCCCACTGGTCCGGACCACGATCGTCCACTGCGGACAGCACGCGGCCCCGGGGCGTTCCCGGGGCCGCGATCCGTTACTTGGGTGGCGTGGTCTTCAGCACCACCGTGCGCTGGTCGAGCGGCGCGGCCAGGCTGACCGAGATGACCGGGTACCGGATGTCCATCGTGCACATCTGGTTGGTCTGGGCCTTCGTCTCGCTCAGGTTGACCACGACGTGGTCGCCCGCCTGCTCGGTCGCTTCGCCGAGCGCGTGCCCGCAGCCGCCCTCCTGGGCGCGGATGTTCAGCACGGTGCCGCCGTTGGCGGTCCACACCTCGCGCGGGAAGCCGGCGGGCAACGCGGTCGCGTCGATCTGCTTCGCCGGGACCTGGGTGCTGCCCTCGGGAACGGTCAGCCGCGGCTTGCCGGGCGGATTGGGCTCGGCCGGCGCCGGCAGCACGGACTCACTCGGCGAGCCGCTCGGCGCGGCCGGTGTCGTCACGGTGCGGGCGGGTGCCTCGGACTGGCTGCCGGACATGCTCGGGCCGGCGCAGGCCGTCACCATCAGCAGGAGCGCGCCTGTCCCGACCACCTTCGCTGAGTACCTCATGCCCGGAAGACGGAACGAAGGGCGCGCGGGGTTGCACCGACCGGGCTCGAACGTGGTCCCCGACGCAGCCGGCCGACACTGCCCCGACCAGGTCCGGATATGGTCTGGGAGGGCCGCCCCGGGCATCCCGGGCCGGCCCTCCCAGCGTCTTCAGCGGTTCAGCCCTGGCGGAGCACGACCGTGCGGCTGCCGAGCGGTTCGGCGAGCGCCAACGGGACCGTGATCTCCTTGAGGTAGTCCGGGCACATCTGGCCCTTCGGCGCCGAGGCCACGGCGACCAGCACGACCACGTGCTGCGCCGTCTGCTCACCGACCCGCGCCGAGACGCGGCGGCAGCCACCCTCCTCGGCCTGCAGGATCAGGGTCTTGCCGTCCAGGCTGCGGGTCAGGCTGCGCGGGTAGCCCTCGGGCAGCGCGCGGGCGTCGACCTGGGTCTCGGCGATGACGTCGTCCCCGGGCGCGATGCCCTGCGTCGGCCGCCCGACCGTCTGTGACGGCGGCGGGCCGGGCGTGGGTGTTCCCGGCACCGCCGTCGCCGATGTCACCGACATCGTGGACGAAACGGACTCCGGACCGCTCCCCGCCGGGGCGCCGGCGCCGGAATTCGCCGCGCAGGCCGTCGCCGTGAGCAGCAGCAAGCCCGCGCCCAGCAGTTTCACCGTCGTACGCATACTCCCCAGACGGAGTGAACGCCCGCCGGGTTGCATCGGCTCACCGATGGGCGGCGCGGCCGAGGCGGGTGGTGAAGCTGAGCCGGTCGCCCCGGTAGAGCGAGCGCACCCGCTGGAACGGCACCCCGTCCGGACCCCACGAGACGCGGTGGGTGAGCAGCATCGGCAGCGCCGGGTTCGTCCCGATCAGCAGCGCCTCGCGCGGGGTGGCCAGCACCGTCTCGACCCGCTCCTCCGCGCCGTCGAACACCGCGCCGAGCTGCTCGGCCAGGCACGCGTACAGCGACTGCTCCGGGTCGAAGACATCGAGGAGGTCCGGGAACCGGGCGGCCAGGAGATATGTCGACTCCAGCCCGACGCGCTCCTCCTCCGCCAGCAGCACCCGCTCGAGGTGGAACACCTCGGCGTCCGAGGTCACCTGCAGGTCGGCGGCCAGCGCGCTGCCCGCCGGGCGGCGCTCCAGGGTGATCACCGTGCGGCCCGGCCGGACGCCCTGGCGCCGCAGCCCCTCCGTGTAGCTCACCAGGGCCAGCGGCTGGACGAGCTTGGGACCGGCGATGTAGGTGCCGCTCCCCTGGCGGCGGCTGAGCCGCCCCTCGAGCACCAGTTCCCCGACCGCCTGCCGTACGGTCGCCCTCGACACTTCGAACCGTTCGCACAATTCCCGTTCGGTGGGCAGCACCGCGCCTTCGCCGAGTTCCGCGATCACCGCCAGCAGTTCGACCTTGACCGCGTAGTAACGCGGGACACGGCCGTGTTCGGGAATCCCGTCGAGGACGGGACCGTCGGCGGACAGGCGGGAATGGCGCGAAGGGGCGGGCACGGAATCGACCCTATTCGGTTTCCGGCACGCTGTGGTTCGCTGTGGCACGAACCACGGCCGCCACTTGGAGGATCACCCGGATGCCCCCGACTTCCCTCGACCGCAGGCTCGGCCTGGCCGACGCCGTTTTCCTGGGCCTGGGCTCGATGATCGGCGCCGGGGTGTTCGCCGCGTTCGCCCCGGCGGCGCGCGCGGCGGGGGCCGGATTGCTCATCGCGTTGGTCCTTGCGGCCGCCGTCGCCTACTGCAATGCGATGTCCTCGGCGCGGTTGGCCGCGATTCACCCCGAATCCGGGGGAACTTACGTTTACGGCCGGGAAAGGCTCGGTGAATTCTGGGGCTACCTGGCCGGGTGGGGATTCGTCGCCGGGAAGACGGCCAGCTGCGCCGCGATGACGCTGACCGTCGTCGCCTACGCCGCACCCGGCCTCGGGCAGCCGTGGCGGAGCCTGCTCGCCGTCGCGGTGGTCGCCGCGCTCACCGGCGTCAACTACTTCGGCGTGCACCGGTCGGCGCTCGCCACCCGGGTGATCGTGTCGTGCACCCTGCTCGTGCTCCTGGTCTCGGCCGTGGCGATGGCCGCCGGGCCGTCCGCGGGCGGCCCGCTGGTCGCCTGGCCGGGTGGCGGCGGCGTGCTCGAAGCGGCCGGGCTGCTCTTCTTCGCCTTCGCCGGGTACGCGCGGCTCGCCACCCTCGGCGAAGAGGTCCGCGACCCGGCCCGCACCATCCCCCGGGCCGTCCCGCTCGCCCTCGGCATCACCCTCGTGGTCTACGCCGCACTGGCGGTGCTGCTGCTCGTCCGGCTGGGCCCGGCCACGCTCGCCGCGAGCCCGGACCCGATCGCCGCGGCCGTCCCGGGGTGGCTGGCACCGGTCGTGCGGGTGGGTGCGGCGATCGCCGCGCTCGGCTCGCTGCTCGCGCTCATCCTCGGCGTCTCGCGCACGACGCTGGCGATGAGCCGCGACGGCCACCTCCCCCGCTTCCTCGCCGCGGTGCACCCGCGCTACCGGGTGCCGCACCGGGCCGAGCTCGCCGTCGGGCTCGTCGTCGCCGTCCTCGCCGCGACGCTCGATCTCCGCGCGGCGATCGGCTTCTCGTCCTTCGCCGTGCTGACCTACTACGCGATCGCCAACGCCGCGGCGTTCACGCTGAGCGGGAAGGCCCGGCCGGTCGCCGTGCTGGGCCTGGCCGGGTGCGTGGTGCTCGCCTTCAGCCTGCCGCTGCCGTCGGTGCTCGCCGGGGTCGGCGTCCTGGTGCTGGGCGCTTCGGCCTACGGCGTTCGTCGGATCCGCCGGTGAGAAATCACCCAACCGCCCGAAACATCCGAAGAAAGTCGGTTGTCCCGATCGGCGCGCACCTGGTGTAGTCGTGGGGCCACCGTCGGCACCGGCTTCCACTGTGGACACTGGAAGGACTGATCCCCTTGGCTCCCAAGCGCTGGTTCACCCTGCTCAGAAACGCCACCACCGCACTGGCCGCGGTCGCCGCGGCCGCGTCGTTCGCCACCCCGGCGATCGCCGCCCAGCCGCCGTCCACCGACGTCGTCGGCGGGACCCGGGCCGCCCAGGGCGAGTTCCCGTTCATGGTGCGGCTGTCGATGGGCTGCGGCGGCGCCCTCTACACCAACCAGATCGTGCTGACCGCCGCCCACTGCGTCAGCCGGACGGGCTCGAACACCTCGATCACCGCGACGGTGGGCGTGGTCGACCTGCAGAGCACGAGCGCCAAGAAGGTCAAGTCGACCTACGTCTACCAGTCCCCCACCTACGGCACCTCGACCGGCGGTGACTGGGCGCTGATCAAGCTGGCCAGCCCGGTGAGCGGGCTCTCGACGCTGCCGATCGCGACCACGTCGACGTACAACACCGGCACGTTCACGGTGGCCGGCTGGGGCGCGGCGACCGAGGGCGGCTCCCAGCAGCGGTACCTGCTCAAGGCGTCGGTCCCGTTCGTGGCCGACTCCACCTGCGCCGCGCAGGGCGGCAGTTACCCCGACCTCATCCCGAGCGCGGAGATCTGCGCGGGCAACCTGACCTCCGGCGGCGTCGACACCTGCCAGGGCGACTCCGGCGGCCCGATGTTCCGCCGCGACGCCAACAACGCCTGGATCCAGGTCGGCATCACCAGCTGGGGTGACGGCTGCGCCCGTCCGCACGCCCCCGGCGTCTACACCGAGGTGAGCACCTTCGCGTCGAAGATCGCCGCGGCCGCCGCCACGCTGTAACCGCTTTCGCTGAAGGGGGGCCCCCCCGGGGGGGCCCCCGACCGCCGGGGTGTTGCAAAGGGGCACGGGGTGTTAGGAAAAGGGGAACAGTTAGGGGGCGAACACGGGGGGCC
>NZ_JBEXMD010000056.1:0-57901 GCF_040610315.1 Amycolatopsis sp. NPDC004169
CCGCCATCTGGCACAACCGCGCCACCGGCCAACCCATCACCCGATCACTGACCGCCTACGACCACTGACCGAGTTACGCATTACTCGTCTAGCCGTGGTGCCCCCGGAGGAAGGAGTTCACCGATGAAGAGCCGCTGGAGCAGGATGTGGCCGGCCGTGGTGATCGCCGCGGGCGCGGTGGCCGGCACGGCGACGGCGTCACAGGCCGCCACCCAGGGACCGTGTGACATCTACGCGGCGGGCGGAACGCCGTGTGTGGCCGCGCATTCCACCACCCGGGCGTTGTACGGCGCCTACAGCGGAGCGCTGTACCAGGTCCGGCGGGCCTCGGACAACACCACGCGGGACATCGGCGTGCAGAGCGCTGGCGGGGTGGCGGACGCGGCCGCGCAGGACGCGTTCTGCGCGGGGACCACCTGCCTGATCACGGTCATCTACGACCAGTCCGGCCGCAACAACCGGCTCACCCAGGCCCCGCCGGGCGGGTTCTCCGGCCCGGCCGCGGGCGGCTACGACAACCTCGCCAGTGCCACCGCCGCGCCGATCACCATCGGCGGGCAGAAGGCGTACGGCGTGTTCGTGGCGCCGGGTACCGGCTACCGCAACAACAACGCCACCGGGACCGCGACCGGCGACCAGCCCGAGGGTATGTACGCGATCTTCGACGGCACGCACTACAACGGTGGTTGCTGCTTCGACTACGGCAACGCCGAGCGCAACAGCCGGGACAACGGCAACGGCACGATGGAAGCGATCTACTTCGGCAACATCAAGGTGTGGGGCTACGGCGCCGGGAACGGGCCGTGGATCATGGCCGACCTGGAGAACGGCCTGTTCTCCGGCGTCAACCAGCGCTACAACGCCAACGACCCGAGCATCAGCCACCGGTACCTCACGGCGATCGTCAAGGGCGGCCCCAACCACTGGGCGATCCGGGGCGGCAACGCCCAGTCCGGCGGGGTGTCGACCTTCTACGACGGCGTGCGGCCCAACGTCTCCGGCTACAACCCGATGCGCAAGGAAGGCGCGATCATCCTCGGCACCGGCGGTGACAACAGCATCGGCTCCGCCGGCACGTTCTACGAAGGCGTGATGACGTCCGGGTACCCCTCGGACGCGACGGAGAACGCGGTGCAGGCCAACATCGTCGCGGCGGGCTACGGCACCGGCGGCAGCACCACCGGCACCGGCCCGGTGCACGCGGTCGGCGCGGGCAAGTGCCTGTCCGGCGCCGCCCAGGGCACTCAGCTGCAGATCGCCGGGTGCACCGGCCAGCCGAACCAGACCTGGACGCGCACCTCGGACGGCAGGCTGACGGCCACGATCGGCGGAGCGACCCTGTGCCTGGACGCCTCCGGCCAGGGCACCAGCGCGGGCACGAAGGTGGTGACCTGGGCCTGCAACGGGCAGGGCAACCAGCAGTGGACCGTCAACTCCAACGGCACGGTCACCGGTGTCCAATCCGGACTGTGCCTGGACGTCACCGGTGCCTCCACGGCCGAGGGCGCGCCGGTCGAGCTGTGGGCCTGCAACGGCGGCAGCAACCAGCAGTGGACGCTGGGCTGACCCCGTTCCGAGACGAATCGAGGCTTTCGATGACCACCCGTTCACCCCGGCGGCTCCGGGCCGCCGGCACCCTCCTCGCGGCGGCCGCGCTGTCGGCGACCGCACTGGTGCTGTCGCCCGGCGTCGCCGGGGCGGCGGGCACGCTCGGGGCCGCGGCGGCGCAGACCGGCCGGTACTTCGGCGCCGCCATCTCGACTGGCCACTTGGGCGAAGCGACGTACGTGAACACGTGGACCGCGGAGTTCAACGGTGTCACGCCGGAAAACGAGATGAAGTGGGACACGGTCGAGCCCAACCGCAACCAGTTCAATTTCGCGCCCGCGGACCGGATCGTGAGCCAGGCACGCGGCCAGGGGATGAAGATCCGCGGGCACACCCTGGTGTGGTACCAGCAGCTGGCGCCCTGGGTCGGCGGGCTGGACGCGGGCAACCTGCGTTCGGCCATGCTGAACCACATCGCCCAGGTGGCCGGGCACTGGAAGGGCCAGGTCATCGCCTGGGACGTGGTCAACGAGGCGTTCGAGGAGAACGGCACCCGCCGGCAGGCGACCTTCCAGCAGAAGCTCGGCGACGGCTACATCGAGGACGCCTTCCGCGCGGCCCGCACCGCCGACCCGGGCGCCAAGCTCTGCTACAACGACTACAACACCGACGGCATCAACGCGAAGAGCACCGGCATCTACAACATGGTGCGGGACTTCAAGAGCCGCGGCGTGCCGATCGACTGCGTGGGCTTCCAGAGCCACCTAGGCTCGAACGCCAACCTCGGCAGCTACCAGGCGAACCTGCAGCGCTTCGCCGACCTCGGCGTCGACGTGCAGATCACCGAGCTGGACGTCGGCGGCTCGGGATCCGGGCAGGCGAACGTCTACCGGCAGGTCACCCAGGCGTGCCTGGCGGTGTCCCGGTGCACGGGCATCACCGTCTGGGGCGTCACGGACAAGTACTCGTGGCGCTCGGGCGACACCCCGCTGCTGTTCGACGGCAACTACGGCAAGAAGCAGGCGTACACGGCGGTCCTCGACGCGCTCAACGGCGGCAACCCCGGTCCCGGCGGGAGTACCGGTCCGGTGCGCGCGGTGGCCTCGAACCGCTGCCTGGACGTGCCCGGCTCGTCGACCACCGCGGGGACCCAGGTGCAGATCTGGGACTGCAACAACGGGGCGAACCAGCAGTGGACCCGCGGCAGCGCGGGCGAGCTGAGCGTCTACTCCGGCGGGACGAAACGCTGCCTGGACACCGCGGGCGGCGGGACCGCGGCGGGCACGGCGGCGGTCATCGCGAACTGCACCGGCGGAACCGGTCAGAAGTGGACGTTCACCGGGAACGGGACGGTCAGCCACGGCCAGTCGGGGCTGTGCCTGGACGTCACCGGCGCGGCCACCGCCAACGGCACCAAGGTGATCGTCTGGACCTGCAACGGCGGCGGCAACCAGCGGTGGGCGGTGGGCTGACCCCGTACGCTGGGCCGGTGGACGAGCTGCCCGTGGTGACCGGACGCCTGGTCGTGCGCCGGTTCGAGGCCGGGGACGTGCGGGCGTTCGAGGCCTACCGCTCGGACCCCGAGGTGGCTCGCTACCAGTCGTGGGACGTGCCGGTGCCGGACGCCGCGGACCTCGTGGCGGAGTTCGCGGCGGCGCAGGAGGGGGCGCCCGGCTGGTTCCAGTACGCCGTGGCGCTCCGGGACGGCGGCGGCCTGATCGGGGACGTCGGTGTCTGCGTCCACGACAACCGGATGCAGGCCGAGCTGGGGTTCACCCTCGCCGGGGCCCACCAGGGGCGGGGGTATGCGACCGAGGCCGTGCGTGCGGTGCTGGCCCGCGTGCTCCGGAGCGGGATCCGCCGCGTCTCGGCGGAGTGCGACGCCCGGAACACCGCGTCGGCGCGGCTGCTGGAACGGCTCGGGTTCGTCCGGGAGGGGTTCCGCCGCCGGCACACCTGGCTCAAGGGCGAGTGGACCGACGACCTGCTGTTCGGGTTGCTCGCCGAGGACGGCGGGCCGGACCTCTTCGGGTGCCGGCCCGACCTGGTGGTGAGCGACCTGGCGGCGAGTGTCGCGTTCTACGCCGACGTGCTGGGGTTCCGGGTCGGCTGGCGGTGGTCGGAGGGGCAGGGCCGGTTCCTCGCCGACGCCGAGCCGACCGAGCCGGGAACCGCGCTCGTCGGGCGCGACCACGTGCAGCTGATGCTCACCCAGCTCGCGGGACCGCACCCGACCCGGCTGCACCTGGACATCCCGACGGCCGCGGGCGTGGACCGGCTGTTCCGGGAGTGGCGCGAGCGCGGGGCGGAGATCGCGGAGCCGCCGGCCGTCCGCCCGTGGGGGATGTACGAGATGCGGGTCCACGACCCGGACGGCACCGTGCTCCGGGTGAGCTCGCCACCGGCAAGCTGACGGCTACCGCGGCACCTTCCGGCACGCCCGGCCGGCAAACTGCCGCTCACCCGCGGCGGGCGTCGTCCAGGCGGCGGGCCTCCGCGGCCTGCTCGAACGGCGTGTCCCCGGCCGGGTGGCGGTCGCCGAGGGCCGCGAACAGCGCGGCCACCTTGGCCGAGTCGTGGTGGGCGGCCAGGCCGGCCAGCGCCGGGTCCGTGTCGGCCAGTACCTGGCGGAAGCGGAACTCCGCGAGCGGGCCGAGGCGGTCGTAGATCTCCAGGAACACCTTCTGGGCCCGGTCACGCGCCCAGTCCGCGGGCAGCAGCTCGGCCGGCAGGTCCGGGTCCGTCTCCGGGAACCGGCGCCAGTCCACGCGCAGCTCGGTGCGGGTGCGCAACGCCTGCGCCGGGCTGATCAGGCCCGCGTCCAGGCCGGTCAGCACCTCTTCGTAGCGCTCCACGAACTGCTCGTACTCCCGGGCCAGCGGCCCGAGGTCGAAGGCCGTGGCCGCCGCGGCCGGGCCGGGGACCTCGGTGGCGCGGAACACCGTCGCACTGCGCAGGTCCAGCTCGCGCAACGCCGCCAGTGCCGGCTCGGCGAGGTCGTGCGGGCTGATCCAGACTCCGTCGTACAGCGCGGCGAACCGCAGGACGCGCAGCCGTGACCGCAGCGCCGTGCGCAGGCCGCGGTCCTGCTCCGGCACCGAGAACGTGACCACCGTCCACTGCCCGTCCCACTCCGGGGCGGTCGTGCCGAAGGTCAGCATCCGGTGCGTGCGCTCGATGATCACCTCGGACGTCCGGGCGGGGATGCCGTAGGCGGTCGTGCGGCCGCTGCGGGACACCGTCAGCAGGCCGCGCGCGGCGAGCCGGCGGATCGCCGCCCGCGCGCTCGCCGGGCTGATGTCGAACTCGCCGAGCAGCTGGACCAGCGCGGCCGACGGGATGTGCTCGTCGCGCCAGTACCAGAAGTCGCCCAGCAGCGAGGTGAGCAGCAGCTGCGGCTCGGCTCCCTGCTGGGAGCGGGGCAGCGGGCCCGAGGGCGGCACTGTCATCGCGCTCCTGCCTCTCCCGGTGGCGGCCGGTCCGCCGCGGGGGTCCATGGTGGCAGTTCCGGGAGCGCGGCCGGAGCGAGGGGTTGAATCACGCGACACATCATGCGACGATCGGCGCCCAGATAGCAACCAATCGTTCTCCCAGGTTTCCGCGCCGCCCTCCTCAGGCGGCCCCCGCAGGAAGAAAACGACATGGGTTCCTCACTTCGTCAATGGCGTCGAAGCGCGCTCGCGGTGGCCGCCGCGGGCCTCGCGGTGGCCGGGTGCACGGTCGACGACGGCGCGGCGGCCGCCCCCTCCGCCGCGGCCCTCACCGCGGTCCCGGCGCTGCACGACCAGCTGCCCCAGGCGGTCAAGGACGCCGGCGTCCTCCGGTTCGCCGGGGACTCGCACCCGCCGTACCGCACCGTCGGCCCGGACGGGAAGACGGTCACCGGCATCGACCACGACTTCCAGCAGGCGCTCGGCCAGATCCTGGGCGTGCGCACGGAAACCACCATCGTCAGCGGGCTCCCGGCCGCGCTGCAGGGCATGCTCAGCGGCCGGTACGACGCCTTCAACGGCCCGGTCAAGGCCACCGCCGAACGCGAGAAGCAGTTCGACACCGTCACGTGGATGACCACCCGCACCGCCTACGTCGTCCCGTCCGGTTCCGCCGCGGGCATCAAGCAGGCCGCCGACCTGTGCGGCAAGCGCGTCGCGGTGGTCACCGCCAGCGTCGTCGAAGACCAGCTCGGCAAGCTGTCCGCGTTCTGTGAGCGCTCACAGAAGCCGGCCGTGCAGGTGGTCGGGCTCGACGACACGAACGCCACCCTGCTGGCCGCCAAGTCCGGCCGCGCCGAGGCCGCCGGGATGACCCAGGCCGCCGCGATCGACGTGACCACCCAGCAGAAGGGCCAATACGAATACGTGACGCAGACCGAGGAGCAGGGTGCCACGAAGGACAACCTGGCGCTCTACACGCCGAAGCCGGCGAAGCTCGGCCCGGTGCTGCAGAAGGCGTTCGAGGAGCTGTTCCGCAACGGCACCTACGCCCGGATCATGAAGCAGTGGGGCCTCGACGACGTCACGGTCCCGCAGCCGCTGTTCGACGTGGCGTCGGCGAAATGACCGCCGTGTCCACAGTGGAGGAGACGGCACCGGCCCGCGACGACGTCGCCGGCGCGCGCGGACGCTTCCGCCCGCTGCGCTGGCTGTTCGTGCTCGTGCTGGCGGTGGTGGCCGCGCAGCTGGCCGTCTTCCTGGTGGGCAACTCCCGGTTCCAGTGGGACGTCGTGGCGAAGTACCTCTTCGAGAAGAGCGTCCTGGCCGGTCTGGGCACCACGGTGCTGCTCGCCCTCGCCGCGATGGTGCTCGGCTCGCTGGCCGGCGGCGTGGTCGCGGCGATGCAGCTGAGCGGGTTCGCGCCCGCCCGGTGGGTGGCGACGCTGTGGGTCGGCCTGTTCCGCGGGATCCCGCCGCTGGTGCAGCTGATCTTCTGGTTCAACCTCGCCTACCTGCTGCCCAGGCTGTCGATCGGCGTCCCGTTCGGCCCGGTCTTCGGCACGTGGGACGCCAACACCGTAATCACACCGCTGACCGCCGCGGTGATCGGACTGTCGCTGGTCGAATCGGCGTACCTGGCGGAGATCTTCCGCGCCGGAGTCCTGTCCGTGGACCCCGGCCAGCGCGACGCGGCCCGCGCGATGGGCTACCCGCCGGGCCAGACGCTGCTGCGGATCGTGCTGCCGCAGGCGATGCGGGTGATCATCCCGCCCGCCGGCAGCCAGTTCATCAACGTGCTCAAGGGCACCGCGCTCGTGTCGGTCATCGCGATGTCGGACCTGCTGCACTCGGTGCAGGTGATCTACAACCGCACCTACGAGATCGTGCCGATGCTGGTGGTCGCCTGCTTCTGGTACCTCGTGGTGGTCACCGCGCTGACGGCCGGGCAGCGCCGGCTGGAGCGCCGGTTCTCCCGCGGCCACCGGAGTGCCCGGTGAGCGCGCCGGTGCTGCGGATCAGCGACGTCCGCAAGGAGTTCGGCGCGGTGACGGCGCTGGCGGGGGTCAGCCTCGACGTCCGCGAAGGGGAAACGGTCGTGGTGATCGGGCCGTCGGGGTCCGGCAAGTCGACCCTCGTCCGCTGCGCCCACCAGCTGGAGCCGATCGACGGCGGCGCGCTGTACCTCGACGGCGAGCTGCTGGGCCACCGGCGCACGCCGGGCGGGCTGCGGGCGCTCCCCGAGCGGCGGGTCGCCGCCCAGCGGCGGCGGATGAGCATGGTGTTCCAGCAGTTCAACCTGTTCCCGCAGTTCACCGTGCTGCGCAACGTGACCGACGCGGCCATCCGGGTGCACGGCCGCGATCGGTCCACAGTGGAGGCCGAGGCGCGGGAGCTGCTGGCGCGCATCGGCCTGGCCGGGCGCGAGGACCACTACCCGCGGCAGCTCTCGGGCGGCCAGCAGCAGCGGGTGGCGATCGCCCGCGCGGTGCTGGTCCGGCCGCGGATCATGCTGTTCGACGAACCCACCAGCGCGCTCGACCCCGAGCTGGTCGACGAGGTGCTGGCCGTGCTGCGGGACCTCGCCGCGGCGGGGACCACGATGGTCGTCGTCACCCACGAAATGGCGTTCGCCCGCGAAGCGGCCGACCGGTGCGTGTTCATGGAGGCGGGCCGGATCGTCGAAGAGGGCCCGCCGGACGAGCTGTTCACCCGGCCGCGGACCGACCGGCTGCGCGCCTTCCTGTCCCGCCATCTGTCCGAAACGGAAGGTGCTTCGTGATCACTGTCGGCGCGGTCGGCGACCTCATCCTGGACGAGCCCGACCCCGAGTTCTTCCTCGCCCCGGCCGCGCCGGTGCTGCGGGCGATGGACCTGGCGATCGGGCACGTCGAGGTGCCGCACTCGACCACTGCCGTCCAGCAGAGCACCGACGTCCCGGCGCCGCCCGCGGACCCCGAGGCGCTGAAGGCGGTGGCCGGGGCCGGCTTCGCGGTGGTCACCCTGGCGGGCAACCACGTCCTCGACGCCGGGGCAGGCGGGCTGGCCGACACGATCGCCTACTCCCGCGCCGCGGGCATGGTGCCGACGGGTGCCGGGTCGAACCTCGCCGAAGCCCGGCGCCCGGCGGTCGTCGAACGCGGTGGCCTGCGCATCGGCGTGCTGTCCTACAACTGCGTGGGCCCGCGCGAGTCCTGGGCCGGCTCCCGCAAGCCCGGCTGTGCCTACGTCCACGTCCTCACCCACTACGAGCTGGACCACGCCAGCCCGGGCGGGCCGCCGAAGATCTACACCTTCGCCGATCCGGACAGCCAGGAGGCGATGGCCGACGACGTGCGCCGCCTGCGGGCCGAGGCCGACGTCGTGCTGGTGGCGCTGCACAAGGGCGTCGGCCACACCCCGGTCGAGGTGGCGATGTACGAACGCCCGGTCGCCCGCGCGGCCGTCGACGCCGGCGCCGACGCCGTGTTCGCCCACCACGCGCACATCATGCGGGGCATCGAAGTCCACAGAGGACGGCCGATCTTCCACGGTCTCGGCAACTTCGCCACGGTCACCCACGCGCTGACCCCGGGCGCGGGCGTCGGCGCGGACGAGCTGCGCGCGTGGGCCGAGCGGCGGACGAAGCTCTACGGCTTCGCGCCGGACCCGGACATGCCGTTCTTCCCGTTCCACCCCGAAAGCCGCAACACCGTCATCGCCTTCTGCCGCTTCGACGGGACCGGGCTGCGCGAAGCCGGGTTCGTCCCGTGCCGGATCGACGACCGGGGCCGCCCGGTCCCGGTCGGCGGCACACCGGAAGGCGAGGCCGTCACGAAGTACGTCGAGGACATCACCCGCGGCGCCCGGCTGGGCGGCCGGTTCACCACCCGCGGCACCGAAGTGCTCGTCGATCTCACCGAGGGGGTTCCTTCATGACCGACCAGCCACTGGCCGGCCGCACCGTCATCGACCTGACCACCGCGCTCGCCGGGCCGTACGCGACGCTGCTGCTCGCCGGGCTCGGCGCCACCGTGATCAAGGTCGAAAACCCCGCCACCGGCGGGGATTCCTCCCGCAACAACGCACCCTACGTCGGGCGTGACGGGCTGAACCTCGCCCGGCGACACGACGACGACCTGTCGGTGTCGATGCTGCTGCGCGGCCGTAACAAGCTCAGCGTCACCCTCGACCTGAAGAACCCGCGCTCGCACGCGGTCTTCGCCGACCTCGTCCGCGACGCCGACGTGCTGGTGGAGAACTACAGCCCGGGCGTCACCGACCGGCTCGGCATCTCCTACGACCACGTGCGGGAGCTCAACCCGCGGCTGGTCTACACCTCGATCAGCGGGTTCGGCGCCCAGGGCGGCCCGGGTTCCGGCAAGGCGATGGACTCGATCATCCAGGCGCTCAGCGGCGTGATGATGACCGCGGGCGAGCCCGACGAGGGCCCGGTCCGGTTCGGGCTGCCGATCGGCGACCTGCTGGCGCCGCTGTTCGCCGTGGTCGGCACGGTGTCGGCGCTGCTGCAGGCCGAGCACACCGGCGAGGGCCAGCGCGTGGACGTGTCGATGCTCGGCGCGCTGACCTCACTGGTCGCCTGCGAGCCGTTCGACGCCTTCGACGCGGTCGGCCTGCCCCAGCGCACCGGCTCGATGGTGCCGCGGCTGGCGCCGTTCGGGATCCTGCCTGCTCTCGACGGTTACGTGGCCCTGTGCGCCCCGACCGACGCCTTCGCCCACGGCGTGCTGCGCGCGATCGGCCGTCCCGAACTGGCCGAGGACGACCGCTACCGCACGCGGGACCAGCGGGTCCGCGCCGCCGACGAGCTGCACGGCCTGATCCGCGAGTGGTGCCGGGTGCGGCCACTGGAAGAGATCCTCGCCGCGTTCACCGCCGAAGGCGTCCCCGCGGCGGAGGTGCGCGAGCCGCGCGAGGCGGTGCGGGACCCGCTGGTCCTGGCGCGCGAGGAGGTCGTGCCGCTGCGGCACCCGCGCCACGGCGCCGTGGCCGACCTGGCCGGCACCGGCGTGCCCATCCGGTTCTCCGCCGCCCGCGCCGCCCTCGACCGGCCGGCGCCCGGGCTGGGGGAGCACAACGAGCACGTCTACCGCGAGCTGCTCGGCTACACCGAGCAGCAGCTGGCGGACCTGGTCGCGGAGGCGGTCATTTGAGCACCGTGGGGTACGTCGGCGCCGACGTCCCGGTCGAGCTGATCACCGCGGCGGGCCTGCGGCCGCTGCGGCTGACCGGCAAGCCCGGAGAGGACAGCTCGCTCGGGGACCGCTACCTCGGCCGCGGGGTCGACCCGGTGGCCCGGTCGGTACTGACGCGCATCCTCACCGGGGCCTACGGCCCGTTGGAGGCCATCGTCGTCTCCCGTGACTGCGAAGCGTCGTTGCGCCTGTTCTACGCCCTGCGGGAGCTGCACCGGATCGAGCCGTCGCTGGGACTGCCGCCGCTGCGCCTGGTCGACGTGCTGCACCTGCCGCACCACACGACCACCCCGTACGTCCACGCGAAGATCGCGCAGCTGCGCGAGTGGCTGGGGCGCTGGCGGCCGATCGCCGACGACGACCTCGCCGCGGCCATCACCGTCCACGACACGCTGCGACGGTCGCTCGCTCGGGCCGCCGTGCTGCGCCGGGAGAACCGGCTGAGCGGCACCCGGTTCCTCGAACTCGTCGCCGCCACCACGGCGGTGCCGGTCGGCGAGGCCATCACCCTCGTCGAGCGCGTGCTGGCCGAGGACCTGCCCGCGGCCGAAGGGGTGCGGCTGTTCCTCACCGGCAGTTCCCACGACTCTCCGGAGGTGTACGAAACCCTGGAGCGCAACGGTTTCTTCGTCGCGGGGGAGGACCACGACTGGGGCGAGCTGCTCTTCGCCCGCACGTGCGCGGCGCCGACGGAACTGGCACTGGCCGAGCGGTACCAGTACAACGGCCCGTCGGCGCCCCGCGCGTCGATCGGGCAGCGCGCCGCGCACACCGCCGCGGCCGCCCGGGCCTGCGCTGCCGAGGTCCTGTTCTCCTACGCCCGCGTCCACGACGACGCTCCGCCGTGGGACTTCCCCGGGCAGCGGGCCGCGACGGGCCTGCCGGCGGTGCTGGCCGAACGGCAGCCGTACGGCGAGCTGACGGCCGAGGCGCTGGCGGCGCTCGTCCCGGTGCGGGCCGCGGCATGACGGCCCGGCTGGCGTCGGCGACCACCGCGACCACCCACCAGCGCGAGTGGTTCGCCCGCCTGCGTGCCGAAGGCGGCCCGCTGGCGCTGGTCAACGCGGACGCGCCGCAGGAGATCTTCCGCGCGATGGACATCCCGTACGTGGTCAACCAGTGGTGGGCCTCGATCGTCGCGGCGAAGCGCCAGACCCAGCGCTACCTCGGCCTGCTGCGCGAGCGCGGCTACCCGGACTACATCGAGCAGTACAGCGCCACCTCGCTGGCCTCGGCGTTCGAGGACGACCCGGACCAGGCGCCGTGGGGCGGGCTGCCGACCCCGTCGATCGTGCTCGGCGAGACGACCGGCGACGCGGCGCGGAAGATCTTCGACGTCTGGGGCACGCAACCCGGCGTCACCTACTACCCGCTGGAAAGCGCGGCGGAGAACGAGGTCCCGCCGCGGTGGTGGGAGCTGATGCCGCACCGCTGGGAGGAGGCCATCGGCAGCGACCGCCTCGACCTGCTGACCGGCGAGCTGACCGGGCTGATCCGGTTCCTCGAGCAGACCACCGGCCGGGTGTTCTCCGAGACGCGGTTCCGCGAGGTGCTGGACCTGGTCAACGAGCAGCAGGAGTGGAACCGCCGCACCCGCGACCTCATCGCGGCCGCCCGACCGTGCCCGATCGCGGTCACCGACGGCATCCCGAGCGTCATGGTGCCCCAGTGGCACCGCGGCACCGAGTGGGCGCGTGACGCCGCCCGCGCGTTCCACGACGAGGTGCGCGACCGGATCGACGCGGGCGTTGCGGTGTGCGCGGACGAGCGGCTGCGGCTGATGTGGATCGGCCGGGGGCTGTGGTTCGACCTCGGCTTCTACCAGCGGTTCCAGGAATCGCACGGCGCGGTGTTCGTGTGGTCGATGTACCTCGCCATCGCCGCGGACGGCTACCTCCGCTACGGCGACGACCCGCTGCGCGCGCTGGCCGCCCGCTTCGCCGCCTTCGGCGACCAGCTCTACACCCCGCCGTGGTCGGCCGAGTGGTACGTCAAGGAAGCACGCCACCACGGCGTCGACGGCGTCGTGCACCTCGTCTCCGACGACGCGCGCGGCAGCTACTTCACCACCCGTGCCCTGCGCGCGGCGGGCATCCCGGTCCTGGAACTGCCGGCGGACAACGTCGACGCCCGCACCGGCGACGGCCTGACCGCGCGGATGACCGAATGGCTCGACGAACTGACCTGACCATCCGAAAAGGAGTGACGTGCGATCTCCACTTCGCCGACGAAGCCGAAGTGCGATCCTCGCGACCGCGGCCCTCGGGCTGGCCGTCGCCGGGTGCACGGTCGGCACCGGTTCCCCGGGCCTGGCCACCGGGACAAACCTCCCGGTGGTGCCGTCCCTGCACGACGCGCTGCCGCAGGCGATCAAGGACGCCGGCGAGCTGCGGTTCGCCGGTGACTCCCACCCGCCCTACCGCACGATCGCCACGGACGGCACGGTCACCGGGATCGACGCCGACTTCCAGGCCGCGATCGGCCAGGTGCTCGGCGTCCGCACCCGGACCGTCGTCGTCGCCGGGCTCCCGGCCGCGCTGCAGGGCATGCAGGCCGGCCGGTACGACGCGTTCAACGGCCCGGTCAAGGCGACCGCCGAGCGCGAAAAGCAGTTCGACACGATCACCTGGATGACCACCCGCACCGCGTACGTGTTCCCCACCGATTCGACGGCCGGGATCGCGCGCGTCGAAGACCTCTGCGGAAAGCGCATCGCGGTGGTGACCGCGAGCGTCGTCGAAGACCAGCTGAACAAGCTGTCCCGGTTCTGCACGGACACCAAGCGGAAGGCCACGCAGACCGTCGGCCTCGACGACACGAACGCGACCCTGCTGGCCACCCGCTCGGGCCGCGCGGACGCCGCGGGGATGACCGAGGCCGCGGCGATCGACGTCACGCAGCGCCAAGGCGGGAACAAGTACGTCACCCAGACCGAGGCGCAGGGCGCCACCAAGGACGACCTGGCGTTGTACGTCCCCAAGTCGTCCGGACTGGGCCCGGTGCTGCAGAAGGTGTTCGAAGAGCTCTTCGAGAACGGCACGTACGTCGGGATCATGTCCCGCTGGGGGCTCACCCAGGTCTCGGTGCCGAAGCCGGTCTTCAACGCGGCCACCCCACGGTGAAAGGACTTCCGATGGCCTTCGTCAAACCCGCACTCGCCGCCGCCGCGACGGCTCTCGTCGCGGTGACCGCGGCGGTCGTCGTCCCCGGTGCTCCCGAGGCGGAAGTCGCGGCGCCGCCCGCGGCCGGGGTGTTCCACCCGGTCGTCCGCGAAGGCGCGGCCAGGACGGGGGACTACGCGGCCGAGTACACCGTCTACCGGCCCGCCGACCTCGACCGGGTGCGCGGCAGGCTGCCGGTCGTGGTGTTCGGCAACGGCGCCTGCCGGCACACCAGCAACGACGAGCTGCTCACCCTGGAGACGCTGCTGGCCGCGCACGGGTTCGTCGTCGTGGCCGTCGGCGGGTTCGACGAGCCCGCCCTCACCGAGAACGGCTCGCCGGTGCCGAAGGTGATCACCGACGCGATCACCTGGGCCGAGCGGGAGAACGGCCGTCCGGGCAGCGAGCTGCGGGCCCGGCTCGACCCGCGGCGGATCGGCGTCGCCGGGCACTCGTGCGGCGGCCTCGAAGCCCTCGTCGCCGGGGCGGACCCGCGGGTGAAGTCGGTGCTGTCGCTCGACAGCGGGTTCTTCGCCGACGGCACCCTCGGCTACGGCCGGGAGAACCTGCGGAACCTGCACACGCCGGTGCTGTTCGCCGACGGCGGCCCGAGCGACGTCGCCTACGCCAACAGCGGCGAGAACTACGACCTCGTCACCGTCCCGGCGGTCCGGGCGACCAACGCGGCCGCGGGCCACACCGGTTTCGTCTACGGCCAGCGTGACGGCAGCCCCGACCCGAGCGTCCGCGAGGAGGCCGTGCGGGTCCTGGTCGCCTGGTTCGACTTCACCCTCAACGGCAACCGCACCGCGCGGGGCTACTTCCTCGGCGCGGGCTGCGGCCTGTGCGCCACCCCGGGCTGGACCGTCACGAGCAAGAACTTCTGAGGAGCTGGTCATGAGCAGGAGAACCTGGGCCGGTCTGGCCGCGGCCACGGTGCTGGCGGCGGTCCCGGCGACCGCCGACGCGGCCTCGTCGTGCCCGGCGGCCGCGTGCACCGAAGGGCAGCTGGCCGACGGGACGCCGTACGCGTTCGCCAAGCCGGCCCGGTGGAACGGCGCGGTGCTGGTGGACCTCGACTTCGCCGCGGGCGGCCTGACGAGCCCGCTCACCGCGAGCCTGGTGGACCGCGGCTACGCCGTGGGCGGCACCACGCGCACGGTCAGCAGCTGGAACATCGCGCGGGCGATCGACAACCAGGCGGAGGCGCTCGGGAAGTTCGAAGCCGCGTTCGGGCCGGCGCGGTACGCGATCGCCGAAGGCCGGTCGATGGGCGGGATGGTCGCCGCCGGGGTCGCGCAGGTGTACCCCGGCCGGTTCGCCGCGGCGATCCCGATGTGCGGCGGCCTCGGCGGCGCCGTCGGGCAGTGGAACCAGAAGCTCGACACGGTGTTCACGCTGAAGACGCTGCTGTTCCGGGACTCGGCCCTGCCGGTGACCGGCATGCCGGCCGACGTCCCGGGAACGCAGCAGCAGTGGCTCTCGGCGATGGCCTCGGCCCAGGGGACGGCGGCCGGGAAGGCGCGCATCGCGCTCGCGGCGGCGATCGGCCAGCTGCCCGGCTGGGGCCTCGCTCCGGACGGCTCGCCGACGCCGGTGCCGGCCGCCCGCGACACCGACGGCGTCGAGCAGGGCATGTACCTCGCGCTGGCGGGCGGTCCGCTGCCGTACCTCGGGCAGGCGGTCAGCAGCCGCCGGACGATCGAGCAGCTGGCGGGCGGGAACCCGTCGTGGAACACGGGCGTGGACTACACGCGCCAGTTCGCGCTGGCGGCCCCGGAGCAGCGCGACGCC
Organism: Amycolatopsis sp. NPDC004169; assembly: GCF_040610315.1. Classification (NCBI taxonomy): domain Bacteria; kingdom Bacillati; phylum Actinomycetota; class Actinomycetes; order Pseudonocardiales; family Pseudonocardiaceae; genus Amycolatopsis; species Amycolatopsis sp. NPDC004169. Next base: position 15,130 of record NZ_JBEXMD010000056.1, read on the forward strand.
GTGCGGCGGCTGTACGCCCGCGCGGGCCTCGACCTGCGGGCCGACTTCGCCAGCCTCGCTGCGGCTCCGCGCGTCGCGGCCGACCCGGCGGCGGTCGCGTATCTGCGGCGGGGCATCGTGTTCACCGGCGAGCTGCGGATCCCGGTGCTGACGGTCAACGGCACCGGCGACCAGATCTCGACGGTGGCGCAGCAGTCGTCGTACGAGTCGCTGGCCCGCCGCACGGGCACCGCGTCCCTGCTCCGCCAGACGTACGTGCAGACGGCGGGCCACTGCACGTACACGACGGGCGAACAGCAGGCGGCGATCGACCGCATGCTGACCCGGCTGCGCACCGGCCACTGGCCGGACACCTCGCCCCGCACGATGAACGCCCTGTCCGCCGCCGCGGACGGCACACCGGGCCGCTACCTCGCCTACGTCCCGCCCCGCTTCAACCGCCCCTACCCGTGATCCCAAAGGCATCACCTGTGGTTGGAGGGGCATCACCCGTGATCGAGCGGGCATCACGTGTGATGGGAGGGGCATCAGCGTGATGCCCCTCCCGTCACGCGTGATGCCTTTCTGATCACGCGTGATGCCTCCCGGCGCTCGGGAGCGTGTGGAGGTGATCACCACCGGAAGGGGTGGACGAGTGGGCGGTTCGCACCTCTCGTCCGGGCCGGGACCGCTTTTAAAGTCACTCGCGACCCGAAGATCCCCCGACCGGAAGAGGCGCCATGGACGGGCTGATGCAGCCACGGCCGCTCACCATCGCCCACATCCTGGAGCGTGCCGAGCGGCTCTACGCGCACAAGGAAGTCGTCACGGCCGGCGGTGAGCGGCTGACCTACGCCGACGTGGCCCTCGGGACCCGGCGCCTGGCCACCGCGCTGGCCGCGCTCGGCGTCCCCGTCGGGGCGCGGGTCGCGACCTTCGCGAGCAACCACCGGCGTCACCTCGAGCTCTACCTGGCCGCTCCGGTGACCAAGCGGGTGCTGCACCCGATCAACATCCGGCTGCCGGCGGAGCACCTCGAGTACATCGTCGAGCACGCCGAGGACGACGTCGTGTTCGTCGACCGCGCGCTGCTGCCGCGGATCTGGCCGAGCGCCGCCCGGCTGCCGAAGGTGCGGTACTGGGTGGTGCTGCCCGACGACAGCGGCGAGCCCGTCCCGGACGATCCGCGCATCCGGCACTACGACGACCTGGTCGCCGCGGCGGAGCCCTTCGCGGGTTCGTTCGAGGACGGCTTCACCCTCGCCGACGAGCAGCTGGCGTCCGGGCTCTGCTACACCTCGGGCACGACCGGGCCGCCCAAGGGCGTGCTCTACAGCCACCGCTCGACGGTCCTGCACGGCCTGGGCACGCTGGCCGCGGGCCTCGTCGGCCTCTGCGAAAGCGACGTCGTGCTGCCGATCGTGCCGATGTTCCACGCCAACGCCTGGGGCCTGCCCTACGGCGCGATGCTGACCGGCGCGTCCCTGGTGCTGCCCGGCCCGTCGGCGGACCCGGACCACCTGCTGCGGCTGATGGCCGCCGAGCGCGTCACCGTCGCCGGGGCCGTGCCCACCGTGTGGACGACGATGGCGCCCCGCCTGCGCGAGCACGACCTGAGCGCCACCCGGTTCCTGCTCGGCGGCGGGTCGGCCGTGCCGCCGGCGCTGTCGGAGACCTTCCGCGCCGCGATCGGCGTGCCCATCACGCATTCGTGGGGGATGACGGAGGTCAGCCCGGTCGGCGCGATCGGCGGCACGCGCACCCAGCACCGGGACGCGTCCGCGGCGGACCAGGTGGCCGTGCGTGCCGCCCAGGGCCAGCCGCTGCCCCTGGTGAACGTGCGGATCGTCGACGTCGAAACCGGCGTGGAGCTGCCCCGCGACGGCGACGCGGTCGGTGAGCTGCAGGTCGCGGGCCCGTGGGTGGCGGGCGGCTACTACCGGGTCGACGCGGTCGAGAGCTTCACCGCCGACGGCTGGCTGCGCACGGGCGACCTGGCCACCATCGACCCCGACGGCTACCTGCGCCTGGTGGACCGCATGAAGGACCTGATCAAGTCCGGCGGCGAGTGGATTTCCTCGGTCGAGCTCGAAAGCGCCATCACCTCGCACCCGGACGTCACCGAGGCGGCGGTGATCGCCCGGCCGGACCCGCGCTGGATGGAACGCCCGGTGGCGTACGTGGTGCTGCGCGAGGGTGCGGAGGTCACGGCGGACGAGCTCGAGGCGCACATCACGCCGATGGTCGCGAAGTGGTGGCTGCCCGACGAGTTCGTGTTCGTGCCCGCGCTGCCGAAGACAGGCACGGGCAAGATCTCGAAGACGGCACTGAGGGACTCGGCCCGGGTGGGCTGACCTCTCAGGGCGTGGCGGCGCGGAGCTGGTGTAACCGCAGTCCGAGCTGCAGTTCCAGGTCGTTCTCGTGCCGCCAGTCCGAGCCGAGCACCGTCCCGGCCCGGTCCAAGCGCTTCAGCAGCGTGTTCACGTGCAAGTGCAGCGCGCGGGCCGTCGCGGCGACGTTGGCACGGTGGACGTAGTACGCGCCGAGCGTGCCGACCAGGTCGGTGCCGCGCCGCCGGTCGTACTCCAGGAGCGCGCCGATCGAGCCGGCCAGGAAGCGGTCGAGCTCGCCGGCCCGTTCCGGGTCGAACACCATGGCGTACAGGGCGTACTGCCGGGTGGTGGCGCCGCCGTCGGTGTGCCCGAGCGCGCGCATCACCGCGCCGCAGCGGCCCGCCAGTGCGTACGCCCGGGCCCAGTCGTGGCCGGCCGCCCGCTCGGCGACGACGATGACCGGACCGCCCAGCGTCCGGCGCAGTCGCGTGTGGACGTCCGCGACGGTCGCCTCGTCGTCGGCGGCGGGCAGGATCATCGTGGCCCGGCCGAGGTGCTCGCCGGCCAGCCCGGCGCGCTCCCGGGCGATGTCGTGCAGGTGCCGCGCGAGGTCGCCCGGCGCCACGGCGGCGGACTCCGCGACCAGGACCAGGTCCAGGCGGTCGACGTCGATGTTGCGCGCCCGGGCCCGCGCGCGCTGGGCCGGGCCGATGCCGGGACTGCCGACCATCAGCTCGGTCAGCAGCTCGCCGCTCAGCCGTTCGCCGGCCTCGGCGACGGCCTGCTCCTTGAGGATGAGCAGCCCGAGGATGTGCGTGGCGCGTTCGAGGGTCCGCAGGTCCGTGTCGTCGCCGGTGCCCGACGGCCTGCTCCACACCAGCGCGCCGAGGTAGCTGTCGCCCGCCTGGACGGCCGCCACGCTCCGGTCGGTCCCGTCGGTCCCGGCCGACGTCGCGCAGCGGCCGGTGCGGCGGGCGTCCTCGACGGCACCGGCCAGGTCCGTCCTCAGTGGACCGGCGGCGCGGTCGAGGAGCGTGACGCTGCCGCCGAGCTGGTCGGCGAGGTGCTGGGCGACGTCGCGGGGGGTGCCGCCGTCCAGCACGACACCGGTCAGGGCTTCGTGGATCGCCTGCGCGCGCTCGATTTTCCCGTACGCCACCCGCAGGTCCCGCAACGCCGTCTGGCTCGCTTCGTAGAGCCGGGCGTTGTCGAGGGCGACCGCGGCGTGGTCGGCGAAGGCGTTCAGCAGCGCGATCTCCTCGGCCTGGAACGACCGCTCGGACCGGTCCGCGGCGAACAGCGCGCCCACCGCTTCGCCGCGGATCACCAGCGGCACCCCGAGCAGCGCGACCAGTTCTTCGGTGACGACCAGGCGGTCGAAGTTCGGGTCGTGCTGGATGAGCGTCGAGGTGGCGTAGTCGCGCACCCAGTGCGGGCTCTTGGAGGCCAGCACCTTGCCGCCGAGGCCGACCGTGGCCGGGATGGCCGCGGCGAGGAACTCCGCGGAGATGGTGCCGTCCGACGCGCGCGCCGACAGCCTGCCGTCCGCGCCGACCAGCGACAGGTAGGTGAAGTCGGTGCCGATCAGGTCGTGCGCGTGGTGCACGATCGACTGCAGCACCTCGTCCAGCTCGCCGAGCGCGGTGAGCGACTTGACGGTCGCGTAGAGGGACGCCAGTTCGCGCTGCCGTCGCGGTTCCGCCGTACCGGTCACGGGGCGCCCTCCTCGGCATCGAGGGTGGGCGAAAGACCCACCGGTGCGGCGGGAGGAGTGGGTGGTCCACACCTCAGGTCGCAGGGTAGCGCCGCCCTACCATCACCGCCAGCACCTGCTGACCTCATCGACGAAGGCGGCACCCATGGCCATTCCGCTCACCCAACCCGAGGGGCAGTCCGGCACCGGCGTGCCCGCCACCCCGCGCCGGGCCTTCCGCAAACTGCTCGCGGCCGGGCTCATCGGCAGCTCGATCGAGTGGTACGACTTCTTCCTCTACGGCACCGCGGCGGCGCTGGTGTTCCCGAAGGTGTTCTTCCCGCACGCGTCGGCGCTGACCGGGACGCTGCTGGCCTTCAGCACGTTCTGGGCCGGGTTCGTGGCGCGGCCGGTCGGCGGCGTGCTGGCCGGGCACCTCGGGGACAAGTACGGCCGCAAGCCGGTGGTGGTCGCCTGCCTGGCGCTGATGGGGGCCGCGACCTTCCTGATCGGCTGCCTGCCGAGCGCGGCGAGCGTCGGCGCGCTGGCCCCGACGCTGCTGGTGATCCTGCGGTTCGTCCAGGGCCTCGCGGCCGGCGGCCAGTGGGGCGGCATCGTGCTGCTGCTGACCGAATCCGCCAGTCCCAAGCGGCGCGGTTTCGCCGGGACGTTCGGGCAGACGAGCGTGCCGGTCGCGGTGGTCCTGTCCAACCTGATCTTCGTCGCGGCCAGCGGCCTGATGCCGGACGCGGCCTTCCTGTCGTGGGGCTGGCGGATCCCGTTCCTGCTCAGCGTCGTGATGTTCGGCGTGGTGCTCTACATCCAGGCCAAGGTGGAGGACACGCCGGAGTTCCGCCGGCTGCAGGACGCGGTGGCGGGCCGGGAAGGCCCGGTGGTCCGGGCGCCGCTCGCGCAGGTGCTGCGCAGCAAGTGGGGGACCATCCTGCTCGGCTGCGGGCTGCTGTCGGCCACCAACAGCCTGTTCTACGTCAGCATTTCCGGGCTGCTGAGCTACGGCACCGGCACGCTCAAGCTGCAGCGCGACTCCCTGCTCGCGGTGGTGCTGCTCAGTTCCGCGGCGATGCTCGTGACGATTCCCTGGTCCGGCTACTTCTCGGACAAGGTGGGCCGGCGCCCGCTGATCCTGATCGGCGGGCTGGGCGTGGCGCTGTGGGCGTTCCCGTACTTCGGGCTCGTCGGCACCGCGTCGCTGCCGCTGATCTTCGTCGCGGTGGCGGTCGGGTTCGTGTTCCAGTGCCTCACCTACGGCCCGATCGCGAGCTTCCTCGGCGAGCTCTTCGCGCCCAACGTCCGCTACTCGGGCGCGTCGCTGTCCTACCAGCTGTCCGCGATCATCGTCAGCGGGGGGACGCCGTTCCTGATGACCGCACTGATCGCGGCGGCCGGGAGCACGTGGCCGGTCGCGCTCTACATCACGCTGATGGGGTTGATCACCTTCGCCAGCGCGTGGTTCCTGCCCGAGACGAACCCCGCGGAGGTCCGGGCGGATCCGGACGCCGTCCCCGGCGCGCACCTGCACGAGGTGGCCGGACGATGAAGAAGACACTCGCGGTCTCGGCCGCCTTGCTGCTGGTGTTTCCCGCGCCTGCCGACGCGTCCCCTGCCGCGGTGGACTGCGCCGGGCTGGCCGGGCTGCGGATTCCCGCGTCGGTGATGAGCCTGCCGACGTCGGGCGGGCTGGTCACGGCGGCGTCCGTCGTGGAGCCCGGGGACTACTGCCGGGTGGACGCGGACCTCCACCCGGTCGACCCGGCGGCGCCGTCGATCAAGCTGCGCGTGGCGCTGCCCCGCGCGTGGAACCACAAGGCGCTGATGTTCGGCGGCGGCGGGTTCAACGGCACGATCCCGGACGTGACGGCGAACGTGCCGTTCGGCCCCGCCGACCGGCCGGCCCCGCTGGCCAGGGGGTACGCGACCTTCGCGAGCGACTCCGGTCACCAGCAGAACCCGGCGTCCCCGCCTTCGCTGGACGGGTCGTTCGGCGTGAACGACGAAGCACTGCACAACTTCGCCGCGGGCGACGCGCTGAAGAAGACCCGCGACGCGAGCCTGTTCCTGATCCGGCGCGCGTACGCGGCGGCGCCGGCCGAAGTGTTCTTCGCCGGCGGGTCGACCGGCGGCCGCGAGGCGCTCGTGGTCGCCCAGCGCTGGCCGACGGCGTTCGACGGGGTGATTTCCGCGTTCCCGGCGTGGAACAACCTCGCGGAGATCCTGGACCTGGGCTACCTGACGCAGGTGCTGGCACGCCCGGGCGCGTTCCCGCCGCCGGTCAAGCAAGGGCTCCTCTACGACAGCGTGATCAAGGCGTGCGACGGCCGGGACGGCGTGACCGACGGAGTGGTCTCGGACCCGGGCTGCCGCTTCGACCCGCGCGCGCTGCGCTGCCCGGGCGGCGCCGACACCGGGCCGGCGTGTCTTTCGGACGCGCAGATCGGGGCGGTGACGGCGATGTCGTCGCCGTTCCGGTGGCCGTACCGGATCGCCAGCGGGGAGAAGCAGTACCCGGGCTTCCCGTTCCTGTCGGGTGCGGACATGCGCACGCCGTTCCTCGGCTTCGGCACCACACCACCGGCCGACCCGATGCCGGTGACGAGCGGGTACGGGATGCAGTACTGGGACCAGTGGGTGAAGTACTTCCTGACCAGGGATCCCGGGCGCAGCGGGCTGGACATCGACCCGCGGAACCCGGGCAAGTGGCTGGACCGGATCAGCGCGCTGTCGGCGATCGAGGACCGCAACAACGCGGACCTGCGCCCGTTCGCCCGGGCGGGAGGAAAGCTGATCCTGTTCCACGGCGCGGCGGACGAGCTGGTTTCACCGTATTCGACGAGTGACTACTACTCGCGGGTGCGCGCGGAGGTGGGCCCCCGGGCGACGGACGGGTTCCTGCGGTACTACGTCATCCCGGGAGCGAACCACGCGAACTTCGGGACACCGGCGTTCGCGGCGAGCTGGGATTCGCTGACGGCGCTGGAGCAGTGGGTCGACGCGGGACGGGCGCCGGTGGGGCAGACGGTGGTCGATCCGGCTCATCAGCGTTCACGGCCGTTGTGCGAGTACCCGGACTGGCCGCGGTACCGGTCGGGTGATCCGAGCGCCGCTGCGAGTTTCGTCTGTGCCCGTTGAGAAGTAGGCCTGGACAAAGGGCGTCCCGCCGGCCGTGAGAAGCCGGCGGGACGCGACTTTCGGCCGAACCTGCTGTACCGCGGGGCCGCGCGCTGCCGTTCTTGTCTGCGGGGTGAGCGGCCTGGCTCGGTTTTTGGCGGGCTCGCCCGCTGGGCAGGGGGCGGCTCACGGTCGACCGATGGGCCGGTCCGAGCGGCGTGTCCGCGTTCGGCCTACCGTGCAGGCGTGGGAAGTCCGCCGGCACGAGCGGCCGAGTGGCCGCGCAGGTGGCCGGATCCGCCCGGCCCCCGCGCAAACGTCCGCTGTGCGGCGAACCCGGGCGGATCCCGGTACCGCTGAAGCGTGCCCGGACAGAGGCGTCCCGCCGGCCGTGAAAGGCCGGCGGGACGCGGTCCCCTCGGTCAGCCGATCGCCATCGTGAAGATGTGCATGGCCGCCGTGCCCATGTTGGCTCCGTCGCTCACGTCCGGCAGCGTCACGTACTTCACCGTCTTGCCCGGCTGCAGGGGGATCGGGGCGTAGTACAAGCTCACCCTCTGATCCAGCCGCCCGTTGCTGTTGTTGAGGTACGGCAACGTCGTCAGGATGTCGCCACCGGTCGCCGCGTTGGACCACCAGTCGGCGAAACTCACCGAATGGGACTCGGTCGTTCCGTCCGTGTACGTCACCGTTGCCGTTCCGCTCGGGCTGCCGTAGTCGCCCGCCCCGATCAGGCCCAGTGTGGTGCCCGAGCCGGAGATCGCGATCGTCTGGCCGCCCGCCGAACTGCCCGCGACCACGTTGTCCGGGCTGCCCGGCCGGGCGTCCGGCCAGGTGAACGTCAGCCCGTCGTGGGTGAACGTCGCTCCCGGGGTCAGGCTCGGCGTCGCCGCCGCCAGTGCCTGTGCGGAGAAGCTGGCGTTGCCGCCGTCGAAGTTGCCCGCGCCCGGGGTCGCGTCGTCGCTGATGCCCACGTTGTTGTACGCCGCCGGCAGTGAGGCGTACGGCGGGTGGGGCAGCAGGACCGTCGCCGCGTCCACCGACGTGCCGCGGCCGTTGGCCGAGGTGAACGTGGCCTGGGCCGAGACGTCGAACTTGCCCGGCTGCGCCGAGGCAGGCACGCCGATCTCCCACGTCGTGCTCACCGTCTGCCCGGCCGGCACCGTGGCGAACGTCGACGGCGAAGTGGCCTTCGCGGTCCAGCCGGCGGGCACACCCAGCGTCAACGCCACATCGCGCAGCGGCCGTGCGCCGGCCGGGTTCGGCAGCGTGGTCGTGGCGGTGTACGTCGTCCCCGCCTGCACCTGGGACGGTGCGGTGAGGGTGAACGGTTGCTCGACCACCACCGGCGTGGTGCCGGTGACGCCGTCGACCGTGACGCTGATCGTCGCGACCCCGGGCGCCACCATGGTCACCCGGCCGGTCCGGCTCACCTGGGCCACCCGCGGATCGCTGCTGCGGTAACCGATCCGGGCCCGCGAAAGGTCGACGAACGACTGGTCGTCGTGCACCGCCTCGACGATGTGGTCGGCGGGCACGTGCCGGTCCGCCTGGGCGGTGTCGTCGGCGATCCACGGGTTCTTCGCGGTCAGGTCGAGCTGCGCGCCCGGCGCGAAGACGACCTGGCCGGGCTGCACGGTCACGTACCGCGTCTTGGGCTTGAGGGCCCCGGTGACGGCCACCGCGGCGGTGCCGGCGAGGTGGCCGGAGTCGGCACCCACCCCGAACCGGTACTGACCCGGGTACACCACCTCACGGCGCTTTCCCTCGTCCCAGAAGGAAAGGTCGGCGATCCGCACCGGGATGACCAGGTGCTGGGTCTGGCCGGGGGCGAGCACCTTCGTCTTCTCGAAGCCGGCCAGCCGCTGCCGCGGCAGCTCCACGCCGGGCACGGTGAACGCCGTCGACGCGTACAGCTGGGCGACGTCCGCGCCGGGCGTGCCACCGGTGTTCGTCACGTCCACGTGCACCGTCACCTGTCCGTTGGCATCGACGGCCTTCGTGTCCGCGTGCACGCGGGAGTAGGCGAACTTCGCGTAGGAGAGGCCGTAGCCGAACGGGTACGCCGGCGTGCCGGTGAAGTACTGGTACGTGCGGCCGAGCCCGCCGGTCTGCGACGGCGTCAGCCCGTAGTTCTTCATGTCCGGCAGCTGCGCGTCGTCGGCGTACCAGGTGAAGTTCAGGTGCCCGCTGGGGTTCTGCTTGCCGAACAGCACGTCGGCGAGCGCGGTGCCCTGGCTTTCGCCGTTGTAGGAGCTGAACACGACACCTGGGATGCCCGCGGCGTGGCCGAGGGACACCGCGCCGCCCGCCTGGACCGCCAGGGCGGTCCGTGGGTTGCCGGCCGCCTTGACCTGGTCGATCAGCGAGTCGTAGTTGCCCGGCATGGCGATCGTCGTGCGGTCGCGGCCCTCGGTGGCCACGCTCCCGTCGGTCCCGGCGAACACCACGACCAGATCGGCCGTCTTGAGCGCGGCCAGGGTCGCCGCCGAGCAGCTCGCCGGCGCGGTGGTGCCGGTGGAGGTGCCGCACGCGTCGAAGGTGACCGTGGCGCCCGGGCTGGCCGCCTTGACCGCGGACGTGATGCCCTGCACCGCGTTCACCTGCAGCGCGGGCTCGCCGGAGTACCCGCCGAGGGTGACCTTGTTCGCGAGGTCGCCGACGATGACGACGGTGCCGAGCTTCGCCGGGTCGGCGGGCAGCAGCGGCGCGGCGGTCCCGGCGACCGGGTCGTTCCGCAGCAGCACCAGCGAGTTCGCGGCGACCTTCGCGGCCAGCGCCTGGTGCTCGGCGCTCTGGATCACGTCCTTGGTGATCTTCGTGTAGGCCACCCGCTCCGGCGGGTCGAACTCGCCGGTCTGCATGCGGGTGGTGAACACGTGCACGAGGGCGTTGTCGAGCACGCCCTCGGACAGCACGCCGGCCTTGATGGCCTCCTCGATGTTGGCCACGGTGGCTTCGGAGCCGGTGCAGTTGAGCTGCGTGCCCGCGCGCAGGGCGTACGCCTGGCCGCCCGCGGCACCGGAAACCTTCTGTCCGGTGGCGGTGTTCGTCCACTGCGTCGCCGCGCCGGCGGTGCTGGTGGTCCAGCCCGGCGGCGCCCAGTTGTGGCTGCCCGGCGCGTACACGTCGCCGACCGCGCCGCAGTCGGAGGTGACGTAGCCGTCGAAGCCGTAGGTGCGCTGGGCGATCGCGTTCGCCGTGTAGGTGTCGGCGGGCGACGGCGTGCCGTTGATCGCGTTGTACGACGTCATCAGGCCGGAGACGTGGGCGTCCTGGATCAGGTGCCGGAACTGCCTGGTGTAGTAGTCGCGGATGTTGGTCTCGGTGGTGTCCGAGGAGTCCGCGTGCCGGTCGTTCTCGACGTCGTTGAGCGCGTAGTGCTTGGCCGTGGCGGCGACCTTGAGGTACGGCGTCGTGGGCCGGCCGGACGCGGTCTGGCCCTGGTAGCCGTTGACGAACGCGCCGGCCATCTTCGCAACCAGGTAGGGGTCTTCGCCGAAGCCTTCGTCGGTGCGGCCCCACCGCGGGTCGCGGTCGAGGTTCACCGTCGGCGCCCAGTAGGTCAGGGAGCCGTAGTTGTTCTTGTCCGGGCCGATGTTGTTCTGCGCGACACCCCACAGCGACTTGTCGAGCATGCCGCGGGCCTCGTCGGAGATGGCCGTGGTCTCCTGCCGGATCAGCTCCGGGTCCCAGGACATCGTGCTCGCGAGGTTCGTCGGGAAGCTGGTGGCGTGCACGCCGCCGGTGACCGTGCCCGCGTTGGTGTTCGCGCCGAGGGTGTTGAGGCCGTGCTGGCCCTCGCTCCAGTAGGTGTACTGCTGGACGCCGAGGCGCGGGATGGCCGGCGCGCTGTTGGTGCGCAGCTGCAGCACCTTCTCGGGCAGCGTCATGCGGGCGACGAGGTCGGCGGCCCGCTCGGCGAAGCTGTAGTGCGTGTCGCGGTAGACCGGCAGCGTGGCCGGCCCGTCCGGGGCCGCCGAAGCGACCGGGACGAGCGTGGCCGCCGTGATGGTCGCGGCGAGCAGGGGAGCGGCGGTCAGCCGTGACCGCCGCCGGCCGGGGAAGCGCAGGGACATCGGATCTCCGTTGCAGAAGGTCGATGGGCTGGGGGCTCCGGCCGAGCCAGGAGGACTGGCGCGCCGCCGGCCGAGGGGGCCGCCGGTGCACAGGCTGGCCCGTCACCATCGTTCGCAAGGGCCCCCGGTTCTGGCAAGCGATTCACGACCGGCCCGGTATCACCGCTGGCCCGAGCCCGGCGGCGGCTGAAAGTTTCACCGGCGGTGCCGGCCGCGCAGAATGGACGGCGAGGGTTGCGCGGGCGGTTTCAGCGATGGGTCCAGTACAGGACACCGGGAAGCACGACCAGCAGGGCCACGGCGAGCCAGTAGGGCGCCGCGGTCAGTTTTGGTGCGCGGAAGGCGAACAGGGCGTTCAGGCCGAAGACCACCAGCCCGGCGGACAACACCGACACCAGGCCGAGCCCGATCACGAAGCCCGCGCCGTCGTCGACCACCGTGGGGTCGACCGGGACCCACCCGAGCTCACCGGCCAGGACCTGCGCCCCGAGCATCCCGAACGCGACCGGGTAGGCGGCCGGGACGGCGAGCAGCAGGTTGAGCGGAACGCCGATCAGCCAGACGTGGTGCGGGCGGAGCTCGCGGCGGGGCATCCGATCATCATGCCGGATTTCGCCGGACGCCGTCAGCCCGCGCCGGCGGCTACCGCGCACAACCTCCGCCGCCGCCGGACGTCCCCAAGAGGTGCTCACCGAAGCGATCCGGGAGGACGCGCCGCCGCTCCTGGCCGCCGCGCGTTCTCCCGCACGCCGGTGCCGGTGGCTGCTCGCGCTCGCCGTGGTGGCCCTGCCGGCCGGGATGGCGGCCGCGATGCTCACCACGGCCGTGGCGCAGAGCCCGACCATCGACGAGCCGGTCTACATCGGCACGGCGATCTTTTCGCTGGAGCACCACAGCCTGCGGTACAACCCGGAACACCCGCCGCTGGGCAAGCTGATCATCGCGACCGGACTGGCCTTCACGGACGCGCACGTGGACGCCGGGTTCACCGGCGACCAGACGCAGCTCGGCCGGCACGTGCTGTACGAATCCGGCCACGACCCCGGCCGGCTGCTGCCGGCGGCCCGGCTGCCGGTGATCGTGCTGACGCTGCTGTTCGGGCTGGTCGTCTTCGCCTTCGCCCGCGACCTGACCGGCTCGGCCGGCGGCGTGGTGGCTCTGGCCCTGTATGCGCTTTCCCCCGACGTGATCGCGCACGGCTCGCTGGCCACCCTGGACGTGCCGATGGCCGGTTTCCTGGTGACGTCGTGCTGGTTGCTGTGGCGCGCCCGTCACCATCCCGGCCGTTACCTGCCCCTCGCGGGACTCGCGCTGGGTGCCGCCGTGGCCACGAAGATGAGCGCGCTGGCCGCGGTTCCGGTGGTGCTGGCACTGGCCGGGCTTTCGGTCCGGCACACCCGCCGCGCTGACAGTCCACATCGGACTCTGCGGCGCGTCGGCACCGGCGTCGCGGCGGCTCTCGGTGTCGCGCTGATCGCGGTCGCCGTCGTCTGGATCTCCTACCTGGTCGTCGATCCGCGGCTGCGCTGGGTGCCACCGGCGGGCCTGCCGCCCGCCGATGGCCTGCGCGCGCTGACCGGCCTGCTGCCGCTGCCGCGGCCGTACCTCGACGGCCTGCGCGTGCAGTTCGGCTTCGAAGACCAGGTGTGGACCACGTTCCTGTTCGGCAGCGTGCACGTCGGGGCGCTGTGGTACTACCTCCCGGCCGCGCTGCTGGTGAAGACGCCGCTGGGCGCACTCGTCCTCTGGCCGGCCGGTACCGGCACGATGGTCGCCGTTCGCCGGCTGCGCCCGGCGGCCCCCTACGTCGTGGTGCCCGCGGCGGTGCTGCTGGCCGCGGCCATGACCGGCAGCCGCGACCTCGGCGTCCGGTACGCGGTGTTCCTGCCGATGTTCCTGGCCGTCGCGGCGGCCGGCGTGGTCACCCTGCGCCGCCGGTGGACGTCCGTCGCCGTGGTGGTGCTGGTCGCCTTCACCGCGGTCAGTTCGCTGCGGACGTTCCCGTACTACCTGCCGTACGCCAACGAAGCGTTCGGCGGCCCGGCGCAGACCCACCGGCAGCTGCACGACTCGAACGTCGACTGGGGTCAGGACCTGGGCCGGCTGGGCGAGGTGCTGAAGGAGCGGTACCCGGGCGAGCGGGTGTGGCTGGTCTACAAGGGCAGCGGAGTGCCCGCCGCCTACGGCATCGACGCCGCGGACCCCTTGGCGGTGCCGCCGGAGACGGTCCACGGGCTGCTCGTGGTGTCGGATTCCGCGATCGCCAAGGCGGACGACCGGCTGTCGGCGCTGCTGCGCACGAGCACGCCGATCGACGACGTCGGCCACTCCATCACGATCCACCGCCGCCCGTGAGCCGTCATCAGCCGACGAAGCCGCCCATTCCGAAACTCGCCGCTCGGCTTGGTGAGCGCCACACGGGGCCGTGATCGCATTCCGGGTGGTTCGAAAGTTTCGACGGTCCGGCCACGGCGCTCCCGCCGGTCCGAAAGTCGATCGAAACTTTTTGCCTGCTCCTTCCTCGGCGTGCTCTGCTGCTGACAGCGGGGGAAATTCACCGAAGGAGACCACGGAATGGCGGAAAGTTCGTCGGACCTGCGCCGCAGGCGCTGGTGGCGGTCGACGACCACTCGAGTGCTGGCGGGCGTGGCGACGGTGGCCGCGACCGCAACCGTTCTGGTGACGGCGCCCGGCGCGGACGCCGCGGCCAGCACGCTGGGCGCCGCGGCCGCGCAGTCCGGCCGCTACTTCGGCACGGCGATCGCCGCCGGCCGGCTGAACGACTCGGCCTACACCACGATCGCGGCGCGCGAGTTCAACATGGTGACGCCCGAAAACGAGATGAAGCCGGACGCGACCGAGCCCAACCAGAACCAGTTCAACTTCTCGTCGGGTGACCAGATCTACAACTGGGCGGTCAGCCACGGCGCGAAGGTCCGCGGGCACACGCTCGCCTGGCACGCGCAGCAACCCGGCTGGATGCAGAACATGGGCGGCAGCAACCTGCGCAACGCCATGATCAACCACATCCAGAAGGTGATGGCCCACTACCAGGGCAAACTCGCGTACTGGGACGTCGTCAACGAAGCGTTCAACGAGGACGGCAGCCGCCGGTCGTCGAACCTGCAGAGCACCGGCAACGACTGGATCGAGGTCGCGTTCCGGACCGCCCGCGCGGCCGACCCGTCGACCAAGCTCTGCTACAACGACTACAACATCGACAACTGGAGCTACGGCAAGACCCAGGGCGTCTACCGGATGGTCCAGGACTTCAAGTCCCGCGGCGTGCCGATCGACTGCGTCGGCCTGCAGGCCCACTTCACCGGCGGCAGCTCGGTGCCGGGCAACTTCCAGCAGACGATCTCCAGCTTCGCGGCGCTCGGCGTCGACGTGGCGCTCACCGAGGTCGACGTCACGAACGCGAACACCTCGCAGTACTCGGCGCTGACCCAGGCGTGCGTGAACGTCGCGCGCTGCGTCGGCATCACCGTGTGGGGCGTGCGGGACAGCGATTCCTGGCGGTCCAGCGAAAGCCCGCTGCTGTTCGACGGCGGCGGCAACAAGAAGGCCGCCTACAGCTCGGTGCTGAACGCGCTCAACGCCGCCGGTCCCGGCACCACGACGACACCGACCACACCCACGACGCCGACGACCACGCCGACGGACACCACGACCCCGACGACCACGCCCACGAACCCGGGCGGCGGCAGCTGCACGGCGACGCTTTCGGCCGGGCAGTCCTGGGGAGACCGGTACAACCTGAACGTCTCGGTCAGCGGCTCGTCTTCGTGGACGGTCACGATGAACGTCCCGAGCCCCGCCCGGATCAGCGCCACCTGGAACATCAACGCCAGCTGGCCCAGCAGCCAGGTGCTGATCGCGAAACCGAACGGCAACGGCAACAACTGGGGCGTCACCATCATGACGAACGGGAACTGGAACTGGCCCAGCGTCAGCTGCAGCACTTCCTGACCCGTGCCGGACGACCCGCCCGCGAAGCCGAAGCTCCGCGGGCGGGTCATTCGCGTCGCAGGTGGTCGTGGGCCATCAGCGCCAGGCGGCAGCACAGCCGGTGGCGATCGTCCTCCAGGGACGCGCCGGTGAGCTGCTCCAGCTTGCGCAGCCGGTTGAGGACCGTGTTGCGGTGGCAGTACAGCAGTTCGCCCGCGCGGGTGGCGGAGCGGTCCGCGCGGAACCACGCCCGCAGCGTGTCCAGCAGGACGTGGCGCTCGTCGTCTTCGAGGTCCAGCACCCGGCCGAGGGCACGGGCCGCCAGCCGGTGGGCCAGCCGCGGGCTGGCGACGACCAGTGCCTCGGGCAGCCGGTCGTCGAGCGCGGCGAGTCCGGGCGCGTCCGCGGGCTGCGTGTGCAGCGCGATTTCCGCGAGCTGGTAGGCGATGCCGATCTCGGCCAGGCCGTCGACCTCGCCGGACAGGCCCGCGCGGTGCCGTAGGTGCGGCGCCAGCAGGCCGGTCAGCCGGTCGGGGGTGAGCCCGCCCAGCTCCACCAGCCACACCACCCGGTCCCGGTACGGCGCCACGACCACCCGCACGCCCAGCGCCGCCAGTTCGGGCGCCGGCACCACGTCCTCGGCCGCCAGGTCGCACACCACCAGGACCACCACGTACCGGCCGTGCCCGGGCAGTCCCAGGCCCGCCTCGGCTTCGGCGGCCACGGCCGGGTCCGCGCCCCGGCCTTCGACGAGCACCCGGACCAGGCCCTCCCGGCGCCGGTTCGCCCGCGTCTGCAGCTGGATCTCCCGCGACCGGTACCCCTCGACCATCGCCGTCGAGACGCGGTCGGTCGCCTGCCACAGCACCATCACGCTGTCGACGAACCCGGTCAGCTCGTCCGGTGACCGGCGGCGGGCCACGGTCAGCAGCATCTCCCACAGCAGCTCGGTGCCCAGCCGGAACAGGTGCAGCACCGCCTCCAGCGGCACGCCCTGCTCGGCGCGGCGGCGGCCGGTCGCCAGCGGAGCGGCGATCCAGTCGGCCCGCGTGCCGAACCCCTCGGTCATCAGGACCAGCGCACTGCGGGCGTTGTCCATGAACGACTGCCGCATGTCCGCGGGCGCGACCCGGCCGCCGCCCGCGTAGAAGGTCTTCTCCTCGACCGCACCCCGCGCGGTCAGCCGGTCGGCGAAGGACGGCAGCTCGGTGAGGACGACGGCGGCCACCTCGCGGATGACCCTCGTGGACGCGTGCGGATGCCCCGGCATCGCCCGACCATAGCGCCGCGGGCTGGGCCGGTGCCGCGAACTCGGTGTGCACGGCGCACAGCGGGCCCGGATCCGGGGCAAACCGTCAGCTGTCGGTCAGCGGCCGTTGCCAGCCTCCTGCCGTAGCCCCGAAATCCACCGTGGGAGGTAACCCGTGAGCCCAGCCGACGACATCGAGCGCACCCTGGCCCAGCTGATCGCGAAGGTGGCAGGCACCGACCCGGTCGCGCTGTCCGCCGGCCGCCCGCTGACCGGGCTTTCGCTGCGCGACGAACTGGACATCGACTCGCTGGCCATGGTCGAGCTGACCGACGAGATCGAGATCAGCTACGGCCTGACCATCCCCGAGGACAACCTCCCCGCGCTGCGGACCTTCGGTGACGTCGCCGCCTACCTGCGCGCGGCGGCGTGAACCGCCCGGACGTCGAAGTCGTCGTCACCGGCGTCGGCGCCACCACCCCGCTGGGCGGGGACGTGGCCACCACCTGGCGGGGACTGCTCGACGGCCGCACCGGAGTGTCCACACTGGACGTCGAATGGGCGCGGAAGTTCCCGGTGCGCATCGCCGCGCGGCTGGCCGTCGAACCCGACGGGGAACTGGAGCACGTCGAGCTCAAGCGGATGGACCGCGCCGAACAACTGGCCGTGCTCGCGGCCCGGCAGGCGTGCCGGGACGCGGTGCTGACCGACGGCACGGTGGACCCGGTGCGCTGCGGCGTGGTGGTCGGCACCGGCATCGGCGGTGCGACGACCCTGGTCGCCCAGCACGACGCCCTGCGGGACCGGGGGTTGCGGGCGGTGTCGCCGCAGCTGATCCCGATGGTCATGCCCAACGGGCCTGCCGCGCTGGTCGGCCTCGCGCTGAAGGCGCGGGCCGGGGTGCACGCCCCGATGTCGGCCTGCGCGTCCGGGGCCGAGGCGATCGCCTGGGCGTGGCGGATGATCGTGGCGGGGGAGGCCGACGTCGTGGTCGCGGGCGGCACCGACGCCTGCATCACGCCCGCGATCATGGCCGGGTTCGCCAGGGCCCGCTCGATGAGCACTCGCAACGCCAGCCCCGGGACGGCGTCGCGCCCGTTCGACGCCGGCCGGGACGGTTTCGTGCTGGGGGAGGGCGCCGGCGTCCTCGTGCTGGAGCGCGCGGACTTCGCCGCGGCGCGCGGCGCGAAGGCCTACGGCAGGCTCGCCGGCGCGGGGATGAGCAATGACGCCCACCACATCACCGCGCCGGACCCCGACGGCACCGGGCAGGCCGCCGCGATCACCGCCGCGCTGCGCCGCGCCGGCCTGGCGGCCGGGGACATCGGCCACGTCAACGCGCACGCGACGGCGACGCCGCTGGGCGACCTGACCGAGAGCGGCACGATCCGGCGCGTCCTCGGCGACGGCCCGGTGGTCACCGCGCCGAAGGGGGCGCTGGGCCACCTGCTCGGCGGTTCCGGTGCAGTGGAAGCGATCGCGACCGTGTTGTCGGTCCGGGAGGGCCTGGTCCCGCCCACCGCCAACCTCGACGCGCTCGACGACCGGATCGGCCTCGACGTCGTGGCGGGCGAACCCCGCCGGCTCACGCTCACCGCGGCGCTCAGCAACTCCTTCGGCTTCGGCGGGCACAACGTGACACTGGCGTTCACCGGTGTCTAGAAAGGACGGTCCCATGCACGTGGCGATCGGCGGCGTGGCCGCCCACCTGCCACCCACCCTGGTCGCCGACGACGAGATCGAGGCCCGCATCGCCCGCGAGAGCCCCGGCTTCCGGCCGCGGCCGGGCGCGATCGGCAAGCTCAGCGGGATCCGGACCCGGCACCGGGCCGCACCCGGCGAGCCGGCTTCCGACCTCGCCGTGGCCGCGGCCGCGAAACTGCTGTCCGGCAGCGGGCTCGGTGCGCACGAGCTGGACCTGCTGGTGTTCGCCTCCGCCTCCCAGGACCTCGTCGAACCGGCCACCGCGCACGTGGTCGCGGCCAAGCTCGGCGCGTCCTGCCCGGTGTTCGACGTCAAGAACGCCTGCAACAGCTTCCTCAACGGGATGCAGGTCGCCGAAGCGCTCATCCGCTCCGGGCAGTACCGCCGGGTGCTGGTCTGCACCGGCGAGACCGGCTCGCGGGTGGTCCGGTGGCGGGTGGCGGACCGCGCGCAGTTCGTCGACTCGCTCGCCGGCTACACCCTGTCCGACGCCGGGGCCGCGATGCTGCTGGAGGCCTCACCGGTGCCCGGCATCTTCCACCGGGAGTTCTCGGCGGACTCGTCGTGCTGGGACGTCTCGTCGATCCCCGGGCACGGGGGCGCGAACTCGCGGAACCCGGTCACCGACGGCTACCTGCGCGGCGACGGCCGGACCCTGATGGAGTCCGTCGTGCGCGGGATCCGGCCGCAGCTGGACGCGGCGCTGGCGAGCACCGGCCTGAGCCGGGAGGACTTCGCGCTCTTCTGCGTGCACCAGGTCGGCGTGCCGCACCTGCGGGTGTTCCTCGACAGCAGCGGGGTGCCGGAGGACAAGCTCGTCGTGACGATCGCCGACCACGGCAACGTCGCTTCGTGCAGCCTGCCGCTGCAGCTGAGCCTGGCCATCGAGTCCGGCCGGTGCGGCCCCGGCGACAAGGTCGCGTTCATCGGGCTGGCCGGCGGGGTCAGCGTCGGCACCGTGTTCGCGGAGCTGCCGTCGTGACCCGGCTGTGGGTGGTCATCCCCGCGTACAACGAGGAAAAGTGGATCGAGGGGCCGCTGCGGTCGCTCGCCGCCCAGCGCTTCCGCGACTTCACCGTGCTGGTGGTGGACAACGCGAGCACGGACGCGACGGCCGACGTCGTCCGCTCCTTCGCCGCCGCGCACCCGAAGCTGGACGTGCGGGTGATCGGCGAACCGCAGAAGGGCACCGGTGCCGCCTGCGACACCGGGATGCGCCGGGCGATCGAGAACGGGGCCACCCACCTGGCCCGGACCGACGCGGACTGCCTCGTCGCTCCACAGTGGACGGAGGCGGTCATGCGCGGCTTCGCGGCCGGGCTGGAGCTGATCGGCGGCCGGTTCAAGGCGCGCACCGACGACTTCGCCGTGCCGTGGACCGAGCGGGCCGTACTGGCGTTCCTGGTGGCCTTCGGCGGGTACCTCGCCCGGTTCCGGCGCGCCAACCGGGGCCCGGCTTACCTGGGGCCGTACCTGCTGTGCGCGGGCGGCAACACCGCCATCACCGCGAGCCTGTACCTGCGGTGCGGCGGCTACCCCCGCTCGTGCATCGAAGACGACCACGAGGACCGCACGCTGGTCAACCGGGTCCGGTGCGTCACCCGCGCCTACGGGCGGCGCCGGGACATGGTCGTGTACTGGTCGCAGCGACGGACCAAGGCGTGGGGCATCCGCAACACCTTCGCCTGGTACACCAGCCACGGCTACCGCGGCGAAACCGTGGACGTCCGATGAGGGCGGGCGCGCACGAGCTGCGGCTGCAACTGGCGGCGCACCCGCTCGCCTACCCCGTGGTCCGCGTCCTGGGCCGGCTCGGGCCCGCCGTGCGGGTGCCCGGGCTCGGGGTCGTGGTGAACGAGGCTTCGGCGGCGCGGGAGGTGCTGACCGACACCGCGACCTTCCGCAGCGGCGGCGGCACCGAAGCGGACCTGTGGACCCCGGTCTTCGGCCCGTCGATGCTGGTCAACATGGACGGGCCCGAACACCGGGCGATGCGGCGCAAGCTCGCCGAGTTCTTCACCCCGGCCTACGTCCGCCTGCTGATCGACACCGCGTGCACCGAGCCGCTGGCCCGGGTGGCCGAGGCGCTGTGCGCCGGCCGCCCGGTGGACGTCGTGCGCACGACGAAGATCGTCGCCGGGGCGGTGACCAGCGCACTGGTCGGGTTCACCGTGACCGGGTCCACCGCCGAGCGGGAGGCGGCCTACCTGCGGATGACCGGCCAGGCCACCGCCATCATCGGCCTGGTCAAGCTGGGCAGGCTCAGCCTTGGCGCGGCGCAGGTCGCCCGGGCCCGCGCGATCGTCGCCGAGATCGGCACCAGCACGTCGCTGGCCTGGGAGAAGGGCGACGAAACGACCGCGGTCGGCCGGATGCGCAGCTTCGGGCTGACCGAAGCCGAGGCACGGGGGCTCGCGTCGGCGTTCCTGATCGCGGGCACCGAGACGATCACCAGCCTGCTGCCCCGGATGGTCGCGGTGCTCCACGACCACGGCGAGCTGGCCGGCGTCGCCGCCGCGTGCCGCGCGGGCGACACCGGGCCGGTGGACGCCGCGATCCACGAGACGGCCCGCCTGATCACCCCGGCGCCGATCATCCTGCGCAACGCCGTCCGGCCCGGGCGGATCGCCGGGGTCGCGGTGCGCGCGGGGGACCGGGTCGTCTTGTCGACACTCAACTGCGCCCGGGCCCCCGGCGGGTTCGACCTCGCCCGCACGCACCCGCCGGAGCTGCGGCGGCTGTGGTTCGGGGCCGGCCCGCACTTCTGCCTCGGCTACCCGCTGGCGATGGCCGAGGTCCACGCACTCCTCGGCACCCTGGCCGGCGGCGGCGAGCTGCGGATCACCGCCCGCCGGGCCGCCCCGGGAGTGCTCTTCCCCGCTTACCGGAGCCTGGAGGTCAGCCGCGCATGACCGATCTCGTGACCCGCTTCCTGGACACCGCCGCCGACCGGCCCGGCGAGCCGGCCGTGATCGACCCGGACGGCCGCACCACGACCTTCGGCGAACTGCGCCGCCTCACCCTCGAGGTCGACGCCGGCCTGCGGGCCGAAGGGCTCGCGCCCGGCGACGGCGTGCTGTTCGCCGTCCGCAACTCCGCCACCGCGATCGGCCTGTTCCTCGGGGCGCTGCGGGCCGGCGCGGTGCTCGTCTCCGCGGACACCGCCGTCGGCCCGGCCCTGGTGTCGGCGCGGCTGCGGGCCTCCCGGCCGCGCTGGCTGATCGCCGAATCGCTGTTCTACCCGGCCAGCGTGCTGGGCCCGGTCCGCGCCTACTGCCGCCGCCGCGGCTGGGGAGTCCCGGACCTGCGGCAGCCGATCGGCGACCCCGGCATCCGGCACGTCCACCTCGGCCGCCGCCTGCCCGGGGTCCCGCGCTCGGCCCGCCCGCTGGCGAGCCTGCTCGGCCGGGCGCCGTCCGCGGCCCCGGACCGGGACCCCGCCGCGCCCGCATTGGTCGTGTTCACCTCGGGCACGACGGAACAGCCGAAGGGGGTCGTGCACTCGCTGCGGTCGCTCACCGCGGCGGTGACGATGCTGGGCACGCACCTGCCGTTCGCGCCCGGGGACGTGATGCACGCCGACGGCATCATGGCCGGTCTGCCCGCGTTGCTGGGCGGCGCCCGGCTGTCCCTGCCGAAGCCGTCCGCCCCGCCGGAGCGCTTCGCGCGGGACCTCGCGGACCGCCGGGTCACCCACGCCTACGGGGTGCCGGTGCACCTGGCCGAGGTGTTCGGCGTCCTGCCGGAGTGGCCCGCCCACGTCCGGCACCTGGTGATGGGCTCCGCGCCGGCGGCCCCCGCGGTGCTGCGGCAGGCGCTGGCCGCGGTCCCCGGCGGGCAGGTGCTCTCGATCTACGCGATGACCGAGGCGATCCCGCTGGCGGTCGCCCGCGCCGAGGACAAGCTGGCGCACGTCGAGCGCGGCTGCCCGGGCGACCTGCTCGGGACGCCGTCGCCCGGGGTGCGCGCCCGGATCGCCGCCGACGGCGAGCTGCTGGTGTCCGCGCCGAACGCCTGCCTCGGCCACCTGGGCGGGCCGCCGCTGACCGAGCTGGCCACCGGTGACCTCGCCCGGCTGGACGACGACGGCCGGATCGTCATGACGGGCCGGAAGAAGGACATGCTCATCCGCGGCTCGTACAACATCTACCCGGGGCTCTACGAGCCGTCGATCGCGCTGCTGGCCGGGGTCAGGGAGGCGGCGATGGTCGGCACGCCCGACCCGGTCACCCAGGACGAGACCGTGGTGCTCGCGGTGGTGGCCGACAGCACCGAGGTGGACCCGGCCCGGCTCGTGCGGCGGCTGCGGCGTCAGCTGCCGGAGCTGATCGACGCCGAGGCCGTCCCGGACCGGATCGTCGTCCTGCCGGAGCTGCCGCGCTCGGGCCGGTCCCGCAAGCTCGACCGGGGCCGCCTGCGCGAGCTGGTCACCGCGAGCAAGCCGTGAGGCTCGCGGTGACCGGCGCGACCGGCTTCGTCGGCGGCGCGGTCTGCCGGGCCGCCGTGGCGGCGGGCTGGCAGGTGACGGCGTTCGGCAGGCGGGCCACGGCGGACGCCGGACGGCTCGCCGGGGCCGCGTACCGGTCGTGGGACATCGGGGCGGCCAAGCTCGCCGACCCGCCCGCCGTCGACGCGGTGGTGCACTGCGCGGCGTCGGCGACCGACACCGGCGTGGCCAGGGAGGTCTGGCGGACCAACCTGCTCGGCACCCACCACGTGCTGGCCTCGTTCCCGGGGCGCCGGATCGTGCACGTCAGCAGCGGCAGCGTGTACGACCCGTTCCGGCCGACGGTGTGCGCGAAGGAGCACGAAGCCCCGGTGGAGCGCTACCTCAACGCCTACGCGGCCGCCAAGGCCGCCGCCGAGCAGCTCGTGCTGGCCGTCGCCCGCGACGCGGTCGTGCTGCGGCCCCACGCCGTCTACGGCGCCGGGGACACCACCCTGCTGCCGCGGCTGCTGGAGAACGTGCGCTTCGGTCGGCTGCCGGTGCCGGGCACCGGGAAGGTGCTGGTCAGCATGACCCACGTGGACAGCCTGGCGCGGGCCTGCCTGCTCGCGGCGACGGCCGAACCGGCGTGGCCGAGCGTGTTCAACATCGCCGACCGCGCCCCGGTGACCGTCGACTGGGCCCTGCGCGGCCTGCTGGCCTCGGCGGGCGTGCCGGTGCGGCCGGCCTACGTCCCGGCCTGGCTGCTTTCCCCGCCGGCCCGCGCGTTCCCGCGCGGGCGGCTGAACCGGTACGTGATCAGCCAGTTCGCGGTGGAACGCACCCTGGACACCACGGCGGCGATCGAGCGGCTCGGCTTCGAGCCGGCCCCCACGGCCTTCCCGCCGCCCTGAGACGTGACGGGTGCGGCGCTGGGGTTCCGCCGCACCCGCCGCGCGTCACGACCCTAAAGAGGCGCACCGAACGGAACCGGCACCCGGCAAGAGCGTGGCCGGGGGCGCGTTGAACAGCGTTTTCCCCGCGGGTGGAACCCTGATCGGCCGGGTGGCACCGGCAATTTTGCCGGTGCCTTCGCGCTAAGATTTCATCAAGACGCGTAAAGCTTTCCCCGACGCGCCGCCGCCGGCCCCGTCCGGCCACAGTGGATCGGTAGGGTCCGCCTCGTGACGGCCGAGGCGAGGGGGAGTGCGTGAGTCAGGCGCAGAGTACGAGGCCGGCCGGGCGTGACGTGGTGCGCCTCGGGCTCGTGGTCGGTGCGCTGGGCGTGGTCTTCGGGGACATCGGGACGAGCCCGATCTACACGCTGCAGACGGTGTTCAACCCGGCCGACCCGCACCCGGTGCCGGTGAGTGCGGCCAACGTGTTCGGCGTGGTGTCGCTGATCTTCTGGTCGGTGATGATCATCGTGACCGTCACCTACGTGCTGCTGGCGATGCGCGCGGACAACGACGGCGAGGGCGGCATCATGGCCCTGATCACCCTGCTGCGGCGCTGGGGCGCGCAACGCGGCAAGCGCGCGGCCGTCGTACTGGCCGGGCTCGGCATCTTCGGCGCCGCGCTGTTCTTCGGCGACAGCATGATCACCCCGGCGATCTCCGTGCTGTCGGCGGTCGAGGGGCTCAAGGTCGTCTCGGACGGCCTCGAGGACTGGGTCGTCCCGATCACCGCGGTGATCATCATCGGGTTGTTCCTGGTGCAGCGGCGGGGGACAGCCGCGGTCGGGCGGGTGTTCGGGCCGGTGATGATCGCCTGGTTCGCCACGATCGGCGGGTTCGGCGTGGTCGGCATCGCCGGGCACCCCGACATCCTCAAGGCGCTCTCGCCGACCTACGCCATCGGGTTCATGGCCGGGCACTTCGACATCGCGTTCTTCGCGCTGGCGGCGGTGGTGCTGTCGGTCACCGGCGCCGAAGCCCTCTACGCCGACATGGGGCACTTCGGCCGCCGCGCGATCACCCGCGGCTGGCTCCTGCTGGTGCTGCCGGCGTGCGTGCTGAGCTACCTCGGCCAGGGCGCGCTGATCCTGGAGAACCCGGCGAACGTCGCGAGCCCGTTCTTCCTGCTGGTGCCGTCGTGGGCGCGGTTGCCGCTGGTGGTGCTGGCCACGGCGGCGACGGTGATCGCGTCCCAGGCGGTGATCACCGGGGCGTATTCGGTCGCCGCGCAGGCCGCTCAGCTGGGGTACCTGCCGCGGCTGCGGATCGCGCACACCTCGGAGACCGAGCGGGGCCAGATCTACGTGCCGTGGATCAACTGGCTGCTGATGGTTTCGGTGCTGACGCTGGTGTTCGCCTTCCGCAGCTCGGCGGCGCTGGCGTTCGCGTTCGGCATGGCGGTGACCGGGACGATCACCATCACGACGCTGCTGTTCTTCTACATCGCCCGCTCGCGGTGGGGGACGCCGGCGTGGCTGATCGGCCTCGGCGCGTCCGTGCTGCTCCTGGTGGACCTGCTGTTCGTCGCGGCCAACCTGACCAAGCTGGTGCACGGGGCGTGGCTGCCGCTGCTGATCGGCCTGACGGCGTTCACCATCATGACGACCTGGCAGCGCGGCCGTCGGATCGTCACCGCCGAGCGCGAACGCCGGGAGGGCTCGCTGCCGGAGTTCATCGACGAACTCCGGGACGCCCCGGTGCAGCAGGTGCCCGGCACGGCGGTGTTCCTCAACCGGGGCGGGCGGACCGCACCGCTGGCGCTGCGGGCCAACGCCGAGCACAACCACGTGCGGCACGAGCAGGTGGTGATCATGTCGCTGGAGACCGAGCCGGTGCCGCGGGTCCCGGCCGGGCAGCGGGTGACCGTCGAGGACCTGGGGCACACCGACGACGGGATCGTCTTCGTCACCGCCCGCTACGGCTACATGGACAGCCCGGACGTCCCGGGTGCGCTCGCCCTGCTCGACCCGGCTCAGACCGAAGGACGGCTGCAGCTCGACGAGGCGTCCTACTTCCTCTCCAAGATCGAGCTGCAGCGCGGCCCGGAACCGACGATGGCCGGCTGGCGCAAGCGGCTGTTCATCGCCACCTCCTACATCACCGCGGACGCGGCGGAGTACTTCGGCCTGCCCCGGGACCGCACGGTGATCATGGGGTCCCGCGTCGACGTCTGAGCGGTCACCGGACCGCCGCCGCGGCCACCGGGCGGACCGCGACATCGCGGTAAACGCCCGCGAAGGCGTCCACTGTGGATTCGAGGTCGTGCGCGGCGATCAGGTCGAGGCTGGCCCGTCCCATCGCCGCCCGGGCCGGCTCGTCGGCCAGCACGGCGGTGAGCTGCGCGGCGAGCGCCGCGGGGTCGCCGGGCGGGTAGAGGCGGCCGTTGCGCCCGGGCCGGACCAGGTGCGGCAGCGCCATCGCGTCCGCGGCGACGACCGGCTTGCCCGCGGCCATCGCCTCCATGGTCACCAGGCTCTGCAGCTCGGCGGTGCCCGGCATGCAGAACACGGCGCACCGCCGGTAGGCCCGCACCAGCTCCGCGTCCGGGACGAACCCGTGGAAGGCGACCCGGTCGGCGATCCCCAGCCGGTCGGCCAGCGCCTCCAGGCGGGCGCGTTCGCTGCCGTCGCCGACGAGCTCGACCCGCACGTGCGGCGGCAGCAGGACGGCGGCTTCGAGCAGCTCGTGCACGTTCTTCTCGGCGTCCAGCCGTCCCACGAACAGCACCGCGGGCGGGCCGGCGGGCGGCTCGGGCGGGCCGGCGTAGTGCGCGCGGTCGACCCCGCAGGAGATGGCCAGCACGGGCCGGTGCAGGCCGTGGCGTTCCAGCAGCCCGGCCGCGCGGGGCGTCGGCGTGGTGCAGACCGTCGCCCGGTCGAAGACCCGCACGAGGTCGCGCCACGCCAGCCGGGCCAGCGGGCGGTGGGTCCAGCGCGGCAGCGGGCCGTAGCCGAGCAGGTTCTCCGGCATGAAGTGGTTGGTGGCGACCACCGGGACGCCGGCCGCGGTGGCGGCGCGGACCGCGCTGCGGCCGACCAGGAAGTGCGCCTGGGTGTGCACGACGTCGGGGTCGATCGCGGCGAGCAGCGCCGGCACGGCTCTGGCCGTGCGCCACGGCGGGCAGATCCGGAACGTCGGGTGGAACGGCGTGCGCGTCGAACCGATCCGGTGGACGGTCACCCCGGCCGCCGTTTCGGTGACCGGCTCCGCGGTCGGCGACGGGCAGACGACGTGCACCTCGTGCCCGCGCCCGGCCAGCCCGGCCGCCAGCCGGGCGGCGAAGTTCGCCGCACCGTTGACGTCCGGCGGGTAGGTGTCCGCGGTGATGGCGATCCGCAGCGGTCCCGCCCGCCGCGGCCGCCGGACGGGCGCGGCGGGGGCCGGCAGCGTCCGGGCGAGCAGCACGAGCCCGGCCACCGCGACCAGCCCCGGCACGGCCAGGCCGGCCAGCTGGCCCGGAGTCATTTCTCCGTAGGCGAAGACGCCGATGAGGACCGCGCTGAGCGGGTCGCCGATGGTGGTCGCGCCGGCCACCACCGGCGCGGGCCCGCCGGCGTAGGCCTGGTGCAGCAGCCACGCCCCGGCGAGCGTCGCCGCCACGGCTTCGGCGACCGCGAAGACGGTCACGCCACTCAGCGGCCCGACGGCCGCGGCGCGGACGAGCGCCGAGGTGAACCCGAAGAGCACGGCCGCGCCGAGCGCGGCCAGCAGCGCCCGGGCCCGGCCGAGGGCGGCCCGGCTTGCCGCGGCCAGCCCGGCTGCGGCGAGCAGAGCCCACTGCGCGGTGCCGAGGCCGGGAGCGGGCAGGGCGGCGGTCGTGGCCGTGGCGGCGAGCGCGACGAACCCCGCCGGCCCGGCGACGCTCATGGCCAGTGCGGCGAAGACGCGCCGGGTGAGCGGGGTGCGGGCGAGCAGGGCGGTGAGCACCAGGGTGAGCACGCCGACCGGCTGCACCACCGCGAGAGGCGCCATGGTGAGCGCGAGGACGTGCAGCCCGGCGCCCAGGCCGGCGAGCCCGATCCCGGCGTACCAGCCGGGGGTGCGCAGGACCGCCCGGATCCCGGCCGGGACCGCGGTCGCGTGGCGGACGGCGTTGTGCTGCAGGTGGACGGTGCCGGCGAAGCAGCAGGCACCGGCGGCGGCGAGGCCGATGGCGGGGATCAGCATGGTTTCCTTCCGGAGCGCAGGATGGCGACGGCCGGCTCGCCCAGGAGGACGAGGTAGCCGGCGAAGACGAGCCGTTCGGTGAGGCCCTGGAACAGCGGGCCGTCGAAGGCGCGGGACGGTGCCAGCAGCACCGGCAGCTGGCTGAGCAGGAACACCACGAGCGCGGCCCACGCCCAGTCGGTGTGCCGCCGCAGCCGGGCGGCGAGGCCGCGGTGCGCCGGGTGGGCCGCGGCGCCGCGGGCCAGCAGCCCGGCCGCGGCCGGCAGGCTGACGAACAGCACCAGGCCCGCGAAGCGGTGGACTTCGGCGGAGAACGTCATCGGGGCGCCGGTGGGGGAGGTCGGGAAGATCGCGCAGAGCGTGAGCCCGCCACCCCAGCAGGCCGCGAGCGCGACGACGGGCGGGGTCACCGGCAGCCCGGCGCGGGCCAGGCCGGTCAGCAGGAAGCCGGTACCGGCGGCCAGCGCCAGCACGCAGACGGCGAACCCGCCGGCCCCGGACAGCGCGTAGTCGCTGATCACCTGCCGCACCGGATCGACCTCGGCGGCCTGGCTGAAGTGCAGGACGAGCACGGTGACGACGGAAAGCCCGAAGCACCCGAGAGCGGCGACGGCCCACGGCCCGGCGGGGCGGTGGCCCGCGGGTGCGGGCCGGATCGTTTCGACGGAGGACACGACTCCGAAGATCGGGTTCGCGGATGAAAGAAGGTTAAGAACCACCGCCGAGCCGGTTAAGAAACCCGGCCGGCCGGGAGTCGTGCGCGTGGTTCGGCGCCGCGGGGGACGGCCGCGGAGGTGCCTATCGGTGTCGAAGGCTTCGGGCCGGTCGTGCCCGCGGTCAGGCGTCGGTGCGCGGGGATGCCCGTCTCGGCGACGGGCCGGTCAGGAAGCGTGGCCGGCCGGCAGCCGCACCCGGAGCTCCGCGCCGCCGCCGGAGGCCGTGCCCACCACCACGCTGCCCGCGTGCGTGCGCACGATCTGCGCCACGATCGCCAGCCCGAGCCCCGAGCCGGGCATCGACCGGGCGGCGGTGGCCCGGTAGAAGCGCTCGAAGACCTTCGGCCGGTCCTGCTCGCTGATGCCCGGTCCTTCGTCGGTGACCGTCAGCTCGGCCTGTCCGTCCGTTGTGGACAGCCGGACCCGGACGGTGCCACCGGGCGGGCTCCACTTCGCCGCGTTGTCCAGCAGGTTCAGCACGATGCGGGACAGCCCGCCCGGCTGGCCGGTCAGGCTCGCGGGCGTGGCGGAGACGGCGAACACCACCTGGGGCCAGCGCGCGCGGGCGCGGATGACCGCGCCGTGGACGACGTCGGCCAGGTCCAGCGGGCCGAACGGCTCGGGGTCGGTGTTCTCCGCGGCCAGCTCGACCAGCTCGGTGGTGAGGGTGGTCAGCTCTTCGGCCTGGATGCCGAGGTCCCGCAGCAGGCGGGCGCGGTCGTCCGGGGCGAGCACCTTGCCCGATCCCTGTTGCGCGTCGGCGTAGCGGAGGAGTTCGACGTTGGTGCGCAGGCTGGTCAGCGGCGTCCGCAGCTCGTGCCCGGCGTCCTGGACGAGCTGCTGCTGGGCGGCTTTCGACGCGGCGAGCGCGGTCAGCAGGTGGTTGACCGCGGTGGCGAGCCGGGCGATCTCGTCGCGGCCGGTCACCGGGATCGAGCTGTCCAGGTCCTGGGTCTCGGCCACCGTCTCGACGGCCCCGGTGAGCCGGTGGACCGGGCGCAGGCCGGTCCGGGCGACACCCCAGCCGACCACGCCGGCGAGCGCGGCGCCGGCGAGCCCGATCCAGGTGAGCAGCACGCGGAGGTCGTCGAGGGTCCCTTCGATGCCGATCACCCGGCTGCCGACCTGGATCGCGCCGCCGTCCCGGGGCGCGGTGTGCACGCGGTAGACCGTCTCGTCGTCCGGCCCGGCGTCGTCGAGGTCCTCGCCGGTCCCGCTCTCCGCGACCGCGGTGGCGGACGAGCCGACCGGTCCCAGCCACGCGGCGCCCGCGGTGGCGGCCACGACGTCCCCGCGGCTGTCGAGGAACCGGACGACGACGGGCGGCGGCGGGCCGACTTGGGCGAGCAGCTGCGCGGCATCATCCGGGACGTCGCCGTCCGACCAGTTGTCCGGTAGTTCGTCGACGCTGTGCAGGAGCCGCAGGGCGTCCTCGGGGGTCACCGCCCGCGCGGCCTCGGCCGTCTGGGCGCGCACCTGGCGGTCCAGGTGGTCGTACATCCGGCCGTGCATCAGCCACCACCCGGCGAGCGACACGACGACGACGGCGAGCGCGACGCCGAGCGCGGAGAGGACCGCGACCCGGGCGCGGAGGGTGAGCTTGCGCCGTTCCCTCACAGGGGGTCCTCGCGCAGGACGTACCCGACGCCGCGGACGGTGTGCAGCAGCCGGCCGCCGCCGTCGGCCTCAAGTTTCCGGCGCAGGTAGCCGAGGTAGACGTCGAGGCTGTTGGAGCTGCTGCCGAAGTCGAAGCCCCAGACGTGTTCGAACAGCACGGACCGGGTCAGCACCTGCCGAGGGTGGCGCAGGAACAGCTCGAGGATGGCGAACTCGGTCCGCGTCAGCCGCACCGGACGGCCGGCGCGCACGACTTCCCGCGTGGCGGGGTTGAGGGCGAGATCCCGGAACCGCAGATCGCCGGGAGGCTCCGGGACGGCTTCGTACCGCGCCCGGCGCAGCAGGGCCCGCACCCGCGCGAGCAGTTCCTGCAGCGAGAAGGGCTTGGCGAGGTAGTCATCGGCCCCGGCATCGAGCCCGGCGACCCGCGCGGTGACGTCCCCGCGCGCGGTGAGCATCAGAACGGGCACGAGGTTCCCATCGGCCCGCAATCGTCGGCAGGTTTCCAGCCCGTCGAGCACGGGCATGGTGACGTCGAGGATGACGCCATCGGGCTCCCGAGCCCGGATGACATCGAGGGCGGCTTGGCCATCGTGGGCGACCGCGACGGCGTAGCCCTCGAACCGCAGGGTCCGCGAGAGCGAGTCGCACACGGCAGCTTCGTCATCGGCGATCACGATCAGCACCCTCCCGATTCTCCGAGGAGCCGGGCGGAAACGGCCAGGGCGGGTGCTAAGAAACGACTAAGAAGCCGGGCCGGCGGTGGCGGCGAGTTGCTCGGCGGGGGTCCGTGGCCGATCCTCGCGTGCCGTTCGCGATTCGGCGGGCCGTGTTGGCGCGGGTGCCGGTGGCGAGCGCGTTTTCGACGGGGTGCCGCCGGCGAGCGCGCCGGCCGGCGGTTCGGCGGGCTGTCTCCGAGCGGGCCCCGGTGGCGGGCGCGTCCCCCGACGACGCGCCCGCCACCCGTGGCGCAGGATCGGACCCTCCGGCCGGTTCCGGGTGGCCGGGCTTTCCCGGTGAAGGGCGCGACCCCCAACGACGCGCCCGCCACCGGGTTGCCCCGGCATTCCCCCTCTTTCGCCGTGGCCCTAGGGTTCCCGACGCCGTCCTCGTTTCGTCCTCGCGCCGGCCTTTTCCGCCTCACCTGCGCGTTTCGGAGCCCGGCGGCCTTGACCAGCGGGGGGTTGCGATGAGGTTCCGGATTCTCGGGACGCTGGAAGTGCAGGCGGACGGGAGCCGGATCACCCTGCCGAGCCCGCGGCAGCAGCGGGCCCTCGCCGTCCTGTTGCTCAACGCGAACGCCGTCGTCCCGGTGGAGCGGATGATCGACGCGCTCTGGGAGGACGAGCCGCCCGCGACCGCGGTGAAGCAGGTGCGCAACTGCGTTTCCGCGTTGCGGGGGCGGCTCGGGGAACTCGGCGAGGCCATCGTCACCGACGGGCCCGGGTACCGGCTGCAGGCCGGCGCCAGCGAGCTCGACGTCCTCCGCTTCCGGCGGCACGTCGCCGCCGCGCGGGCGCTCGCCGGCCAAGCCAAGCTCGTGGACGCCGTCGAAGAAATCCGGGCCGCGCTCCTGCTGTGGCGGGGTCCCGCGCTCGACGGGCTGCGGACCACCACGCTCGCCGGCCGGGCCGTGCTGCTCGACGAACAGCGGGCCGAGGCCGTCGAACTCGGGGCCGAATGGCGGCTCCGGCTCGGCGAAACGGGGGAAGTCGTCCGCGAGCTCACCGAGTTCTGCGGCGAACACCCGACGCGCGAGCTGTCCCACCTGCTCCTGATGCGCGCCCTCGCGAAGGAAGGCCGCTACGCCGAAGCCTCGACGTTGTTCCACGGCCTGCGCCGCCGGCTGGCCGACGAGCTCGGCGTCGACCCGAACCCCGACCTGCGGCGGCTGCACGAGCAGATCCTCGCCGAAGCCACGCCCAGCGCCGCGGACCCCGAGCCGGAAGCCCCGCCGCACCACCGGTTCGACCGGGCGGTCGGCGAACTCGCCGAAGCCGTCACGTGGCAGTGGCGC
Organism: Amycolatopsis sp. NPDC004169; assembly: GCF_040610315.1. NCBI lineage: Bacteria > Bacillati > Actinomycetota > Actinomycetes > Pseudonocardiales > Pseudonocardiaceae > Amycolatopsis > Amycolatopsis sp. NPDC004169. The sequence continues at coordinate 47,143 of NZ_JBEXMD010000056.1, forward strand.
GCCGAAGCCGAACTGCGAGCGCTGCACCGGCCGCAGCCGATCCGGCTGCGCTGGTCGGCGGCCCCGCGCCGGGGGAAGCCGGCGCGGCGGGGCGATCTCGACAACATCGCCGGGACGTTCACCGCGCTGCCCGTGCCGCAGCTGGTGGTGCTCGGCGATCCCGGCTCCGGCAAGTCCGTGCTCGCCCTGATGCTGACGCTGGAACTGCTCCGCACCCGCACGCCGGACGCCCCGGTCCCGGTGCTGCTGTCCCTGGCGTCGTGGGACCCGCGGCGGGAGCACCTCGACTCCTGGCTCGCGGCCCGCCTCGCCGACAACCACCCGGCGCTGCTCACCGCGCGCGAGTACGGGACCGACGCTCCGACCCGGCTCGTCCTCGGCGGCCACGTCGTCCCGGTTCTCGACGGCCTCGACGAGATGCCGGCCGACCTGCGCGTCGCCGCGCTCGACGCGCTGGACCAGACCATGGGGGCCGGGCGCTCGCTGGTCCTCACCTGCCGCTCCGCCGAATACGAGCAGGTGACGCGGGAGTCCGGCACCGTGCTCGCGGCGGCCACCGTGGTGCGGCTGGAACCCGTCGCCCGCCAGGAGGCGATCACCTACCTGGCCGCGCGGCACGGCGAGGACCGCTGGCTGCCCGTCGCCGACCGGCTGCGCCGCGAGCCGGACGCGGCGCTGGCCCGGGTGCTGCGGACGCCGCTCATGGTCGACCTGGCCCGGATCGGCTACGGCCGTCCGCCCGCCGATCCCGCGGACCTGCTCGCCACCGGGGACGCTGCCGCATTGGAAGGGCAGTTGCTCGACTCCTTCGTCCCCACCGCCTACGCGCAGGTGCCGCAGCCGCCGGGGCGCAACCCGAAGACCAGCCCGTCCGGGCGCTACACCGCGGAGCAGGCGACCCGCTGGCTGGGCTTCCTGGCCCGGCACCTCGAGCGGACGCGCAGCCGCGACCTGGCCTGGTGGCAGCTGTACCGGGCGGTGCCCGCGGGCACCCGGTCGGGCCTGGTCGGCGTGCTGGTCGCGCTGTTCTTCGTCGTCACCGGCTGGGTCGACGACGGACCGGTGCTGGCGGCGATCTACGGCCTGTCCTTCGGCGGCGCCGCCTACGTGACGCACCGGTTCGGCCGTCCGCCGGAACCGCTGCGCACCGAACTGCGCTTCGCCGGCGCGGCCCGGAAGTTCGCCGGCCGCTTCGCGATCGGGGCCGCCGTCGGCGTCCTGCTCGGCCTGGGCTGGTCGCTGGCCGCGGGCCTGGTCGTCCTGCTGGCGGTGGTGTTCGGCCTGGTGTTCGCGGTGCACGTGTGGCTGGCGAAACCGGTCGACGCCAGCCGCGTGGCGAGCCCGCGGACGATCCTGCGCAACGAGCGGACCGGCGCGATCGCGTTGGCGCTGTCGTTCCTGGTGTCACTCGGGCTGTTCGACGGGATGGCGTTCGCGTTCACCGCGAACACGCGGTTCCTGCCGGTGTTCGGCGGTCGCTACGACCTCGCGCTGGCCATCGCGGGCGGCCTGGCGGGAGCGCTGTTCGGGTTCTCCATGGCCCGCGGGGTGGCGGCGGTGAGCTACGGCGTGGCGGGGGCGGTGGCGGGCGGCCAGGTGTTCCCGCCGGCGACGAACCCGGTGGCGCCGTTCGTGGTGGGCGTGTGCTTCGGGATCGGCATCGCGCTGGCGGTCCTGGTGACGCGGGCGTGGGGCAACTACTTCGTCCACCACCTGTGGCTGGCGGCGACCGGCCGCCTGCCGTGGCGGCTGGTGCACTTCCTCGACGACGCCCACCGGCGCGGGGTGCTGCGGCAGGCCGGGGGCGTCTACCAGTTCCGGCACGCGCGGGTGCAGGAGCGGCTCGCCGAAGTCACCGGCGGCCGGCTCGAGGGCTGACCCCGCCCGGCGGGGCGGCCCTACCCGGCCTCGGTGCCGACCTCCGAGACGTGGGCACTGACGATCCGCCAGCCGGCGGGCATCCGCACCCACGTCTGGCTCTGCCGGCCCACGACCGGACGGCCGGGGTAGCGGAACAGGGTGGTCACCACGGCGGTGCCGGTGCCGAAGGTGGTGATCTCGGTGCCGTAGGTGACCCGGCCGCCGAGGGGTCCCTGGGTGGCGCGCCAAGCGCGCAGCTCGTCGATGCCCCGCTGGCGGTCGGCGACGCCGAAGCGGACGGTCGCCGGGCTGGCCCAGAACGACTCGTTCAGCACGGCGTGGTCGCCGGCCACCAGCGCGGCTTCGTAGCGGGCGAAGGCCGCCGCCACTTCGGCGCGCACGGCCGGATCGTCGACGACGGGGCCGGTGGCCCCGAGTTCGGCGAACCCGTTGGTGGTGCTCATGAAGCGGAGGCCGCGGGCTTCGCGTCGATCAGGTCCGTGCCGGGCGGCGGCAGCTCGGCGTCGGCCGCCGGGTCGCGGTGGAACACCGCGAACACCGCACAGACCACGGCGAAGAACAGGTAGCCCAGCGCGACCTGGCCGCCGCCGGCGTTCCAGCCGACCTGCTCGGCGTGGATCAGCCCGACGAACGACAGCACCGCACCGGCCGCCGCGTAGCCGGCGGCCCACCAGAACTGCTTGTCGATGAGGAACGCGGTGATCGCGCCGAGGACCAGCCCGGCCAGGATGGCGCCGTCGCCGAGCAGGTGCAGGCCCTGGTAGACCACGCCCGCGCTCTCCAGCGCGGGTTCCCCGACCTTCGCCGCGCTGGTGCCCGCCGCCGACAGCACGTTGTCCATCTGGCCGGTCGCCCAGGACGCGACGTTGGGGATGATGGCCATGACCACCGCCACCGCGTGCGGCCGCGGGACGACCCGGAACGCCTGCGCGCCGATCAGCAGGCCGATGTACAGCAGGATCGGCACGATCGCCGGCACCGGCAGCAGCGCGCTGAGCAGCCCGAACAGGCCGCCGAAGCACATGAGCGCGATGACGACGCCGGTCAGCATCGAGTACGCCGTGCGGCCGCCGACCTCCTTCCATCCCGGGTGTCCGATGTAGACGGCGGGCGGGAACGGCGAGCCGAGCGCCGAACCGACGATCGCGCCGATGCCGTCGGCCAGCAGCACGCTGCGCAGGTTGAAGCTGTCGCCCGCGGCCGCGGCGCTCTCCACGTTGGTCATGCCCTCGGTGAAGTTGTAGATGCCCAACGGGATGGCGGTGGCCAGCAACGGGCCGATCTCGGCCAGTCCGTGCCCCAGCAGGTCGAACTGGAACGACGGCAGGCCGGTGACGATGTCGCGAGCGGCCGCGGACACGTCCGCGGGGTGCATGTAGCCGCCGATCCAGCCGACGGCGGTGCCCACCACCAGCGCGGCCAGGCCGATCGGGATGCCGAACGGCAGCTTCACCCCGGCGAAGAAACCGATGAGCAGCAACGCGAACACCGGCAGCGCGATCCACGCGGCCGCCCACATCTGGCCGGCCGGGCGCATCGAGATGAAGGCGATGGAGATGCCGGCGAGCGTGCCGAGCATCGCCGCCTGCGGCGTGAACCGCCGGATGTAGGGGCCGACGAACGCGCCGGCCAGCACGATCAGCCCGATGATGAACGACCACGCGAGACCCGCCTGCCACGCCTTGATCGGGTCGTTGGTGCGCAGGTACACCGGCAGCATGATCACGAACGTCACGATGAACATGTGCGGCACGCTGGGCCCGTAGGGCATGGCGGTGACGTCGGTGCGGTTCTCCTTTCGGGCCAGGCGCCTGCCGAGCCAGGTGTAGTAGACGTTGCCGATCAGCAGCTGGATGCCCAGTGCCGGCAGGATCACCCCGTACACGTCGCCCGAAGAGATCTTCGCGACGCCCAGGCAGAGGCCGGAGAGCACCAGGACGTTCACCAGGACGTTGAAGCCGAGCCCGAAGAACGCGTTGAGGTCACCGCTGACCCACAAGGGCAGTTCGCCATCGGAGCCGGAGCGGCTGCGGGTGCGCGTGAAGAGGGACATGACCGGGACCTTTCCGCGGGAGTCAACGGGCCGGGGTGGCGAGAACGGAAAGCGCGGCGAGGTAGGCGGCCGAGGGGGCGACCCAGCCGAAGATGCCGCCCTGCGCGGAGATCATGGCCAGACCGGCGTCCTGGAACTCGGGGAAGTACGAGCCGACGCAGTCCGACAGCACCAGGCATTCGTAGCCGCGGTCGTTGGCCTCGCGGACGGTGGTGTGCACGCAGACCTCGGTCGTCACGCCGGTCACCACCAGGGAAGTGATGCCGGCCGCGGACAGCATCGCGCCGAGTTCGGTCCGGTAGAACGCGCCCTTGCCCGGCTTGTCGATCACCGGTTCGCCGTCGGCGGGCGCGAGTTCGTCGATGATGCCGTGCCCGTGTTCACCCCGGATGAGGATCCGGCCTCCCGGGCCGAGATCGCCGATGCGCATCGACGGGCGGCCGCGCCGGAGTTTGGCGGGCGGGCAGTCGGACAGGTCCGGCAGGTGGCCCTCGCGGGTGTGGATCACCATGACGCCGGCGGCCCGCGTCGCGGCGAGGGTTCGCCGGAGCGGAGGGATGACACCGCGCAGCAGGCTCACGTCGTTGCCGAGGGTTTCGCCGAACCCGCCCGGTTCGACGAAGTCCCGCTGCATGTCGATCACCAGGAGCGCGGTCGTGGCCGGCTCGAACCGGAACGCCGTGGGATCGGCGTCGACCTCGAGTGGAGTGGTCATCGGGTGTGGGGCCCTTCCTCTTCGGTCAGTCGTCGGTGGTGGTCGCCCCGATCACGGCGTCGGACGTGGCCACGGCGCCGAACACGCCGCCCTGCATGGTCACCATCTTCAGCGCGGCCGCGTGGTTGCCCGGGTCGGTCGCGCCGGTGCAGTCGGACAGGATCAGGCACTCCAGACCGCGGTCGTTGGCCTCGCGCATCGTGGTGTGCACGCACACGTCGGTCGTGATGCCGGTCAGGATCAGGTGGCTGATCCCGTTGGCGCGCAACACCAGATCCAGGTTGGTGGCGTAGAACGCGCCCTTGCCCGGCTTGTCGACCACGACCTCGCCGGGTGCCGGCGAGACCTCGTCGACGATCTCCCAGCCCGGTTCGCCGCGGACCAGGATGCGCCCGGCCGGCCCGGCGCTGCCGATCTCCGCGCCGATCCGGGCCGACCGCCACCGCTTGTTGGGCGGCAGGTCGGTCAGGTCCGGCAGGTGACCTTCCCGGGTGTGGATCACCAGCATGCCGAGATTCCGGGCGTGGGCAAGGAGTTTCTGCGTGCCGGGGAGACCGGCTCGGGTGAGTTCGAGGTCGTAGCCCATCCGCTCGACGTAGCCGCCGGGTCCGCAGAAGTCGGTCTGCCAGTCGATGCACAGCAGAGCGACCTTGTCGACCGGCACCGCCGTGTCGTAAGGCCAGGGGTAGGGATCTGCTTGAACCGGTCCTATCCGCGCGGTCATGGATGTCGATTGTCGGCTGGTTCGTTTCCGGCGGGACCGTAGTGAGTTACGTCTCAGTTACCAGATTCGGGTCGCGAGGGGTCTGGGTGTCGTGTAAAAGTTTGCCCTTTATCTTCCGCACGCCGAAAACCGCGGACATCGCCAGCAGGCTCATCACGGCGAACACCGCAGGCAGGCCGAAGAACTGGGCGAGCACGCCGCCCGCGAGCGCACCGAGCGGCTTGGTCCCGTACGCCACCAGCCGGTGCGAACTGTTGATCCGTCCCAGCAGCCGGTCGGGCGTGATGCGCTGGCGCAGGGAAACCGTCGTGACGTTGGAGACGATCAACCCCACCCCGCCGGCGAAGAACGCGATGCCGATGATCACGGGGTCGGTCGTCACCGCCGGGACGCCCAGTGACGCCGCGCCGAGGAAGAAGGTGACGCCGATCGTGCGGGCCGTTCCCAGCAGGCGTTCGGCCGGCTCGGCGAAGAACGAACCGGCCAGGCAGCCGGCCGCGACCAGGCTGAGCAGCCAGCCGTACTCCGATTCCGACAGTCCCATCGCCGAGGCCGGGCCCACGGCGTACAGCACGAGGACGGCCTGGGTCGCGCTGCTGGCGAAGTTGAACACGCCGGTCATCACGGTGAACGTGCGCAGCAGGCCCGTGTGCCACACGAACCGCAGTCCCTCGGCGATTTCGGCGCGCAGCACCGGCCGCCGGTCCGGGGCCGCCACCTTGAACGAGCCGCGGACGAGCAGGAGGACGGCGATCGCGGCCGCCCAGAGGGCGATCGGGGTGGCCAGCGAAAGGGCGGCCGCCGTGGTGACGAGCAGGCCGGCCGCCGGTGGGCCGGCGAGCTCCAGCGCTGTCGTCTCGGCCGCGTACAGCCGGCCGTTGGCCCGCGGCAGCTGGTCGCGCCCGACCAGTTGCGGCACGATCGCCTGCGAAGCGGTGTCGTAGCAGGTTTCCGCGATGCCGGCGCCGAGCGCGGCGACGTACAGCAGCCAGAGGGAACCGGCGTCGAGCAGCACGGCCGCGAGCAGCCCGGCGAGCAGAGCGGCGCGGACGGTGTTCGCCAGCAGCATCAGCGACCGGCGGTCGCGGCGGTCGGCGATCGCGCCCGCCGGCAGGGCGAAGACCAGCCACGGCAGGGTGAAGGCCAGCGTCAGTCCCGCGACCAGCGCCGGCGAGCGCGTGTAGCCGATCGCCAGCAGCGGGAGCGCGAACTTGAGGATCCCGTCGGCGAGGTTCGACAGGGCCGCCGACGTCCACAGCCGCCAGTACCCGCCACCCAGTGTCGTCCGCATTGATGGAGAATTTCACATCGATTGAGAAAAGTCCATCGATCGGCATGGTGTACTAACCTGCGCCCATGGCTGATCCCGGAGCTGCTCCCTCGCCGATGCCGCGGCGCGAGGCCACGGTGAGCGAGGCGAAGGCACTGGCCCACCCGCTGCGGCTGCGCATCCTGCGGCTCTGCTGGCAGGGGGAGCTGACCAACAAGCAGCTGGCCGACCGGCTGGGCCGCGACCCGGGGACCGTCCTCTACCACGTGCGGCAGCTGCTCGAGGCGGGCCTGCTCGAACCGGCCCCGGTCCGCGCCGGCGACAGCGGAGCCCTGGAGAAGCCCTACCGCGCCAAGGCCCGCTCGTGGTGGCTGAACGACCCACCGAACACCGAGGTGGACGCGGCTTTGGCGCCGATCGAGGCGGTGCAGGACGAGTTGCGCGCGGCGGGTCCGGATGCGGTGCGGATCTTCCTGCGTTTCGCGGTGCATTTGTCGGCGGAGGATGCGGCGGAGCTGGAGCGGGGGATCGTGGCGCTGGTCGAGCGGTATGTGTCGACCGATGAGGAGCGGGTGGCCGAGCCTGCTCACGGCGGGATGATCGTGCTGCACCGCCTGGCCGAGTAGCTGGAGGAGCTGCCGATCACCGAGGTGGACGCGGCTTTGGCGCCGATCGAGGCGGTGCAGGACGAGTTGCGGGCGGCGGGTCCGGATGCGGTGCGGATCTTCCTGCGTTTCGCGGTGCATTTGTCGGCGGAGGATGCGGCGGAGCTGGAGCGGGGGATCATGGCGCTGGTCGAGCGGTATGTGTCGACCGATGAGGAGCGGGTGGCCGAGCCTGCTCACGGCGGGATGATCGTGCTGCACCGCCTGGCCGAGTAGCGGCTACCCGCCGGCGACCGCGAGGTCCTCCGCCGGTGCCCACAGCGGTACCCCGTCCACCCGTTCCGGGTTCAGCCAGCGCTCGCGCGTCCCGACCTCCTCCGCCACCGCCAGGAACGCCCGCACGCTCTCCGGCTGCCCGCCCTCCCGCCAGGCCAGCGACCACGGGTACACCGGCTGCAGCTCCCGCGGCCGGTGCACCGGGATGCCGAGGTCGTCGTAGCGCCGGGCGTAGCTGTCGAACTCGAGCAGGTAGGCGCTGTCCCGGGCGCGGGTGAGCGCCGCGTGGCAGGTGTCGAACGTGCCCGGGTTGCCCAGCCAGTGCAGCGTCAGCCCGGTGTGCTGCTCCAGCGAGCTCAGGTACCGGCCGTGCACGTTGTACAGCGCCGTTCCGGGTGCGTCCGCGAACACCTCGAGCGGGCGCTCGTGCACCGAGACCACCGGGCGGCGCGGGTCGCCGGGGCGGCCGACCAGGCGGAACGGCTCCAGCCGCAGCAGCCGGTGCCGCCAGCCCGCCGGGTGGGCCGCCTTCAGCGCGCTCGTGACGCGGATGATCGCGACGTCGAGCTCGTCGGCGAGCAGCGCCGCGAGCTGGCGTGCGCTGTCCAGCTGGCTCTGGACCAGCCGGAAGCCGGGGTGGGCGGCCAGGAACGCGTCCGCCACCACGCGGCTGGTGTCCAGCTCGAAGATGTGGGCGATCCGCAGGTGGTGCGGGGCCGGTTCGCGCAGCATCTGGTCCGCGGTGGCCAGCAGCTGCCGGGCCAGGTGCAGGAACCGCTCGCCGCGCGGGGTCAGGGCCACGTGGCGGCTGTCGCGGACGAACAGGGTGGCGCCGACGTCGGTTTCGAGCCTGCGGATCTGCTTGGACAGCGCCGGCTGGCTGATGAAGAGCTTGGCCGCCGCCCGGCCGAAGTGCAGTTCGTCGGCGACGGTGACGAAGTACCGCACCAGCCGGAGGTCGAGGTCCACGCGACGATGCCACCACGGCTATCGATCCGGACGCAACAGGTCTTGGACGGCGGCCACGCCCATCGGGTTGGCTTCGGGGACCACCGCGACCAACTGGAGGATCCGATGGCCGGCACCCCCGTCGTGTTCATCCACGGGCTGTGGCTGCACGCCACCTCGTGGACCCCGTGGATCGAGCACTTCCGGGCGGCCGGGTACGACCCCGTCGCGCCCGGCTGGCCGCACGAACCCGAAACCGTCGAACTGGCCAGAGCGAACCCCGACGCCGTCGCGAACCTCGGCATCGACGACGCGACCGAACACTTCGCCGCCGTCGTCGCCGGCCTCGACCGGCCGCCGGTGCTCGTCGGCCACTCCTTCGGCGGCCTGATCACCGAAAAGCTGCTGGGACAGGGGATCGGCCTGGCCGGTGTCGCCATCGACCCCGCGCAGATCAAGGGCGTGCTGCCGCTGCCGCTGGCGCAGCTGCGCTCGGCCCTGCCTGCCCTGGGCAACCCCGCGAACCTGCACCGCTCGGTCTCGCTGACCGAGAAGGAATTCCGGTTCGGCTTCGGCAACGCCCTGACCGACGAGGAGTCCGCGGAGCTGTTCCGGCGCTGGACGATCCCGTCGCCGGCCCGGCCGCTGTTCCAGGCCGCCGCCGCGAACTTCGTGCTGCACTCCCAGGCCGCGGTCGACACCGCCCGTGCGGACCGCGGCCCGCTCCTGCTCATCTCGGGGACGGCCGACCACACCGTCCCGGACGTCGTCACGCGCTCGACCTTCAAGCAGTACCGGGATTCCGCCGCCGTCACCGAGCTCAGGCAGTTCGAGGGCCGCGGCCACTCGCTCACCATCGACAGCGGCTGGCGCGAGGTCGCCGACGCCGTGCTGGCCTGGCTGCGCGAGCAGGGGATCTAGTGGACCTGGGGCTGGACGGCGCGGTCGCCGTCGTCACCGGGGCCAGCCGGGGCATCGGCCTGGCCGTCGCCGAGGTCCTCGTCGCCGAGGGCGCCCGCGTCGTGGCCGGCGCCCGCGTCCCGGGCCCCGGCCTGGAGGCGCTCGCCGCGGCGGGCAAGGCGCACGCGCTCGCGGTCGACCTCGGCACGGCGGACGGGCCGGAACGGCTGGCCGAACTGGCGGTGGCCGAGTACGGCCGGATCGACGTGCTGGTCAACAACGTCGGCGCGGTCACCCCGCGGCCGAACGGCTTCCTGCTGGTCACCGACGACGACTGGACGCGGTCGGTGACGCTGAACCTGATCAGCGCGGTCCGGGCCAGCCGGGCCGTGCTGCCCACCATGATCACCGCCGGGCGGGGGAGCATCGTCACCATCGCCTCGGTCAACGCGGTCCTGCCCGACCCGGGCGTCATCGACTACAGCGCGGCGAAAGCGGCGCTGGTCAACTTCACGAAGTCGCTGTCGAAGGAGTTCGGGCCCCGCGGCATCCGGGTCAACGCGATCAACCCGGGCCCGGTCGCGACGGACCTGTGGCTCGGGGCAGGCGGCGTGGCCGAAACGCTCGCCGCGACGACGGGCGCGAACCCGGAGTCGGTCGCCGAGGAGGCGGCCGGGCACGCCGTCACCGGCCGCTTCACGCGGCCGGCGGAGGTGGCGAACCTGGTGGCGTTCCTGGCCGGCGACCGGGTGGCCGGCAACATCACCGGGGCCACCTTCGCCATCGACGGCGGCTACGCCACGGAAGTCCACTGACGGCCCCGCACCGTCCGAACCGGACAATGCGGGCTCATCCGTCCGGCGCGCGTAGCGGCCGCGAGCGCGGGGTATTCCCTCCTGACCGTTCAGAAGGGAATACCGCCATGGGAATCCTCGTCGCCCTGCTCGTGATCTGGGCCGTGCTGGTCGTGCTCGGGGCTGTCGTCAAGGGGCTGTTCTGGTTGATCATCGTGGGCGCGGTGCTGTTCGTCGCGACGGCGGTGATCGGGTTCGTCAAGCGCGAAGCGCTCGGCCGCCGGCACTAGGGGGTGCCGCGGGCCGCTTCCGCGGGGGAGCGGTCTCCGGCGTCTTCGCCGCGTTCGGGGCGGCCGGTCACCGGGCCGGGGCCGACCGCCGGGCGACCGGACGCGGCCGGTGCGGGCGGCCCGGCGGCGATCTGCTCGCGCCCCTGCCGGAGAGGTCCGCGATCAGGCCGGCGGGGCGCCCGCGGTAGCGGGCGCGGGGGCGGGGCGCGCCGGCCCCCCGGGCAGTACGGGGGCGCCCCGCAAAACACAAGGGGAGAGGGGGGGGGTGGGGGGGAGTGTTTTTTGAAAAGAGTTTGTATAGGG
>NZ_JBEXMD010000057.1:0-57410 GCF_040610315.1 Amycolatopsis sp. NPDC004169
GCCCGCGCCGGGGCGAAGCAGACCACCGCGACGGCGGCCGACGCGGGGGAGCTGACCCGGCGGGTCAGGTGGGAGGCGAGGAACTGCCGCCCGGTACCGCCGGCGCGGATCGGCCCGGACGCGGCCACGGCAGGCGTGCTGTTCGACTGCGGCGTCACTCCGTGACCTCAACGGGTGCCACGAAGGGACCAGCCCCGCGTGCGCGGGGACGACGGCTCGTGCCCGCCGCACCAGGCCGCTATGACCGGACCAGCCCCGCGTGCGCGAGGACAACATCGAGACATACTGGACATACGTCAAGGCGATGGGACCAGCCCCGCGTGCGCGGGGACAACTTGCCCTTGCCGACGTCGCCGATGACCGCCGCGGGACCAGCCCCGCGTGCGCCGGGACAACCGGATGCCCACGCCGACGCCCGCCGAGTGCGAGGGACCGGCCCCGCGTGCGCGGGGATAGCGGCGGCTGTGGACCACACACCCCGCCTCACGAGGGACGAGCCCCGCATGCGCGGGGACGACTCTTGCTGACCTGGGAATTTACCACCTGAAACGGTGTTTCCTGTTCACTTGTGGCTCGCGCCGTCAGGAGCCTCGCTCAGAGAACCCGCCAACACCTCAGCCTGTTGCTCTACCCAGGATGTCGCAGTTAGCGACATCATTGCGGACATCGCCGATGCTAGGTTGTTCAGTCATCGCCCGGAGAGCCGGGCTCAGACCGCCTTCGCGCACCACGCGGCGCTTCCGGCGTTCCGCGCTCGCCGTCGCGCTCTTGACTGCAAGCTCCTCCCCGCGGTGATCTCAACGGGCGTCGTCTTGTGTGGCCACGACAGTGGCCGGGGCGCTTCCCAGCCGCTCTGCGATCCCCGTCTGGAGGCGAACGATCGTGGCCGGGATGCGGGACCAGCGCCGCGCGCGCGGGGATGACACGATCCACATCTGCACGTTCGCAATGGCAGTGGGCCCAGCCCCGCTTGCGCGGGGACGACCCGATGTTCCTCACCGGCGCTTACGCCGGCGCCGGATCAGCCCCGCGTGCGCGGGGACAACCAGCGGCCGGGGGATGCCGTCGATGACCAGCAGGCGCCAGCCCCGCGTGCGCGGGGACGACAACATCCGTGTCGCTGAGCACCACGGCGATCTGGGACCAACCCCGCATGTGCGGGGACGATGGCGACGACACCATCAGAGTACGGGCGGCGGGGCCAGCTCAGCGTCTGCGGGGATGACTGCCCGAATTGGCCGTCCGCGCCCCAGGTGCCGGACCAGCTCTGCGAGCGCGGAGAACGACCAAGGTCAACGCCGATCGTTGCGCAGGCTCGACGGCAGGCCAGGCTTGCGTGCACTGAGCCGACCGGCGCTGCTCGTGCCGGCACTTACGTACAGGGACCGCCATGCGCGAAAAGACGCGACCGCATCCGAACCGGCTGCGTAAGCCAGGGCCGACCCCGTGTGCGCGGGACGACCACCCAATTCGGAACCGCCCTCGAGGCGCCGGTATCGGCCCGCTTGCGGGGACAACCTGTCCGGTGGGGAGACCTTCATGCGGCCGGAGGAGCCAGTCCCGCGTAGGCAGGGACGTCGACCACGCCTAGCCATTAGCCGGGGGTGCGCTGGCCAGCCCGTGCTCGCGGCAAGGACCTGATGGGCTAAAGGGGTGATCGCCGTTTCCTTCGGACCAGCCCAGCGTTGGGTGCAGTCCCGGCTCGCAGCTGGACGAGGCGCGGGCGGTGAGACCATCCCGTGTGCGGGACGACGCTTACCAGCAGACCCAGACCCTCAGCGCGCCGCGACCAGCCCGCGTGTGCGGGACGCCGGTGCACCTGTATGCGCCCTGGCCCGGAGTCGGGCCAGCCCGTCTGCGTGGAACGACGAACACGAGCCAGCTGAGACGCTCCGAAGCGAGGGACCGGTCCGCGTACGGGGCGACGGCTGGATGATGGCCGACGTCGCCGACGAACTGATCGGACCGGTCTTCGCGCGCGGAGCCGTCATCGGAGGATGGCAATTCGCTATGACGGGATTACGTCGATGGTCTACTGGTGCACCTGCATCGTGGTCTGGTCTGGCAACGGTTCGTGAATTGTCCATACCTCGTTGTGGTTAGCGATTTCAAGGGGAGGTGGTGGAGGAGTGCGTTTGCGGCGGGGTATAGAGTGCCGGGCCTTGGCGGGGCGATTGATGGGGAAGCGCAGTCGAGGGGCATGGTGAGGGGTGCGTGGGGCGGTGTCTGATGTTTGGCTGCCGTGGGGAAAGTCGGCGAAGCAGGCGGGGTGTCATCCGCTGATCTGTCACATGCTGGATACGGCTGCGGTGGCGGAGCGGATGGCGCCGTTGTTGTTGCGGGGGAGGGTGCGGTCCGAGCTGGCAGCAACGTTCGGAGGTCTGGGTGATGCGTGGGGCTGGGTGGTGTTCCTGTGCGCCGTTCATGATCTTGGAAAGTATTCGCCGACGTTTCAAGCGTTGAATTTGCCGTTGTCGTCGGCGCGGCTGGGGCCGTGGGCGATACGGGATCTGAAATTCGTCGCGAAGCCGCATGGGGTGCCGCGGCGGGTCGACACGCCACATGGATTGCTCACCGCGTTGCACCTGCAGGAGCTCCTGGCCTCATGGGGTGCGTCGCAGCGCACAGCGATCATGATTGCCGCGGCTCTGGGCGGGCATCATGGTCATTTCCCAGCCGGTGAGGTCGTCGCACAGGCAAGGCGTGAGATCAACGCCCACGGTGAGCGGGTGTGGGCGGAGCAGCGGACAAGCATGGTGGCCGGGCTGGCTCTGCTCAGAGGCTTGCCGGACCCACGGACGCTGGACTGGGCGCAGGTGGACCTGTCGGTCCCGGCGGCGGTCGGGTTGGCTGCGCTGACGACGGTGAGCGACTGGATCGCCTCGGACACGAGCAACTTCGCCTTCGCCGAGGACGAGGTCGATCTCGTGGCCTACGCCAAGGCCGCGGCTGTGCAAGCTGACGCAGCGGTTGATCGGCTGAAGATGAGCCCGTGGGCGCCTCCTGGCGGTGCTCGCTTCGAGGAGCTTTTCGGCCAGTCGCCGCGCTCGGTGCAGGAAGTGGTCGAGCGGGTGACCGCCGGCCTTGACGGGCCGGCGCTGGTGGTGGTGGAGGCGCCGACGGGGGAGGGGAAGACGAAGGCTGCGCTGCAGGCCACTGCGGCGTTGGTCCCTCGGTTAGGGCTGGCGGGGTCGTATTTCGGGATGCCGACACAGGCGACCAGCAACCAGATGCTCGCTGTGATGCAGGGAATGCTGACACGGCTTGGCGACCCGACCACGGTGAGCTTGGTGCATTCCGCGGCCCGAGAAGTGCTGGCAGAGCCGACCGAGGTTGGTATGGACGAACCGGGCACGCTGGATGCCGAGGCGCAGGCGTGGTTCACGCGCAAGCGGAACCTGTTGTCCGTGCTCGGGTGCGGGACGATCGATCAGGCGTTGAAGGGGGCGTTCCGGTCTGGTCATGTGTTCGTTCGGTTGGCGGGGTTGGCGAACAAGGTGGTCGTGTTCGACGAGGTCCATGCCTACGACACCTACATGTCCACGTTGCTGCAGCGGCTGCTGATGTGGTTGGGCGCGCTGGGAGTGCCGGTGGTGCTGTTGTCGGCGACGTTGCCCGCGAGCCGTCGGGCGGAGCTGATCGCCGCGTGGCAAGCGGGGCACCGCGGTTGCTACCTGCAGGAGATCGACGTCCCGTCGGCGTCGGAGCCGTATCCGCGTGTCACTGTGGCCGACGCTGCTGGGGTTGTCGACCACCCGGTGGAGATCTCAGAACTCAACCGGGACCGCGTCGTCCACCTCGAGCAGGTTCCCGACGAGGGAGTGGTCGACTGGTTGCTGGAGCAGGCCGCGCAGGACCGCTGCGTGGCGGTCGTGCACAACTTGGTCCGGCGCGCGACCGAGACCTACGCCGAGCTGGAACGCCGAATCAAAGAGCTTCCAGCAGAGGACCGGCCACTGCTTCTGGCCATCAACGGCACTTTGCCCACCGGCGCACGGCGACGCGTCGAGCAGGAGCTGCAAGGCTTCTTCGGTGAACACGGTATGAGGCCGCGCCGGGCGATCGTGGTCGGGACACAGGCGATCGAGCAGAGCCTCGACCTCGATTTCGACGGGCTGATCACCGACCTGGCGCCGATCGATCTGGTGTTCCAGCGCGCAGGCCGGGTGCATCGGCACCGCCGTGGCGCCGAGCGGGGCCGGCTGACCGTGGCGATTACCGGGGTCGTCGATACCCCGACCGGGCCGGAGTTCCCGGCGTATCTGCGGACGGTGTATGCGCCGATCGTGCTGATGCGCACCTGGGCCGCGCTCAAGGACCTCGACCGGATCGACTCGTGGACGACAATGGCGCAGCTCGTGGAGGAGGTGTACGGCGATCAGGTCGCGTGCCCGCCGGGCTGGGAAGCAGAGTGGCGCAGGGAAAGTGATCGTCTGACGGTCGTACAGCACAACGACCGGGAGGCTGCGGCGGAGTCGTACCTGCCGCAGCCGCACTTGGTCGAGACGCTGTCCGACCTGACCGAACGTCCTCGCGCGTTGCGAACCCGGAAGTCCACGGGGAGGAAGCGGTGACCGGAAGCGACGACGAACTGGCCGAGCTGTCGGTGCGCGTAGTGCTCTACCACCGCGACCAGAACAGTGAACTGAGCCCGCTGTATCCGGACTCGAATGATCTGCTGGAATCGGCGACGGTGCTGGCCGCGCCGATCAACATGCCCGCGGCGGTGGTGCGGGCGTTGCTGGACTCCGAGGTGCCCGCGGACTTCGCTGCGAATCCATGGCTGAACCGGCATCGTGCACTGGTGTTCACCGACGGCCGGTGTCGCGTCGCAGGGTACGAGCTGCGATATCACGACAAGTTCGGGGTCTACGCGAGCGAGGAGACATGAGCGCGACCTTCGACCTCGCCACCGAATCGTGGATTCCGGTGGTCTACCTCGAGGAACCCGAACCCGACGGTGCCGAGCCGCTGGTGGGGTTGCGGGAGCTGTTCGCGTCGGCGCACCGGATCCGCCGGATCGTGGGGGAGACCCCGCCGATGACCGCGGCGCTGTATCGACTGGTGCTGGCCGTCCTGCACCGCGCCTACGGGCCGGCTCGGCTGAAGGATTGGGAGAAGCTATGGACGACCGAGACGTTCGATCCCGCGCTGCTGGCCCGCTATCTCGACCGGCCGGACTTGTCGTTTGACCTGTTCGATCCGCAGCGGCCGTTCCTGCAGTGCCCGGGGTTGCCGGCGGGCAAGAAGTCGACGGTCGCGAAGCTGATCCCGCACCGGGCTGTCGGGAACCGGGTGACGCTGTTCGACCACACCACCGCGCAAGACCGGGTGGAGCTGACTCCGGCGGCTGCGGCGCGGTGGCTGGTGACCGCGCAGGCGTTCGATCCCGGCGGGATGAAAACCCCGTATAAGGCCGATAAGTCGTCCGAGCGAGCTCTCTGCAACTACTTCGGCGTCGTTCTTGTCGAAGGCGCCACCCTCAAGGAGACGCTGCTGCTGAACGCTGTGCGATACGACGCGCGCGCCTCTGACGATGCACCGGCGTGGGAGGCGCCGTCGCCGTCGCCGGAGCCGGAGAAGCGCCGGTCGCGGGGATGGACCGACGTCCTTACCTGGCCGTCACGCCGTATCCGTCTGTTCCCCGAGGACAGCGGCGGCGCCATGGTCGTCGCGGAGAGCGTTCTGACTCCCGGTGTGCGCTTGGTCGGCGAGTTGCCGGAGATCGAAGGCATGGCCGCCTACCGGACCCCGCGCACGCCGAGCGGGAGACCGAAACCGGGCGCGCCGATGCTGCCGATCCGGCTGCAGCCGGTCCGCGGGGTCTGGCGGCACAGCGTCGAGCTGCTGCTGGTCGATCCCTGGTCCGAAGAGCGCACCCGGCAGCGGCCGCGGGCGCTCAAACAGCTCGCCGCGCTCGCTGAACACGGCCACGTCCCGGCCGACACGGTGTACACGCTGCGGGTGTTCGGCCAGCGGCTCGATGCGAACGCGAGCGTCGTCGAGGCCTACCTCGAAGAGGAAGTCCCGGCGCCGGTCGCCTTGATCCGGGCCGGAGACGACGCATTGACCGGGTTGGTCGGATGTGCGATCGAGCTGGCCGAGGAGGCCGGCGCGGCACTGCGCGCGATGCAGCGGGAGTACCACAAGGACATGCGCGCCGAGCCCGACATCACCTTGGATCTGGCCTACTGGCCCGCGCTGCCGGCCCCGTTCGGTGTGTTCCTGCGCGCTCTGAACGACGCGCGCCTGGCCGGGCAGTCCGAACAGCGCGCCATGGCCGGCTGGCGTCGCGCGGTCACCTCCATCGCGGAGCAGGCCGCGGACAGCTGGGCTGCCGGGATCGCCGCGGATGGACGCAGCCTGAACATGATCGGCAAGCACCTGGGCGCCGTCCTGGATCGGCTGCGCACGATCGCCCGCACGTACGACGCCCAGATCGCGAAGTACCTCACGAAGGACGGCCACGAGTGAGCACACCGGTTGCCCAGCGGCGGGACGCGTTCATCTCCGCCCTGTATGCCTTGAACGCCGGCCTAGAGTCCAACATCCCGAAACGGCGCTCGGAGGCTCGCCAGGTGCTGGCGCGGCTGCGTCGCAGCCTGGTCACCGCGCGCCCGGAACCTGCCGCGTATGAGGTCGTGTTCCGCCATGACCCACCCGAGTCCGAGCAGGATGCGTGGATTCTCGTCGCGGGGTTGTTCGCGCTGCACCCGAAGGCCAGTCGCCGCGGTGACCGTTCGATCGGCACCGCGATGCAGGCGTTACAGGACAAGCGCGGCGACTCGGCCACCCGCCGATTCGAGCAGCTTCTCGGCCGGGACCGGGCCGGGCTGCCGCACCATCTGCGCCAGATCGTCCGCTTGCTGGCGGCCGAGGGCATCCCGGTCAACTACGCCGCCCTGCTCGACGACCTTGTCGTCCTGATGGGCGACAAGTACAGCGAGGACACCGCGCACCGGATCCGGCTGCGCTGGGCCCGCGACTTCCACCGCAAACGCAAGACCACCATCACGGACAACGGCGACCCGGCACCCGCCCCGACCACTGTGGAGAACCCCGCGTGATCATCGAACTTCACCTGCTTCAGTCTTTCCCGGTCAGCAACCTCAACCGCGACGACGTCGGCCAGCCCAAGACGGCCACCTTCGGCGGGAGCACCCGCGGCCGGATCTCCAGCCAGTGTCTCAAACGCTCCGCACGTCAGCTGTTCACCGAGCACGGCCTGACCGACACCGAAACCGGCATCCGTACCAAACGGCTGCGCAACGAGGCGGCGACGCTGCTGGCCAAACGCGGCCGCGACGAGCAAGAGGCAGCCGGCGTGGTCACCGCCGGACTGGAACAGCTCGGCTTCGGCGTCGACCAGGACAAGGGCCTCACCGAATACCTGCTGTTCGTCGGCACTACCGCGATCGAGCACCTCGCCGGCTACTGCGACGACCGGTGGGACACGCTCGCCGCTGTCGCCGCGGCCAAGGACGGGAAGAAAAAGCCGGCCAAGGCCAAACCGGACAAGAACGACCTCGCCGAGGCCAAGCGGATGCTCGACGCCACCCGCGTCGCCGACGTCGCCCTGTTCGGCCGCATGATCGCAGACAACAAGGACTTCAACGTCGACGCCGCCTCCCAGGTCGCCCATGCACTGTCCACCCACGCCGTCGCCACCGAGTTCGACTACTACACCGCCGTCGACGACCTCAAACCCGAAGCGGAATCGGGCGCGGACATGATCGGCACCGTCGACTTCAACGCCGCCTGCTACTACCGCTACGCCAACCTCGACCTCGACCGGCTCCGCCAGAACCTCGCCGGCGACGACGAGCTGGTCGCCCGCGCTGCCCAGGCCTGGCTCGGCGCGTTCATCCACGCCGTTCCCAGCGGGAAGCAGAACTCGATGGCCGCGCGGACCATGCCCGACACCCTCCTCGGCGTCGTCCGCGACGGCGGAGCCTGGAACCTGGCCAACGCCTTCCTCAAGCCGGTCACCGGCGAAGACATCATGGCCGCCTCCACCGCCAGCCTCACCCAGCACTTCCAACAGCTACGCACGTTCTACGGCTCCAGCAGCATCCGAGCCGCCGTCGCCGCATCGGTCACCGGGCAACTGCCCGCCATGGACGGCACCGACACCGCCGCCAGCATCGACGAGTTCACCTCCCGCATCCTCGCCGCCGGGACAACATCGGCATGACCCACACGCTCACGCTGTGCTTCGACGCCCCCATGCAGTCCTGGGGACTGCGCTCCCGCGGCGTCCTGCGCGACACCGCCCGAGAACCCACCAAATCCGGCGTCGTCGGGCTACTGGCCGCCGCCACCGGTGTCGAACGCGACGACGAACCCGCCATCGCAGCGCTGGCCGCGCTGCGCCTGGGTGTCCGCGTCGACCGGGAAGGCCTGCTCGAACGCGACTACCACACCACCCAAAACGTACCCACCACAACCGGATCCGGGCACCGCACGGTCGTCAGCGAACGCTACTACCTCGCCGACGCCCTCTTCCTCGTCGCGATCGAAGGACCCGAAACCCTGCTCCGCGAGCTAGCCGACGCGGTCAGGAACCCCCGCTGGCCGCTGTTCTTCGGCCGCCGCGCCTTCGTACCCGCCCGTCCACTGTTCGACGACGGCCTGCACGACGGCAGCCTCGAGCAGATCCTGCGTGAGCATCGCTGGCTCGAACACCGCGACCGGGCCGGTACGACGATCCGGGACCAGCAGCAGATCGCCTTGCGCACAGTCATCGACTGCCCCACCGGCGCCGTGGGTGCCGAACCGCGGCACGATGTCCCCCGCTCCTTCGCCCACGGCGCACGTCGGTTCGCCACCCGCACCGTCCTCGTCGGCGAAGTCCCGCTGACCGACAACATGATCCCCGCCGGAGACACCACGTGTTCCTGAGCAAACTCACCATCAACGTCCACTCACGCACCTTCCGCCGCGACTACGCCAACGTCCACGACATGCACCGCACCCTGATGTCGGTCTATCCCGACGTCCCCGCCGACACGCCAAAACGGCAAGCCCACGGCGTCCTGTGGCGACTGGACAGCAACCGAGGCAGCTACGTCCAATACGTCCAAAGCCACACCCGCCCCAACTGGGACAAACTCCCCGACGGACACCTGAACGCGCCCGCGGAAGTCCGAACCTTGCAACCGGTTCTCGACGCCATCACCGCCGGCCGGAAACTCGCATTCCGCTTCGTCGCCAACCCCACAAAGTGCGACAACAAGACCCGCCAACGCATCCCACTCCGTCAACCGGCCGACCAGATCGAATGGCTGATCCGCCAAGGCCAAACCCACGGCTTCGTCATCCCCGCCACCGCAGCCGGACCCGACATCGCCATCACCCCCACCGCCGCCATCACCGGACGCAAAAGCGAACCAAGCAAGATCACCATCGAACCCGTCCGGTTCGACGGACACCTCATCGTCACTGACCCAGCCGCCTTCACCGACGCGTTCAGCAACGGCATCGGACGCGCCAAAGCCTACGGCTGTGGCCTGATCAGCCTTGCACCGCCGCAAAGTCCCTGATCTTCAAGGGGAGTGCAGGCCCAGGAGGTAATCGGCCGTGGCCGGCACTCCGCGAGCCGGACGATCGACCGATTGACGGCCGTACCCGGGTGCGGACGTGGTTAGCCGCGCGTCCCATCGCCACCCGCGCACGTGGGATCAGGTCCGCCCGCGGGAACGACCTGGCCAGCCGGGTAAAGATCTTGCGCGTTACGGAATCCGCCGTGCCTGCACGACACAACGGCGAGGAATCGGTCAATTAGCTTGACCCGTCGTTCGGCCGCCCCCAATTCTTCGAGCGTGCGTACAAGTATCTCCTAGTCGAGTCTGTCCGGTCCATGTGGACCGGACAGCACGAGAAGGGCCCGAGCCACCAGAATTCGGACGAGGTCGGCTGGTGGTGAAGCTGCCGAAGGGACCAGCGCCGCGCGTGCGGGATAACGCCGCATTGCTGAGATAGCCGTCGGTCAGCAGCGCACCAACCCCGAGCGTGCGGGGACAACTCCATCGGGTAGTGGATCGGGCCGCCGTCGATGGGACCAGCCCCGTGCGTGGGGGAACAACACAGGGTACTGAAGCGGATCCAGACCCGCCCGGGGAACCAGCCCCGCGCCTGTGGGGGACGATCTCGGTGCCGAGCCGCGCGCTTTTCCGCGGGGGGACCAGCCCCGAGTACGCGGGGACGACATCGCAATCCAGCCATCCGTGGACGCCGCGCCGGGAACAGCCCCGCGTGCGCGGGGACGACCCCGGCGCCTCGAACTGCGTCGACCCCGACCTGGGACCAGCCTCGCGTGCGTGGGGACGACGCTTGCGGCTGGTGAGCATGCTGCCGCGCTTGTGGACCAGCCCGGCGTGCGCGGGGACGACCAAACCGACGAGGACCATGCCGCCGCGGTGTGGGGACCAGCCCCGTGTGCGCGGGGACGACCTTCGGAAGGGCACGGAAGCGCGTTCGGACCAGGGACCAGCCCCGCGTACGCGGGGACGACGACTCAAGCAGGCTGGGTTATGGCCGAGGCCGGAGACCAGCCCCGCCTGCGCGGGGACAACACCCCCGCGCTGCAAACGATCCACATCTGGATGGGACCAGCCCCGCCTGCGCGGGAAACTTCCCAGTGCAGCGGACCGAGCTCGGGGGCGTGGGACCAGCCCCGCGTGCGCGGGGATGACGTAGACAGGGGGGTCAGCAACAGCGATCGCAGATGGGACCAGCCCCGCGTGCGCGGGGACGACATCGACCGCATCGAGCCCGGGACGACCCCGCAGGGACCAGCCCCGCGTACAGGGGGACGACACTTGCTGACCTGGGAATCTACCACCTTAAACAGTGTTTCCTATTCACTTGTGGCTCGGGCGGTCAGGATCCCGCGGTGACCTCGGGCCCGGCGTAGGTGGTCGGCAGGAATGACCTGTTCTACGCCGGTGCGGGCGGCGAGGGCCTTCGCGGGCCCCGTGGTCGAGCGCCGCCCACAGCCGCTCGGAGGGTATCGGCGACCAGTTCGGTGCGCATGTGATCGGCGGCCGACCAGCCGGGCTCCTTCTGCACGGTTCATTGTGATGCGTCGATCCGGCGCAGGAACGCTCGGGTGAGGTCGTGCTCGGGATCGGTGATGAGCTTGCGGGTGGTCCGTCCTCGACGATGACGCCGCCGTCGAACATGATCAGGCGGTCGGCGGCCGTACGCGCGAACCCCATCTCGTGCGTCACGACGATCATCGTCATGCCGTCGGCCACCAGCTCCTTCATTACGGCGATCACCTCGCCGACCATCTTGGGGTCGAGCGCGCTGGTCGGCTTGTCGAACAGCATGAGCTCCAGCTTCATGGCGAGGGCGCGCGCGATCGCGACCCGCTGCTGCTGCCCGCCCGACAGCGCGGACGGGCGGCTGGCCGCCTTGTCGGACAGGCCGACCCGGGCCACCAGGGCGTGCGCCTGCTCGCGCGCCTCCACCTTGGACGTCCCGAGGACGTGCACCGGGCCAGCGGCGACGTTGTCCAGGGCGGTCAGGTGCGAGAAGAGGTTGAACCGCTGGAAGACGAAGCCGATGTTGCGGCGGCGCTCGGCGATGACCCGGGGGCGTGCCTCCACCGGGCGGCAACCGGAGGGTGCTCGCGATCTGGCAGCAGCACGCCCCGACGTTCGAGATTCCGTTCCGGCTCGCCGACACCCTCGACCAGAACCTGGACGTCCGTCGTGCGGCGTCGGATGCTGCTCGACACCGCGCTCGACGGCGATCCGGCCGCGATCGAGCGGCATCTCTCGGACGCCAGGCAACGGATCGCCGATGTGCGGCGGCAGTCCGCGGCCGTCGACTGAGAACTCCTCAGGGGTTGCGGGCGACCCCGCCCCACTGGTCGACGGGCGTCGCCAGTGCGAGCGGCCGCACGTTGCTCGACGCATCGACGGGCGCGACGACGCGGTAGTCGTCGCCGAGCTCGTCGAGCAGCCGACCGTGATCTGCGGGTCGTCCTGGCCAGGCGTGCGGACGAGGCCGTCCGAGCGCCATGTATCGAGCGATGCTCCGTGAGGGCATTCCTGCCGACCGGATCGCCGTTCGTCGGACACTCGGCGGGTGCGACACTAGCGCTGTCGGCCCTCCAGGAGCTCCGCGATCGCGGCGGGCTTCTGCCGGCCGGCGCTGTGGCTCTGTCCCCGATCACGAACTTCACGTTCAGTTCCGAGTCGATGGCGAGCAACCGGTGCCCGCCCGCGCCGACTACCGGCTCGCCCACGTCTGGCGAGTGAGCGTCGACGGCCGCGTCCACTTGGCCACCGCCGGCCTTTCCGACCGCTACGAGCCTCGCACCTTCACCGGATCGGGGTTGCGTTCTGACCTGCCTGACGATGAGCAACCCGCTTCGACTCGTCCACGCTGCCGCCGACGCCCGCATCGTCTCAACGGCTGACCACGACTCCGCTACCGGCGCCGCGGTTCCCGATCACACGTGATCTCGCGGTGGTGGCACGCGGCCTCGCTCACGTGACCAGGCCCCGCGACACCCGTCAAGGCCCGCCCTGCGTGGTCAAGCCCGCCGCAGCGACCGCCTTCGCCGCGCTCCCACGACAACACGCTCCTGCGACAGGAACTCAATTAACACGATGCGACGATCGTTTCCCTCCAAAGCCCTCACCGGCCTGCCCATCACGAAACGATGTGACACTACATAGTCATGATGGTCATTGCCTGGCGGTGCACGTGATGGGACGGTCTCACCCACCATCGTGGTCACCGACCGTCGCCGCATATCTGCCACTGACGTCCGGTTAGGGGCAGATTGACGTGACAGCCATGCTGTTCACTGCGGCCAGTTGGATCATTGACGGATCACGTCTGCTAGGGACAACGAGGTGCAATTGCCCGCGTTCGACAGCTGCGAGCGTTCCGCAGGTGACCTGGCTGCCGTGGATCACGGTGAGGTAGCTCTGCGAGATCGTTTTGGCTGGTGGTGTCCACGATGCGACGGCGATCCCGATGATAAGTGCGGACACGCGACGGCGACGATGCGTTGAGCCCGCTCCAGGCGGTCTGCGCCCGTGCCACGATCCCGCCGTCGACTGGCTCGATGTACCGGGTGGCGGCGTAGGCGAGCAGCCCGGGAACGTCATCGGAGGGGATGAGCAGCCGGTCGGCGAGGTCGTCGACGGGGCGGGGGTGGCCCCACGCGGCGATGAGGGTGAGGTCCGCGGCGACCCAGCAGTATCGGGCGTGGGCCGCGGCCTGCTCGATCTGGGTGGCGAGCCGATCGGGCAGGCCGAGGCGTTCGGCCGCGGACGGTGGCCGCTCGGGCAGCCGGAATCCGGTGCCGTCGGGATCCAGCACGCCAGCTGCGGCGAGCAGATCGATGGCCTCGCGCGTCGACTCCGGCGGCGTGACGCCCAGCTGCGCGCATATCGCCGCGTCCGGCGGGTCCCGCGCAGGGAGGCTCGAGCCACGACTCCGGTTGTGGTGGGCCGTAGCCGGCGGCGAAGTAGGCGACCTCAATCAGCGGGTAGCCTAGCACCAGTCGCCAGCCGGGATCCGGGGCGCCGATTGCCGGCCGGGTCCGCCGCACCCAGCGGGGCAACTCCGGATCGTCGTCGCAGGGCCAGATCTGCAGCAGCCACACGTCGCCTTCGTCGCCAGCCGGGGCGGCGCGCCGCGCCACTCGGGCGTGGAACAGGCCGCGCCGGCCCAGGTCGAGGGCGCCTTCGTGCTCGCTGCCGGTGAAGGTAGCGAAGGCCAGTCGGCCGGAGCGGCTGTGGAACGGAGTCTCGACGACGTCCTCCGACTCGGCGAGGACGATCTGCGGTGGCGTGTCGTGGGCTTCCAGCCGTACCGCCTGGTAGGGGTCGCCGGCATGCCCGTGGCCCCAGCCGTCCCCGGCGGTAGCGATCGTGCCGGACAACGCATCGGTGGCCAGCTCACCCAGCAGTTCGCGACCCCACGGCTCCGCCGCGTCGGGAGCGTGGCGATCGCGGATCACCAGCACGCCGTGGTCGAGCAGGTATTCGTCGTCTTCGAGAACCCCAAGAGCGTCACCGCACCACCGTATGGCAACATCGACAAAATCTGGCCGCACCCGGCTTGCCGGGCCGATGGCCGCGATCCCTTCAAGGCGGAGCACCATGACCGGAGTGGTCGCTTCCGGTGATTGCGACGCCCTACCTTCTCCCAACTGCGCGGCGGTTCCGTTGGTGACCTATCGTCGCTACAAATGCTCGTATGGAACACCTGTGGCACGAGATCGGGTCCTGCGCGGGCGGCGCTCGCTTCGAGCTGACGCTGCGCGGCTGCGCCGCGAGGATCTGCCTGATGGACGCCGAGGACTATCAGGCATACCGTGACGAAGACGAGGACGGTTACCAGTGCTACTACGGCGGCTTCTGGGAGACGAGCCCTGTTGAGCTGGTGTTGCCCTACGACGGCTTCTGGTACCTCGTCATCGACAGTTACCCAGGTCGAATCAAGTATTGGCTCACTGGGCCTTACTGACCCGAGCGAAAGTCCGTTAGGCCGGCATCGTTGAACCGACCGGTCTCCAACCGTCTTCGTCTTCGTGATGGACCAGGCTCTGCCCGGGTGGTATAGCAGCCCGAGACGTTCTTGCTGTCCGTGTCAGTGAAGTCGTCCGAGTCGAAGCCAGCGTTCACGTTCTCGGCACCGCGTGGAACTCCGCATGAAAGACGGTTGTCCTGCGTCGGCGGCGAGGAAGAACTCTCCCCGCCGCCGACGCAGTAACCACGGCGATCTCTCCCCAGCGATTGGCTGTCATGGGCGCTACTTCTTCGCGGCGGCAACCTTCCTGTGCGGTGCCCGCTTGCGGGCCGGGGCCAGTTCGGTGGCCTGCCGGCTCCGGTGCATGGTGATGACCACCGAATGCGACCTTGCCGCCAGACCTTTGTCATCCTGCGAAAAGGGCCCCAGATGATCCGCACGTACAACCATTGCCGCGTCGCCGCCCAGACACCGGAACCGACAAGATGCGGCGAATCGTCCACGAAGGACAAGTCGGATTCCTCCGGCGGCACCCCATGATCGCTCCCGACCCACAAAAGCCCACTGCGCCGCGTTCCTCATGAAATCAAAGCCCGCTTCATCGGTCAGCCACTGGCGTACCGCCCAATTACCGACCAGAGCATGACCCGCACGTCGCCGATCGGGGTCATCCGCCAAGTGCGGGCTCATCCGGAAACCCGCCGGACCGCTCACGATCCGCCAGCACATCAACCTGGCAGACGAAAGCCGGACTCGCCTAACCCACGTCGTGCGTACCAGCCAGCCAACACACTACGGCAGGCAGATCGGTTTCCTCGCCGGGAAGTTCCTGCCCGATACGCGCCTTGACCTGCGGTGAAACCCAACAATCAAGAAGGAGACCGGCAACCGCTGTGGTGTCGTCCAGGTGCTGAAACAACGGCAGCCAGTCGGTAACCACGCCGAACTCATCCCGGACAGACTTCGCCCACGCCACCGCCCCGACAGCATCGTCGACCACCAACAGATCTCCCTCCCAAGCGAAGAGGTCAGCGCTAGCTGCCGAAGTGTTTCGCGATGCAATGTCAGTTCACCTAGACGGAGCAATCACGCTCGCTTCAGGAGCTGCTTCGCTGCCAACGCAGAGAGCAGAGCCCCGCGTGCGTGGGACGGCACGAAGTCCGGGCAGATCCCGCTGCCCAAGACGCGACCAGCCCCGCGTCTGCGGGGACGACAAGCTTGCCGAGGCCGTGGACGGTGACGTCGCAAGACCAGGCCCGCGTGCGCGGGGATGACCCGATCGGGCGACGCTGTATGCGCTGGATACCAGCTCTATCCTCGGGACCAGCCCCGCGTGCGCGGGGACGACGAGCAGATCCTGTACGGCTTTCCCCCGCGGTGAGGGACCAGCCCGCGTGCGCGGGGGACGACGCGGCCGGTCAGAGTTTATCGACAGGCATCCGGGGACCAGCCCCGCGTGCGCGGGGACGACACCGACGGCACCGAGTCCGTCGGCTACCTGCTGGGACCAGCCCCGCGTGCGCGGGGACGACCGTGAAGGTGTGGCCGGCAGCGAGCGGGGAGCCGGGATCAGCCCCGCGTGCGCGGGGACAACCGGCCGCTGGACCTCGACGAGCTGTACGACCAGGGACCAGCCCCGCGTGCACGGGGACGACGTAACCCGCTTCTCGGGGGTGACGTACTCGCCGGGATCAGCCCCGCGTGTGCGGGACGACTCCTCGGTCCGGCACGTCAGACAGTCGTGGAACGGACCAGCCCCGCGTGCGCGGGGACGACCCGGCGGTGAGGTCGCATTCGCCGGGTGTCGTGGGACCAGCCCCGCGTGCGCGGGGACGACGCCACCGCGCTCGGGCTCGGCCGCACCACCGCGGGACCAGCCCCGCGTGCGCGGGGACGACCGCGACCACCCCACACGGAACTCCGGCGCGCTGGGACCAGCCCCGCGTGCGCGGGGACGACCACTACACCCCGTCGGCGAAGAGATCGCCCGGCGACCAGACCCGCGTGTGCGGGACGACCGGGGCCAGGGCGAAGCGGACTTCCCGGACCCGGGACCAGCCCCGCGTGCGCGGGACGACGCGGCGACGCTGTCCTACGAGAGCGACGACCCGGGACCAGCCCCGCGTGCGCGGGGACGACACTTATTGACCTGGGGTTTTATGGGGCGTAACGCTGTTTTTCATTCACTTTGTGTCGAGCCGCGTTGGTACCTCCGTCGTCGGCTGGCGTTGCTCCAGCCGTTTTTGCGGGTTTGGTCGGTGGTGCGCCGTGGGTCGGGGCGGAGCATGAGCTGGATGCCTTCGAAGTCGATCGGCGTCCAGCCGTGGCGGTGGACTTCGAAGGCGAGGCCTTGTTCGTTGTCGGCGTGGTAGACCATGATCGCGCGGCCGGTTTTGACCATGTCGAGGACACGTTCCCACATCAAGACGCGAACACGAGTGGTGACTCTGCCGACGAAGACACGATTACGGGTTCTGGGAGCTGGCGTTCTTCGTGTGGGGACGAGCCCCGCGTGCGCGGGGACGACAACGTCGTCGTCCACCCCAGTACCTGGACAAAGGGACCAGCCCCGCGTGCGCGGGGACGACGATGCCGATCGCGACGTCCTGCACCGCCCGGTGGGACCAGCCCCGCGTGCGCGGGGACGACAGTTACGACGATCTGCGGGTGTACACGTCGGCGGGACCAGCCCCGCGTGCGCGGGGACGACGCGCCGAATCGACACTGCCCAGTTCGGCGCGCCGGACCAGCCCCGCGTGCGCGGGGACGACACGCTGGCGGCCGTGGCGATGGCGATCAGGATGGGACCAGCCCCGCGTGCGCGGGGACGACCAGATCCGCCGTCTGGCCGGGCCGCCGCCGCAGGGACCAGCCCTGCGTGCGCGGGGACGACGACACCATCGCGTTCCCGGTCACCATCTCCGACGGAGCAGCTCCGCGTGCGCGGGACGACGTGAGCCG
This sequence comes from Amycolatopsis sp. NPDC004169, assembly GCF_040610315.1. Lineage (NCBI taxonomy): Bacteria > Bacillati > Actinomycetota > Actinomycetes > Pseudonocardiales > Pseudonocardiaceae > Amycolatopsis > Amycolatopsis sp. NPDC004169. The sequence goes on from NZ_JBEXMD010000057.1 coordinate 17,461, forward strand.
CACCGTGGCAAAGTGGCCGAGCTCGGGACAAGCCCCGCGTGCGCGGGCACGACGCTCCGGCGTCCAGCCGGCGACCTCATCGGCGGGGAGCAGCCCCGCGTGCGCGGGGACCAAACTTGCTGACCTGGGAATCTACCACCTGAAACAGTGTTTCCTATTCACTTGTGGCTTGGGTCGTTTGGATCCTCGCGCAGAGACCCTGCCACCTGGGCTCCGCGGAGCTGTGGTCGTGACTGAACGACGGATAACGCCGCAGACGGGCGCGAACTGCGCGTGCTGCTGGAAGAACCCTCGGCCCCTCGCTACGGGATCAGACATCGCCCGGCGATCCGGGCTCAGACCGCCTCCGCGCACCCGCGGCGCTTCGGACGTCCCGCGCTCGCCCTCGCGCTCTTGGCTGCAACGGTCGGCACGTATGCCCAGTTCGACACCGGTTCGAGCTTCCGATGGGTTGTCCTGATAAACAGGGCAGATGTGTCCTGGGCGCATTCGGGCAATTCTTCGCTCGCGATGATCAACAATCGTGACTTTGTGCTCGCGAGCGGCTGTGCCGGACATGGGTGTGGCCACCCTGGTGACTATACCCATGTCCGGATTCAAGATCGCCGCACGTCGAGGATTTGTATTTCACAAAAAGAATTAATGTCTTGCAGTGCGGTCGAATACAATAAAGTCCCAGCCGGCTGCGACCATCAATTCGCCGCTCGACCTGATCGCCGCAGCACTGATTGCACGGAAATCGAATATGGCCATCTCGGCGTTGGTGGCGATGTCCCAGACGCGTGCGGTGTTGTCGCGGCCGGTGGTGACGGCGATCGGGCGGCCGTCGAGGTTGGTGCAGGCCACTGTTAGCACGGAGTCGGTATGTCGGGTGAAGGTGGTGATCTGGTTGCCGGTGGCGAGGTCCCAGACGCGAGCGGTGTCATCGTAGCTGGCAGTGACGGCGACAGGATGGTTGCTGAGTCTGGTGCAGGCCACTGCTGCTACCCAGTGTTGGTGGCGGGTGAAGGTGGCGATTTCACCGCCGGTGGCGAGGTCCCAGACGCGAGCTGTTTCGTCGTAGCCCGTGGTGACGGCGATCGGGCGGCCGTCGAGGTTGGTGCAGGCTACTGCCTCGACTGAGTTGGTGTGGCGGGTGAAGGTGGTGATTTCGTTGCCGGTGGCGATGTCCCAGACACGTGCGGTGTTGTCTTGACTGGTGGTGATGGCGACTGGACGGGCGTCAAGGTTCGCGCAGGCTACAGCTGACACCCAGCCGGTGTGGCGGGTGAAGGTGGTGATCTGTTCGCCGGTGGCGAGGTCCCAGACGCGGGCTGTTTCGTCGTAGCTCGTGGTGACGGCGATCGGGCGGCCGTCGAGGCTGGTGCAGGCTACTGCCAGCACCGAGCTGGTGTGGCCGGTGAAGATGGCGGTTTGGTCGCCGGTGGCGAGGTCCCAGACGCGCGCGGTGTTGTCGTGTCCCGTGGTGACGGCGACCGGTAGGCCTTCGAGCACTTCGCTTGTCAGGGCCGCGATCCCTGCTGAATGACTAGGAAGGGAAGGCCGATCAGCCGGTGTAATCGAGAAACGCCAGACCAGCGCGGTATTGGCGAGGCCGGCAGTGACGGCGACAGCATGGCCGTCCAGTTGGGTGCAAGCCACCGCCAGCACCGAATAGGTGTGGCCGGTGAACGTGGTGATTTCGTTGCCGGTTTTGAGGTCCCAGACGCGTGCGGTGTTGTCGCGGCCGGCGGTGACGGCTACTGGGCGGCCGTCGAGTTCGGTACAGGCGACCGCCAGCACCGAGTTGGTGTGACGGGTGAACGTGGTGATTTCGTTGCCGGTTTTGAGGTCCCAGACGCGCGCGGTGTTGTCATGGTCGGTGGTGACGGCTACTGGGCGGCCGTCCAGCTGGGTGCAGGCCGTCGCTGCCACTGCATCGGTGTGACGGGTGAACGTGGTGATTTCGTTGCCGGTTTTGAGGTCCCAGACGCGTGCGGTGTTGTCGCGGCCGGCGGTGACGGCTACTGGGCGGCCGTCCAGCTGGATGCAAGCCACTGCTGCCACCCAGTCGGTGTGGCGGCTGAAGGTGATGATTTGGTCGCCGGTGGCGAGGTCCCAGACGCGTGCGGTTTTGTCATGGCCCGCGGTTACGGCGACCGGGCGGTCGTCGAGGATGCAGCAAGCCACAGCCAGTACAGAGCTGGTGTGGCGGGTAAACGTGGTGATTTCGTTTCCGGTTGCGATGTCCCAGACAATCGCGATGCTGTCATCGCGGGCTGTTACGGCGACCGGCCGGTCGTTGAGACTGGCGCAGGCAACCCCCTGCATCCAGCCGGTGTGACCGATGAAGGTGGTGTGGAGGGCGTGGACGGCTTGCTGCCCGGTTGCCCATCGCGGTCGCCATCTCAGCGATGCCGATAAATCTTGCTGGAGGGCTGCGGCGCGGAAGCGAGCGGCGTCAGCGGCGAGAACCTGACGGCGGCGTGTCGCGGGTAGATGTCGGTGGAGGTCGGCGGAGCAGCGGTACACGGCGGCGGTGAGTGCGCCGTCGTCGGTCCTGGTTTGGTGCAGGGCGAGCAGGAGCCCGTCGGGTTCGGCGTGCACTAGGTAGTCAGCGTCGGTGACCAGCTCGTCGATGAGGCCGGCGCGGGCGGCGTGGGTGGCGACGTGGCGCAGGGTGTAGGGGTGGGCGCAGGTCCAGTCGCGGCGGCCCTCGAGTGTGCGCGGAACACGGGCGACCAGCACGTCGGCAATGGCCCGGTGCACGGCAGCCGTGTCAACGCCGACGTGGAGATGCTCGGCGAGGGCTTGGTGGTAGAGCCGGTAGGTGGAGCGGCCGGATTCGGTGGCTTCGACGACGTAGGAGCCGGCGTGCTCGCGCAGCCAAAGCAGATCATCGTCGGTGTAGCTGGTGCCGGCAGCACGGGAGGCGACGGCCGCCCAGATGTCTTCCCACGGCAGGCCCTGTCCTTCGGCGAACGCGAGCGGACGGAGCAGATCCCGGACTCTGGTGGAGCTCTCGCCGAGGCGGGTATCCAGGTCACGGTGCATTGCCTCGCCGGGAAGCCTAGGAAGAGTCCGGCGCCAGGCGGCGTCCTGGGGATCAGCGACCTGGTCTTGGGCGGCGAGAGTGGCGCTGGTGATCCGTGCGACCAGGAACGACGGGTGCGCGGCCGCGGCGACCGCGTCGGCGACGGCACGCAGCAGCCGGGCTGACCCATCGCGGTAGGGACTGTTCGGGCTGGCCTCTAGCAAGCCGCGGGCGGCGTAGGTGGTCAGCGCCGGGAGGTCGGCGTACCGGTCGGCGTCCAAATCGACCGCGTCCGCGCGGCGGAGGCCAAGACGCTCGAGCAGGAAGTCTCGGGTGCCGACCAGCAGCCGTATTCTCCCGGCTGCGTGGTCGAGGAGGGGCCGGAGCAGGCGGCGGGTGAGGTGGTCGGGGTCGGCGGCTTCGTCGAGGGCGTCGATGAGCACGGTCAGCGGCGCGGTCCTGCCGGACAGCGCCTCGAGCAGCTCTCCGGGCGTGCTGGCGTGCGTGTGCACAACAGCGGCGATGCCTGCCAGTACCTGGTCCGTTGTCAGGCCCTGGGCGTAGATCGCTACGTCCACGGTGGCGGGTCCTGGCACGGCCGCGGCTGGAAGTCCCAGAGTGTGCATGGGAACGGTGGCGCGGCGCTGGGGGTGGGTGAGGGTGGCGATGAGGCCGAGGACGGCGGTCTTCCCGGAGCCGGGGTTGCCGGTGACCACCTGCAGCGGCCGGGCCGGATCGGGGTGATGCAGCCAGGCGGTGATGTCCAGCAGCGCGGTGTGCCGGCCGGCGAACCACCAGCCCTGCGCACTCCGCGCGCCGCTTCCGCCCATCGCACGGACCAGCAGCCGGGTCCGCAGCTCGATGTCGCGGCGTTCGGCTTGGACCTCGAATTCGCTGGCGTGCTGGATGGCCAGGTCAACCTCGGTCATCCGCCGGTCGTGGCGCGGGTTGGGCAGGAACGGTGGAACCTCGCCGGTCAACCCGGTGACGCTGTGCCCAATCGTCTGATAGCCCGGCTTGCTCGCGCTGATGTTCATCGCCTTCACGATCGAGTCCAGCGGCAGCGTCGCCGGGTTGTACCCTGCGGCCGGCAAGGCGCGGACCGCGTCGCGCAGCAGCCGCGGAAAGGCTCCCGCTCCGGCTTGCTCGGACGGCTGCGAGGACGTGATCACGGCCAAGCCGGATCCGTGGTCGTCGCCCCAGTCGCCGGTCATTGTGGTGATCGCGGCGGCGGTAAGTTCGGCGCCGCCATGACCGGAGTAGCAGGTGTCCAGCATCAGCAGCACGCGCCGAACGCGGGTCTTGAGCAGCATCTTGCGGGCCAGTTCCGCCGTGGGCAGTGCGTCGGCGACGTCGGCCGGGTCGGTATCGGCAGTCAGGAGTAGATGTTCGTGGGTGTCGTCGAGGACTTCGCCGTGGCCACCGATGTAGACGGCCACGATGTCGTCGGGTTGCCGGGCGCCGTTCAGGCAAAAGGTGCGCAGCAGCGCGGTCAGCTGGTCTCTGCTGGGATCGAGTCCGAGGGTGCTGATGTGCTGGTAGCCGAGGTCTTCGGTAAACAGGCGGATTATCTGCTCCCGGGCCTCGATGAGCCCGGGCCGGTCCCACTGCGGCGCCTTCGGGTAACGCGCGACGGCGGTCGCGATCAAGTACCGTCGCGGCTGATTGCCTTCATTGTTCACTCAGGCCTCCCGCGATCGCTGCTCCGGTGAGCTGCTCGGTGAGGTAGGCGGTGACAGCGTGGGCGTGGGCGCCGTTGTGCACGACGGCGCTGATCACACGCGGTCCGAATCGCGGTCGCAGGTCCTTCTCGAGCGCGACGACGTCCCCGTAATCGGCCACATTCGTCCACACCAGTCTGTCTGGGCCCGGCCAGGCTCCGAGTCCGTCGCGTGGCGTCGGGTCCAGCCGGTGGAAGATCAGGTTCGGGATCCCGAGCGGCGACCCGAGCGTGACCAGCGCCTGCACCTGATGGTCCGGTATCGCTGCGAGGACCTCGTAGGCGACCAGTGACCCGAGCGAATGCGCCACCACCACCCGGGTCTCTGTCGTGATCAGCTTCCGGACCGCCCGGCGCGCTGCGTCACGCAGCTGCTGGTCCTGCAGGTAGCGGCTGACCTGCTTGAGGTCGAACACCATCGCCCGCAAAGCCAGACCACCGAAGAACCGCGATCGGGACAGCTGCCGCAACGCCGCCTGCACCGACCCCGGCGCCCGCACCAGCGTGTCCGCCTCCGGCGGCGCCACCTTCGGATCCACCAGCGCGGCCTCCCGCCACCACGCCAGCAGCAGATCCTGCTCCAGACCGGCCTCGACGTCGTCCGCGCTGAACATCGGGTCGCCGACAGCCAGTCGGGCCCCGGCTGGCCGGAACAGATGCCCGTAGAAGCCCATCACCACGTCGTCAGTGGTGGCTGCGTCGCTGTGGCCGGCGCGGGCGAGCCCGTCTAGGAGTGAGGGGGTCCAGTCACGTAACAGTGAGTGTTCGCCAGCAACCTGCTGGCCGATGCCGTGCACGCACACGATCCGCCCCATCACGCCTCCCAACGCGAGAGCGCACAAGTTTACGGCGCGCCACGGCCAGAGGTCGCTGGTCGCGCCGCCAGCGTTCCGCTGCCACCTGACGACCACTCGATCGGCGCAGTGTTGCGTCTTGGCGTGCCCGATCTGCAACCTGGGTTGTACCCCGGTGTGCTTGAGGTGCGACCGGACGGAGCCCACCGCGGCGCGGAAGTCGGATGTCTGTAAATACACGCTCCCTGACATCGCGAGGATGAATCGGTTGCCCCCGTCCACGTTCTCCAAGCTGCGTCCATGCAGCAACGGCGCGTGGCAGCCACTCGGATTCGACAGCTACCGGACGATCGATGAGATCACCGGCGGCCAGTACCGGCTTGCTGAGCATCGCCGAGAGCTCGACCACGCAAAACTGCTAGTGAGGCAGGCTTAGTGCTGCAACGGCAGTTAAGTGAGTGGGTAGCCGCGTCGTTTGTAGTGGCTGAGGCGGGCTTGGTGTTGCCGTCGGCGGCGCCAGCGGGACCAGGCCCAGACATGCTCGGCGGCGTCGGTGACACGCACGATCAGCTTGGTGAGCAGGCGCCGGATCTCCGGTAGCGTGAATCCGATCATGCCTGACTCGCCGACACCGCTTCCCCTTTTGCCACAAGGGACCGGGAGACGGCAAGCCAGGCGTGGGCGAGCATCGACAGGGTGATGTGGGCATACCATGCCCGCCAGGACCGGACCTGATACTGATCGAGCCCGGCTTCGTTCTTGGCCTGCTGGAAGCACTCCTCGATCCGCCAGCGTGTCCCGGCGATCCAGGCCAGATCCAGCAGGCTCGAGCGGCGGGGTCCGTAGCAGACGTAGTAGGCGATCTCGGTCGGATCCGAGACTGCGCGGCGGGCCAGCAGCCAGTGCCCACGTCCGGCCTGCCAGCCGATCCGGATCGGCACCCGCGTCCAGTCGTACTCGCGTGGCCCGTGCGCCCCGGCCCCGACCGACAGCCGCCGCCACGCCCGGGCCGGCAGGCCTGCGATCAGTTCGTCGGCTCGGGCTTCGCGGCCGCCGGTGGTGACCAGGGTGTCGTTGACCTTGGTGGCCAGCACGTGCGCGGCGTCGTGGGCTTCCAGCCATAACCGCAGGTACTTGACCTGCCCGTAGGCCTCATCGGCGGTGACCCACGAGAAGGGCACCCTTGCGGCGAACGCTCGCGCCAGCATCGCCATGGCTTGCCGTGGCTTGGTCTCGAACTCGGTGCCCTCCGGGATGCCTGCCCGCCGGCACCGGTCCTGGTCGGCGATCCAGGGCTCGGGCAGATAGAGTTCCCGGTCGATCAGCGCATGCCCGCGAGGCGAGGCATAGGCCAGGAAGGTGCCGATCTGGCAGTTCTCGATCCGGCCGGCGGTCCCCGAATACTGGCGCTGCACCCCGGCCGACATCCTGCCCTTCTTCAGGAACCCGGTGTCGTCGACGATTAGCACGCCACCGGGGTCGCCGAGGTGCTCGATCACGTAGTCGCGCAGGTCGTCGCGGACGCCGTCGATGTCCCAGTCCGCCCAGCGCAGCAACCGCTGCATCCCGTCCGGCGAGATGTCGCCGGCCTGCTCGGCCAGCGTCCACCCGTTCTTCCGCTCCAACCCGGCGACCAGCCCGGACACATACTCCCGCGCCCGAGTCCGCGGCTCCGACCGCACGAAACGCCCCGCGATCCGCTCATGCACCCGATCCAGCTGATCCATCACCACATCGACCACCACAACGGAGATCTACCACAACACCCCTAACTGCCGTTGCAGTATTAGGTCGCAATGTCCCTGGCGGAGGCACGGATCGAAATGCACGCGGCACGTACAACGCCAGGCCCCACGAACGGGGCAGCATGCTGGTAAACGACGTCGTGTTGGTCGATCGGTGGTCGACCGCGTCGTGCTCAACTGCCTCCGACCATCGCACCGAGTGCTCGCAGCATCCCGACCGTTCGCCATCTAGTGTCGCGCGTCGTTAGTTGGTTTACGGGTAAGGACCGCTGTCGTGAGCGATCGGGACCGGTGACTCTGCGCTACACTGAGCGCATGATCTCCCCAAACACGGGAGATATCCCACGTATGGGGGTTCAAGTCCCCCCTCGGACACACGCACTATCTACACCCGGGCTGGTCGTCGCATAGACGGCCAGCTCTTTTGGTTCGTAGCGTAGCTCCAGGTTCAACGCGCGGTACAGGCGGCTCATACCTGCCGTGGTCGCGTTGGCCAGTGTCCCGCAGACGTCGCCGAGTGCATCGATCCTCGCGTAGATCTCGGCGCGGCTTACCGTCGAGTCGGCTGGAACGCTCTCGATCTGTGCTTTTGCGGCGGCTCGTTCGGCTTGTGCCTGGTTGATCGGGTCGACGAGTGCTTCGGGCTCGACGCCGGCCGCGATCGCGGCCTGATACCGCTGAAGCCTTGCCTCCGCGTCCGCCAGCCGGTTCCGGGCGGCTTCCAGTGGACCACCGCTGGCTTGACTGCCGTCCGACCCCAGTAGTGCGGCCGCCGTTCGGTCGCGGTTGTCCGGGTGAAACAGCTCGTGAAGCCATCCGTTGAGCGCCTCGACGACCACGCCTTCACGCAGGTTCACCGTCTTCGGGTGATCCGCCAGCTTCAACGCGCCAGGCGCCATGGTCCGCGAGGTGCAGCGGTAGTAGGCGCCCTTCCTGATCGTCGCGCCTTGCATCTTCCGGCCGCATACTCCACATCGGACCAGCCCGCGCAGCAGGTACGACCGTGCCGTCTTTCGGGCGCCCCGCTCCGCCTTGCGTGCAGTCTTTAACCCGCCTGCCGATTTCGATCGGCGCAGTAGTTGAACCTGCGTGAACGTCTCGACGGACACGATCGCCGGGTGTGCCTGCTCGCGCGACCGTACGATCCGGTCGGGAGCGGCGCGCTTGAAACGCACCACGTGGCCCGCGGCAACGTCCTCCGGGTCAAGCAATGTCTCGTGCTTCGTCCAGCGCCCGAAGATGGCGTAGCCGGTGTATCGCGGGTTGTCGAGGATCGCCCGCACTGAGCTGCCTTGCCAGCCGTCGGCAAGCCGGTGCCGATTCTGGTCCGGCCGGTGCGCAGAGGGACAAGGAATGCCGTCCCGATTGAGCAGGTTGGCGATCGCTCGATCGCCGTTGCCGTCGAGGTACTCGGCGAAGATTCGCCGCACCACGTCCGCCGTCGCCTCGTCGATCGCCAGCACTCGCAGTTTGAACCCTTCCGCAGCTTTCCGCGGGTTTGGATGCGGACCACTGTCGACGACCACATAGCCGTACGGCGCCCGGCCACCCTGGTGCCGTCCTTCGTTGATCACCTGCGCGTCCATTGCCGCGCGGACGCGAGCCTGAACGTGCTGCCGCTCGGACTCGCTCATCCCGCCGAGCACGCTCATCAGCATCTTGTGCGACGGGTTCCGCGCGTCGTACTTGCCGCCCAGCTCTGGGACCCACAGATCAACCCCGTAGGCGGCGAACTTCGGCGCGATAAGCGAGAACTGGTTGCCGAACCAACACCGCGTGCCCTCGCCGACGACAATCGCATCCCATCCGCGGCGCGGATTCTTCAACTCGGCGAGCAGCCGCGCGCCCTCGGTTCGTCGTTCCCACGGGACGGACCGCGACTGCCCGACGTCGAAGAACTCCGCCACGATCTGCCCGCCTAGCGGCTCGACGAACTTGCGCGCGTTCCCGAACTGCCAACCGCGGGAGGTCTCCGGGTCCTGGTTGTCCTCGGTCGAGCACCGGCCGTAGGCCGCCAACGTCCCGATCCCGTCGTCCGCTACGTCGGCGACCTCAAGCCCCAGAAGGTCATCCAGCGTTGCCCACGGGTCGCTAATGATTTCAGCTGCCACCGTTCACCTCCTCCACCGGCACGTCCAGCACCGGCACCTCAGTAACCTCGATCAGAACGGCCAGCAATGCGCGTGCGACGGCGGGCGTCAGCTCAGGCAATCTCGCAGGTAGGATAACCCGGATCTGCGGCTCTTCGGAACGAGCGGCGCTCACGGTCGGCCGTCCTCGTCTGTCACACCGCTCTCGGTGGTTACGCGACCAATGGCGCTCCTAATTTCAGCCGTCAAGTACCCGCGGACCTGCCGAACGTCGCCATCTTCGCCGGTCACACGGTCTCGCGTCGGCCGGCATCCCAGGTCGGTCATCTCTTGCGCGAACGTCTTTCGGTCGATCTCCAGGGCGCCCAGCAGCTCAGCTGTGGGCACGAACTCCCTGCCATCCGGGCCCAGGTCGTCGCCCAGGTACTCGACGAGCGACGCGAGCAGTTCAGGCAGCTCGCCCGGCGACGGAACCGCGTCAACGGGATGACTTGCACCGATTGCCTTGACCGCCGCAGCGCGGTCGAGCACCGGCGTCGCGTCCTGTCCGGCCGCGTGCCCGGTCAGCGTCCCGGCCGCCTCGCGCAGCGCCCGGCCCTGCTCACAGATAGTCCGCCAGTCTTCGTTCGGCATGTAGTAGGTTCGGACCGTCATAGCCAGTACATCCGCCCCGGCCGCTGTGTCGCCATCCGGCCGCAGGATGCCCACGCCCTTGTGCGACGGCAGCAGCCGGGACGAGTCGAACCCGCGCGTGTTCATCTGCTCGCCGAGAACGATGTTCGAGTCGCGCCAGTCCATCACCCGCAGGGCGAACCGCGACCCGAGCACCGCCCGCAGCCCGGACGGGATCGTCTTCGAGTCCGGCCGCTGCGTGGCGAGCACGAGCACGATCCCCGCGGCCGGTCCCTTCTTCGCCAGCCACGTCAGCAGCTCGCCGACGTACTCACCCGCGGGAAGCTTCTTTCCTTGCACGTCAACGGGTGTGCGGTCCTCCAAGGGAACCCGGACCTCATCGATAAAGATCGCCGTAATCGGCATGTCCAGCGCCTTGTCGCGGGACATCTCCGGCGTGACCTTCGACTCCGGGCACGTCAGGTCGTCCAGGTCACGCATCCGCCGGAACCGCGTCTGAACCTCGCCGACCAGCTCAATTAGCCAGTCCACCAGGGCAAGGACGTGTTCGGGTTCGTCTCCGGACATGAACCGATGCGCCACCAGGCCGGCCGCGTCCCAGTCCTTCCCGGCCTTGAAGTCCGCCACATACAACCGCACCCACGCGTCCAAGATGAGTCCAGCCGCTGCGAGCCGTGCAGCAAATGTCTTACCCTGCCGCGGAATCGCACCCACGAGCAGCGACGTCCACACCAGCGGAAGGTCTATCCGCCGGTCTCGCGCGTCTCGTCCGAACGGGATCGGTCGCCACGCGTCCCACTGCGTCACGCCGAGCAGGGCGTCCGCAACGGAGGCGACGCGTACGGGTCCTCGTCGGCCACCCACATTGACACGCGGCCAGCGTGCCCGCCATTGCCCCGGACGCGCTCCACGATGAGCTGCACCTCATCGACGGCAAGCGCCGACGCGAGTGCGTCCCGGTTCTTCACCACATCGGCCGCCTTGCGGGTGGCGGGGAGATCGACGGTGACCGCCCAACCATCGCCGACGCGTGTTGCTCGCTCGACGAGCCGCAACGTCTCGTCCTTGCCGATCAGCTTCGCGTCGCGGAACGCGTCCACCAGGACCTGCGGGTCCATCGTCCACGTCAACGTTCGCGGACCGGCGAGCGCTGGCTTGCGTCCGGGACTGCCATCCTTCCTTCGCCCGAGAACCGCGAGCGCCACCGAGGCAGTGGCGCCGCCGATCCACAGAGGATCGGTGCCGTACACGAGATCGACGATGGCGACCGCCACAGCTGTCACGACCACGACGGCACCGGTGACCTTCCACCGGAACAACGTCAGCGCTCGAATCTCGGTGAACTTGTCGGCCAGCTTCTCCGACTCCTCGGCGGCCGTCCGGTAGTCCCGGACGGTCACCCAACCGCGCCACCACCGCGCGCCGACTACGACACCGCGCACAACCGCACCGAGGAACCGCAACGGCGACAACACGAGCCACACCACGGCATCCTTGAGTGCTTGCCTTGCCTGAGGCTTGCTCTTGAGCCACAACGGCACGCGCGGTGAGTGCAGCCACCACAACACGAAGCGATTCCTCTTCGGTGCGCGCGGACGCGGCTGCGGCAACGTGTCGTCGACCAGCTCGCCGTCGAGCACGGGATCGGCCTTGACCGGCAACGAGTCAGTCATGGCCCACCTCCGCCCGCAGGGCCCGCGCCAGCCGGGGCGACAGGCCACGTGAGCACCCGGTTGCCCGCCGCACCCATGCCGGCGTGATCTCGATGTCCGGCGTCCACATCTCTCGAGCGATGGCGAGGTAGTCGGCGAACAGCACGCGCCGCCCGCCGGTCTCCTGCTGTGCGGGACGCCGTTCAGCGGCTACCAGTACGGCATCGGTCAGCTTGTCCCGCAGGTCGGTGATCGCCTCGACGGCGACGAACACGACCAGCGGCGGCACGGAGTGCAGCACGATCGCCGCGGCTTCTCCGGCCGCGAACGACGTCCAGGTGTTCATGACGTAGGTGGCAGCGAGCGTGAACCACTTCGCCCGCCGCACCCATGCTCCCGTCCGGACCTGGTACCTGGCGGTGACTTGCTCGGCCCGCAGGATCGCCAGCAGAACGAGAGAGACGGTCGGGTCCAGCACCCACGCGGCCAGCCAGGGGAGCGACCCCGGCCGCGTGCCGGATGACGCGAAGCCTTGGACGTTGGTCATCGTGAACGCCAGCCCGAGCACGATCCCGGACCAGCACATCCAGTCGACCTGCCGCCGCACGCGCTCGATCCGCAGCGCGACGACGTCCGGATCGGTCTGGTAAGCGCGCACCTCCGCGGCTTCGGCTGCATCCTGTGCGAGCCGTTGAGCCCGGTTCATCGCCGACCACCCCGCTTCGAGGTGTCGATCGTGGTCACGGTCATGGCGCGGATCAGCGCGTAAGACGCGAACAGCGCGGGCAGCCCGAGCACGGCGAGCAGCAGCCACCGGCTACCCGGGTGAGCGATCACGACCCACTGGACGGCGACGATCAGCCCGGCGTTGAACAGCACCCGCCCGGCCAGCGACACGAGCCGCGCACCACTCCGTGCAGCTTCGGCGGCGGCCTTCGCCCGACGAGCACCGGCCCGCCAGACCCAGAACAGGACGATCAGCACGCCGACACCGGCGAGGATCTGCGTGGGCGTCACGGTGAGTCCGTTCATCGCGCACCTCGCTCGAAACGCTCGCCGCGACGCAGCCAGTGCGGGTGCAGCGCACGCCGGTCGTCGTCGGTCATCGCACCCCAGACGCCAACCGTGTCGGCGCCGGCAGTCCGTAGCTCCAGTTCAAGGCACTCGTCCTGGACCGGGCAGCCGCCGCACAACAGCGTGGCGAACTCGCGGTCATCGCGAGCGTCCGGCGGACCGGCCTCCGACGACGGCGTCATGCAGGCTCCATCGCTGGCCACGACGTCGCGCAGGACATCGGTGGGCACCCACCGCAGGCGATCGAGCCGCCATGCGATGCCGATCAGCCAGAGGTCGTCGGCTTCCATGCCGCACCTCCGTCCAGAAGGGCCCTGGTCAGCTCGGCGGACGAGACGCGCAGCCCGGAGCGGCAGAGGGTGGCGCGGAGCATGCCGGTCCGGATTGCCCGGCTGACGGTGTTGCGGGAGACGCCGAGAATCCACGCGGACTCGGGAATGGTGTGAAAGGTCGTTTTGGCGTTCATGAGAGAACCAATCTGTTGATTTCAAGACTATGTTGTTGATTTCAGCTCTTAGTCGGACGTGTTTGTTCGACGCGCCGCAGGCAATGCGCTATGCGGCGCGGTGAAAGCTCGACGAACCGCTAATCTCGGCGCTGAGGCGGAGCGCGGAGGAATACGTGACGGAGGACTGGGCGGCAGTCGCCAAGGCGATCAACATGCGCGTGAACGAACTCGGCTGGCGGCAACGCGAGCTGGCCGAGCGGTCGCACGTGTCGCAGGCGATCGTGCGCGAGCTCCAGCACCACACCGTGGAGCGCCGCCGAAGTGCGCGGACGCTCGAAGCCCTGTCCACGACCCTCGGCTGGCATCCGCAACATCTGCTGGCCGTGCTGCAGAACCGCACGCCGCCGCACCCGGACGAGCCGGCCGACGACGGCCACGAACTGTGGTCCCGACTGGACGCACTTGAACAGCGACTGGCTGAGATCACCGACCGGCTGGAGGACGTCCAAACGAGCCTTGCGACCGTGGTCGAGCACGTGAAGCCGAAGCGTTAGCGACTGGGTGAGCGAGGTGTTTTCCATGCCTCTAATTCAAGGCCGGAACGGCGTCGCAACCCATGCACAAGCACCGCAGCATCACTGCACAACCACCGCAGATCAGCGACATTCGGGAGCGCGATGAGTCCGGCCGGGGGATGGACGGGGCGAACAGCGGTCGCATTGCAATCGGCATTGCGGCTCAGTCAAGAGCGGTTCGCCGAACACCTCGGAATCAGCGCGCGCACGGTCGCGTCCTGGCACAAGAAACCGGATCTCCGGCCGCAGTCGGAGATGCAACAGGTCCTGGACACCGCCCATGAACGGGCGTCGGAGGCCGAGCGCGCCCGCTTCGCCGAGCTGATCGGCGAAGCGGCGGCCGTCGACACGACGGAGGCCGACCGGCGGCTCGCCGCGGACCCCCACATCGGCGCGGCTCTCGAATGGCTCGACCGGCATGCCCACTGGACGCCCGGCACCGCGCGCCGCGCCGTCGCCGAGCGCGTCGCGAGCATCAACGTCCAGGACCTTCACGACCGTGGCACGCGACGCGGTTGGGTCAGCCAGCGCGACGTCGCGGACACCTTGGTCACGTACTACGGCTTTCGGGTCGACGACCACGGCCTGTACACCGCGCGGTGCGGCGGGCTGACCATGAACACCAGCGTCCTGACCTGCGCAGACTGGCTGGACCTGGACTGCGAACTGCGCCCGCCGCACGACCGGTTCCGCGTTCCGAGCGCGCAGCCTGAAGCCGACTTGGACCTGGACAACCACTCCGCCGGCCGCGCCGTTCAGCGGCTCGCCGAGACACTGTCCATGAACACCCGGCTGACGGACAGCCCGATCTACAGGCTCACGAGTACGGACATCCGTGAACACCAGCTCGGCGGAACGTTCGGCATGTCCCAGTTCGTGCACTACGCGCTGACAGTCGACCTGCTCGAAGGCGAGCTGGTGGACGCCGTGGCCACCGGCTCGACCGCCATGCCGCTCCGAGACCGCTACTTGCCGGATCTCCGGTCAGTGCTCGACGTCGGCGACCGCCTGTGTGCGGGTGGCGTACTGGCGCTCACCGCGATCGCCCGCCCCGCCGACCCGTACCGCGGAGACGCGGACTACCTGCTCCTGGTCCAGGAGCGGTCCGGCCACGTGCTCAACGCCGCGCGCCGGCTCGCGGTGATCCCGAAGGGCTTCCACCAGCCGCTCACCGACGTCCGCCGGGACGCACAGGTCGGCATGACGCTCCGCCGCGAGATGGAAGAGGAGCTGTTCGGCCGCCCGGACATCGACAACACCCTGGGCGACATGCTGGCCGCCGACCCGCTGCACCCGACCAAGCTCACCGAGCCGATGAGCTGGCTCATGGCAGGGTCCGGCCGCCTGCGGATGGAGTGCACCGGGTTCGGCCTGAACCTCGTCAGCGGGAACTACGAGTTTGCCAGCCTGATCGTCATCGACGACGAAGAATTCTGGGCACGCTACGGCGGAGTGGTGGAAGCAAACTGGGAATCCGCGACTCTTCGTCAGTATTCGACTACCGACGCCGAACTCGTCACCGAGTTGCTAGGTGATGTAGCGTGGAGCAACGAAGGATTGTTCGCCATGGCGCAAGGACTCAGACGCCTTGCGCAAATCGGCGGAGAGCGTGTGAAACTGCCCGAGATCGAATGGGAGATCAGCCAGTGAACGACGGTTGGACCGCCGGCAACGCCAACGACGACGCGGCCGACACGCGCGGCTGGCTGGTCGGCCACTTCATCGACCCGTCGCAGGGTGTCCGCGCCTCCAAAGACGTGGAAGTTAAGTGGGCCAACCACCCCGCGGGCGACAAACGTCCTGAGTGGACTTCCGACGACCAGCGGACCACGCTGGTGATGCTCGTCTCCGGGGAATTCCGCGTCGAAGTCACCGGCGGCGGCAAGATCATGAATCGGCAGGGCGACTACGTGATGTGGGGTCCAGGAGTCGACCATTCCTGGGAAGCATTGGCAGATTCAGTAGTCCTCACCGTCCGCTGGCCATCAGCAACCTAATTCGACGGCGGGAATTCTCACTCGATCGCCGCCGATCTCGGCGAGCCGACGCAAGCCCTGGAGAAATGCGAACAACCCCTCATTGCTCCAGGTTTCGTCACCGATCAGCTCGCTGATCAATTCACCGTCAAGCGTCGAGTACTGGCGCAGCCCGGCGGCCTCCCAGTTCGCTTCGACGTCGCCACCAAACCGCGGCCAGAACTCCTCATCCTCGATCACGACCAAGCTGGCGAACTCGTAGTTGCCGCTGACCAGGTTGAACCCGAACGCCGTGCACTCCATCCGCAGCCGACCAGACTGCTCGCTCAACCACCGCATCGGAGCAGACAGCCTGCTCGGGTGCATCGGGTCGGCGGCGCGCTGCGTTCCGGTCGTTCGGTCGACGTCGAGCCGCCCGAATAGCTCTTCTTCCAGTTCGCGCCGCAGCGTGGCACCGATCCGCGCGTCGGCACGGTGGTTGGCAAGGGGTGCGTGGAAGCTCTTCGGGATCACGGCCAGCCTGCGTGCAGTGTTCAGCACGCGTCCCGAGCGCTCCTGGATCAACAGGAGGTAGTCCGCTTCTCCGCG
Source organism: Amycolatopsis sp. NPDC004169 (assembly GCF_040610315.1). Taxonomy (NCBI): domain Bacteria; kingdom Bacillati; phylum Actinomycetota; class Actinomycetes; order Pseudonocardiales; family Pseudonocardiaceae; genus Amycolatopsis; species Amycolatopsis sp. NPDC004169. Next base: position 33,769 of record NZ_JBEXMD010000057.1, read on the forward strand.
GTACGGGTCGGCCGGCCGGGCGATCGCCGTCAAGGCAAGAACTCCACCGGCGCAAAGGCGTCCCTGAAGGTCGAGCACGGCAGGAAGATCGGGCAGGTACCGGTCCCGGAGCGGCAACCGGTCGCGACCGGCCGCCAGGCTCTCATGTAGCTCGCGTTCGAGAAGGTCAACGCTCAGCGCGTACTCGACGAACGGCACCACGCTGACCTTTCCGCCGACCGTCCCTGGTCGAACCTGCACGTCCATGAGCCGGTAGAGCGGCACGTCGGCGATACGTACGTCGTGGGTCGCGGCTTCGGCTAGCCTGCTAACCGCGGCGGCCGCGTCTACCTGCTCGCGCGATGCCTCGCCGTCGGCTGCCAACGCCAGCTGGTCGCCCTCAAACGTCAAGGGGCAAGCCAAATCCAGCCACTCGGGCCGTGTCAGGACGCTGGTCGCTGTCCGAACCGGACCGCACCGCGCGGCGTACTGCGCATGACCAGGAACCGAATCGTCGTAGTAGCTCGCCAGGGTCTCAGCCACGAGACTTCGCCCGGCCGTAGCTCCACCATGCGACCTCGCTGGCGCGGCCGCTGAGACTCGCGTGCGCGTGGTTCCTGGAGGCCACCCGACGTGCCGATCGAGCCAGCCGAACGCGGGTTCAAGGCTCGACTGGAGCACGGGCGCTTTCTGGGGCAGGCGGAGGCCGATCAGCTCGCGCAGCTCGTCGGCTGAGCGGCCGAGTACCTTGGCCAGCTTCGGCCACTGGTAGGGCAGGGGCGCGTACTCGCCGGCTTCCCACCGGATGACGGTCGATCGGTCGACGCGCATCACCTCGGCGAGCTTCTCTTGAGTCAGCCCGGCCGCCTTGCGAGCTGAAACAAGCTCTTCGCGCCGACGAACGCTGACCATCCGAACACCCCGCTCTGCTGACAGTGATCACAGCCTAGCAGGCATACCACCAGGTAGATCGAGTGACTGCCACATCTCCGCCCCGGAACTCCAACGTTTGCGCTCTGGGTTCAGCCGAGTACTCGGGCTTGGATGATTTCAACACATCCGGCGACCAGGGAGTGAACGTGACCAGCGGCGAACGCGTCTCGCGGCCATCGCGCTTGTACGTGACCTGGCACCGCAGCGTGGCCGACAACCTGGACCACGCCGTCACCGACGAAGACCTCGCCGACAGCATCGCGCTCCAGACGGGTCGCTACGACTCGCTGTGCGGCCGCGAAGTGCCGTTCGACTCCTGTCTGGTGCCTCCGGGCCGTCGGTGCGGCGCGTGCAACGTGCTGGTCCGCCGTCGTTCGACCCCGCCAGCGCCCGAACGCGCATGCCACAGGAAGCCGTCGCGTTGGCGTCGCCTGTTCGGCTGCCTCCAGACTCCGGCCGCCCTGCCGCCGCGCCCGCCTCAACGCGTGCGGCTCATTCCTGAGCAGGGCGGCCGGACCACGCCGTCGGCGGGAACGGGCGGCGCCCCGACCGCGCCCGTTCCCGCCGATCACCACGCCCGGCGAGTCGCCCGATGACGGTTCGCCTGATCATCGCGCGCCCGTTGCCCGGCACGGTTGGCGAGTCTCGCCGCGTCGTTCACGTGTTCCCGGTCCCTGCGGAGGAGAACACGCCGGAGCGACTGACCGCGTACTGTGGCGCTGCGTTCGGGCCCGGCGAGCTTGAGTTGCTCGAGCGTCCGGTCGGAATGCCCTGCATGACCTGCCTCCATCGTGCACCCACCCCGGGAGGCGCCGAACATCCGGCGATCGGCCAATGACGTGGGATCCGCGGCCGATCATGCCGGCCTTTCAACGCGAGCTTGACCCGCTGCTGCTCCTGCCGGTGCGGCTGTTCATCGCGTGCCTGCTGGCCGACATGCGCTGGTGCGAAGACGTCGTTGTCCGGGGCGGGTTGCGTCTGAGCGAGCGGAAGTTCGAGCCACACGTCGAGCGGTTGCGCGCCGCTGGGTACCTGGAGACCCGTACCGAAGGACGCCGCGTAAAGCTCCGCCTTACGGTGCTTGGGCTCGACCGGCTGACCGAGCACGTGAAGGCGCTCGGCAGGGTCGCGAACACAGCTGCCGAGATCGTCACCGCGCATCGCTCGGCACTCCGGCCACCGATGCGTCCGGAGTCATGAGCGTCGCGGTCGTTCTCGCTCTGCAGGCAGTGCTCGGCGGTCGACACGAGCGAGCCAGTGACGTCAGCGTTGCCGCGAACATGGATTCCGTCACGAATCCTTCGGCACCAATAGTCCGCACGGTGACGCGCGAAGACGCCGGATAGTGGGAACGTCGCTCATCGTGCCCGGCGGACCGTAGCACCCGCGTCAAGACGGGCTCGTGGACTTGCCGCTCAACGGTGGCGTCCGCACGGTGGACGGCCGGAAGTCGCGGACATGAGCGCTGGAGACGATGCTGATTGTTCTTCTCCAACGCACATCGCAGTCAACTGGCGAGTGAATTAATTTGATTGATCGTAAACGTTGCATCGCCATCTTGGCTGTTGTCGCCGCGGAGAGGAGGTTATCGGTGTGATTCTCCATGTATTCTCCGCCCCAGTTGTCCTTCCAGATCCTGTGCTACTTTCGCCATTTCGTCAACCCAGCCAGCTGTCTCGGATGAAATGATTGCGCCAAGGTTGTCGGCGTAAAGAGTCAGTAAATCGCTCTGGCTTTCCTTTGGAGGATCCTGCGGCACCCACCACCTTGCCTGCATCTTGAGGAGGTTACTATTTACTTCCATTGCGCTCGCGACACAGCGACTCCATGCCTTGGTGAAGCCGAAATGCCTATCGACGAGCTGCGCGGCGGCCGCTACGCCCAAGAGGATGTATCCCCAGTACGGACTAACGGATTGATAAATGGGAGCAAATAGTGGAATCATTGAACCAGCGGTGAGGAAAACAATTGAGACTCCTCGCAGGAACTTGGCCGCAAAGGCCTTGCGTCGCTTCTCGGCAAGGTACCAACTTATCGTTTCGACATGCACCTTGCATAAGGCTTGAAAGACTTCATGTTGTGAAGTATCACCCGCTGAACCGGGGGTGATGTCGAGCAGAAACGCATCAAGGTCTCGTCGGCTGCCCGCTGTCATTTATCTCGCTCCCACTGGTTGATGTCAAAGATCGTCCTCTGGCACCCGTTGATCGCCTCACGCACTGAGTCCAAATCAATGAAATCGAGTTCAGGATTCACGCGAAGAATTTCCACCACGTTATCCGCGGTCGCTCCAGTCGGGAAGTAATCGCCCCCGTAACCTCTCAGGGAGTTTCGTTCTCCAAGAAGTAGAGAGGCAACAACCGATATCACCCATGCGACGCGATAGGTCTCGTCTTCTTCGGTCTCGCTCACCAAATTTCCCCGAATTTGCATCAACGGGCTATGGGGCAATAGGTAGAGTTCACGTAGGACACTGACTCCATCATAGCCATCGAGGCCGGACGTATGAACAGAATCCAGGTGGGCGGGTACATAGCAAGACTGACGTCTATCTTGGACTAGGCGTGACATTATGTCTTCGGAAACAGAAGGGATAAAGTCCCAAGTTCTAGGGTTGCTAGTGATCCAGATAGGTGTTTTCCCCCGATTTGACCATGAAAGCAGAACCTGTCTTTTGTTTCCATCGGCGCTTATGGTCGTGATCTCGCGACTCTTTCTGAAGGCCAAATTGAAAGGGCCTTCGTGCATCTGCCCGCAAATCAGTGGTGCTGAGCTAAATTCGAAGGTGCCGTTCGAGAATTCCGATAGTATCTTTGTTAGCGCTACATTGGCAGGCAGGGCGTTGAGCACGTACTCCATGTGTTGGACAAGCTTGCTTTCGACGCTTACTAGTTGGGGGTATTCATTCAGTTCGTGGAGAGAGAGGGCCATTCGTTCGCCGGATTCTTCGACAAGAAACGCCGGCACATCCTCTAGTGCTTCACTTAGTTGAGCAAAGCATCGACCGGAAGGAAATCTTGCCTCGCTCGAGATGCGGCCAGAAAGATAACTGGCTTCTCTTACCGCACGGGTAAGCGAGGAAGACCCATCAGACTTAATCCTCTGGATTTCATCCTTGATGTGGTCCACGTACGTCGAGTATATTTTCTTGAAAAGCTCATTGTACTCTAAAGTGACTTCTAGTGCGTCTCTTGCGACATTCGTTCTCGGTGCAGTGTGGCCAGTGGCATTGACTATCGACCATATGGTGTTGGCAGCGAAGCCGGGTGTTTCTTTTGTAACTCGGATGCCTTCGACGCAAATTCCGAGAGCGAATTCATTTGGCTGCCTGCCGGGCGCATCCTGGCGCGGGGTGGGGAGAAATTCCCACTCGGAGAACCATCTATTCCATCTGACTGCATATGCAATAGCGATGCCTGATGAATCTGATTCCCGAATTTGAATCTCGCTGCCAAAGCGGTCGACTAGCTTTCCAGCGGACTCAACTGCGGGACCTGATTCGGTAAGAACTTCTCTGAGTGCTTCTTTTACGCTGGCGTGCCCGATACTCTGCTCGGCGGCCTGTCCGTCTTCCTTGTAGGCGACTTTGCAGCGAGGTATAACAATCCACTTTCGCAAGGTTTCGAACACGTCCACTAGCTTGGCGCTCTGTCTAAGTCTTAGAGAGATATGTGTCCCATGGCGCCGTATTTCATTCGCTACTTGGTCGGACGCTTTCTCTAGGAGTTTTATCAGGTACTGACCGTGGACTGTTCTGAGTGTTAGTTGTCGTGCCTTTGTCTCATCCCTGCTTACGGTGACGACTTGAACATCGTCAGCAACCATGAAAGCCGACAGGACGCCGATTCCGAAACGGCTGATTGCTGAGTAATTAGGATGTTCTTTGACGAACTGAGGGTCGCTATAGCGAGATGAGCCTACTCTCAAAAAGTTGGCCTCAATGACTTCCTGTGTCATGCCGGTGCCATTGTCGGTTACAGAAAGCAGACGATCTTCAGGGTTCCATCTAATGGACACGGCCGGCTCGTATTCATCATCTTGGCCGGTTTCGTTTTCTAATCTAACTGCGTCTATTGCGTTTTGAACTAGTTCTCTTACGACTACACCTGTGTCATTGTATAGAGTATGGCCAGTGAGAAGATCAAGGATCTTGTGCTGGTCTATCTGAAATTCGAACGGATTCGCGACAAATCCGGAAGCCTTCACGTGAGTTGTGTCAATCTTGCGCCAAGGAAACTCGTATCTTGACCCTAGTCGTTTCACCGAATTTGCTGCCCACTTGTTGCATTCTGCCAGCTCCTTGCTTGCGTACTGCAAGTAAGTGGTTAAGCCGAAGAACCCGTCTGAATCATGGAATGTCGCATGTACTTCGATTGTGTCACGGTCGGCTTCGAGGTCGACGTTTCCGTCTTCTCCAAGTGCGGCTCGGGAGCGAACGGAGCGCACTGCATCTTGCTTGGCCCATTCGAGTTGGCTTGTAGGATTACGTGGGCTGATCAGTTGGAAGGCAGTTGAGGGCACGCGTTCACGAGTGATGTGAAGCAGGTCGGCGACACGAAGGAGGATCGCGGAATATTGAACATTGGCCGTTTCTTCCGTGGTCGCTCCGTAAGGATTGCTCACTGGATATTTCTGAGTCTTATAGATATCATCAAGATGATGACTTTCGCATACAAGAGCCAGGTCTTGAACAAAGGTAGAGTTGAGGTTAGCCAAGAGTGCGCTAAGTTTGTTGGTTACGGCGAGGTCGTAACCAAGGTTCTCGTCGACTTCTCCGACTAGCCAACTTCTAATTCGGGCGGCGTGATTCTTTCTGACAAATTCTTGATATAGGAACTGTTCGCTTCGATCGACGTCTAAACTTGCGATGTATGATAGAATGTCAGCGTTTCCAATTGCGTCGCCATGTAGCTCAGATTTATATTCTGGAAACCCTGATCTGGTTCTATTCTCGTATTCGTTTCTGGTGACCAGGAGGCCGAAGTCATGTAGATAGCTGGCTAGTACTATGAGAAGCCAGTCGGCTGGTGTCATTATTTTCTGTGTGCGAGTCGGAATTAGCCAATCGTAAACCCTAAGTAGTCCATCAATGTGTGAAATGTCATGCTTGGTATATTCTTCGAATATGCCAAGTCGGCCGACTAGGCTAAGCGCCTCGGTCAATTCGCCGCGGAGATGAGTGAGGCTGAATCCAGAAAATGCCGGCAACTTCTCCGCTTTGGCGGCATTTTGTTCCGCTGAGGTACTTAGGGCTGCGGTCATGTAGAGCTCCGTCTCGGCCGGTCTGCGATATGGAGAACTTGTCGTTCCGTGTCCTCAAGGTGTTACACCCTGTGATCTCCCGGCATGATGCACTTCGGCAATCGCGGGTCGCGTCAATCGCGGGTAGTGATGACTGTCGAGAGTCGACTAGAGTCTTCTATTGTTGGTTTTTTACTGGCCTGCTCGATCTGGCGGCTCTGTTTATACTTCTTGGCATATCGGAAGACAAAGGTGTCCAGTTGTGCCGCCCCGATCTAGCTGTTTGTGTTAGACGATGCCTAGACCGAAAGCTCCTAGGGCAGATCTCGGATGCTCAATTGCCCCATAGAGCTCGGCCAGGACGACCAATTCGGCGATTGTGGCGCTGGGGGCTGCGCCGGACATTGCGGCGCGACGCGCGGCGGCTGCGGCGCGTCCGACGCGGTCGAGTAGGCGCAGTAGATCGGCGCGGCCGGGGTCGACGGTAAGCCGAGTCCGCTTGCGGCAGGTGGTGCCGTGGTATGTCGCCGGACGGCCGCGTCCGCTTGGGCGAGGCAACGGCTTGCTGCAACCTGCGCACGCTGGGCGGTCCATGTCGTCCCTCCGGTCTTTCGTGAAATTTTTGGTGATATCGCCAGGGTGAGCATGGCTCGGCGTCACGAAAAATGTCACGGAGTTAGCCGTCACGGGCAGTCCTGCGAGCCGTCACGCCGTCACATCGGCTGTGACAGCTAGATAAGCCCTCTGACCTGCGGCAAGGTAATGCGTGACGGCTGTGACGGGGTCGCAGAGGACTCGTCAGAGCCGTCGCAGATGAGCCCTGGGCAGCGGCTCTCGGATCAGGGCTGGACGCCCGTCACATCGATGGCATGAGGACCGGCGCGGACGTTGTGGTTAGCGGCAAGATCGTCTAGGGACACTCAATTGCCCCATGGCGAAGCCCAGTCGACCGCCGCCGTACGTTGCCGACCTGCGGAAATCAGTCCAGGATTAGCCGTGTAGATAGTGAGCAAGATCGTCCTCGGACACACACGTTACTCATACGGGGAGAGGCAGTCACAGTGACTGCCTTTTTTTGTTGTCGTAGGCCACCTGTAGGCCCAGGCCGCGGTAGACCTGCGTGATCCTGTCCGGGCTCCGCGAGTTGAGGTGCCTGGTGACGTCGCCGAGCTGGTCGAGCATCGCGTAGACCTCCGCTATGTCGACCGCCTGCGTGTCCGGCAGGTGCTTCAGCTCCTCTATCGCGGCCTGCCGCTCGGCCTGTGCGCGTTTCATCGGCTCGACGAAGTTGATGGGGTCTACGCCGGCCTCGATGGCTGCCAGGTGTCGCCGTAGCTTCTCCTCGGCGCCTTTCAGCCGCTTCTCTGCGTTGGCTCGACGGCCGTCCATCCGGCCGTCCTGCGAACCGGTGAGCAGCCGTACCGTCTCGTCGCGGTTGTCCGGGGCGAAGATCTGGCACAGCCAGTCGTTGATCGGCGGGACCACGACGTCCTCGCGTAGGTTCACCGTCTTCGGGTGATCGGCCAGCGCCGCTGAGCCCGGCGCCATCGTTCGAGCGATGCACCGGTAGTAGACGCCCTTCCGGATGGCGGCACCTTGCATCTTCCGGGTGCAGATCTCGCAGCGCACCAGCCGCTTCAATAGGTACGTGTGCTTGGTGGCTGCCCGATTCCTTTCGAGCTTGGCAATCCCGGGCAAGCCGCCGGCCGCGCGGGATCGGCGTATCAGCTGTGCCTGCGTGAACGCCTCGACCGAAACAATCTCCGGGTGCGCAGGTCGCCGCGACCGAACAACGCGATCCGGCGCTGCCCGCTTGAACCGCACGACGTGCCCCGCGCCGACGTCATCCGGAGTCAGAAGCGTCTCGTGCTTGGTCCAGCGCCCGAAGATCGCGTACCCGGTGTACCGCGGATTCTCCAGAATGGACCGGACGGTGCTGCCTTGCCAGCCATCGGCGAGCCGGTGCCGGTTCTGGTCGGGCCGGCGTTCGGAAGGGCAGGGCACTCCGTCCTCATTGAGACCCTTCGCGATCGCTCGATCGCCGACCCCTTCCATGTACTCGGTGAATATCCGCTGGACCACCTCGGCTGCGTCGGGATCGATGGCCAGCACACGCAGCCGGAACCCCTTGGCGGCCTTGCGCGGGTTCGGGTGCGGGCCGCCGTCAACGACGACGTACCCGTACGGCGCCCGGCCACCTTGGTGCCGCCCTTCGTTGACAACCTGCGCGTGCCGGGTTCCGGTACGGCACCCCACCGGCAGCGCGCGCGTTCCCGGGCTCGAACGACGCTGTCCCGCAGCGACTCCAAGTCCGGCGGCGAAGGATCGGGCTCGGCGAAAGTGACCTCCCGCAAGAACAGGTCGACGCGGTCGAGCAGCCACAGCGGGATCCAAGCGAGGTAGCGCGTACGCTGCGCCGCGGTGCAGCGGCACCTCTTGGTCCGGACGCTGCCGCAGCGGCAGTCGCGGGCGGTGAACTCGGGGAGGTCTTCGACGGTTAGGACGCCGCAGTGGGCCAGCGTCAGCAGTCCCGGCAGGCTGAGGGACGATCCGGCTACCGTGTCGCCTGGGCGCAGGGGGAAGCGGCAGTTGGCCGGGTGGGCCCTTCGTTGTCGAGTCAGGGGTGATCAGCCAGGAAATGCCACGTGCCGGCCTCGAGTGCCTCAGTGTCAGAGAGGTCGGCCACCAGCGCCCGGACTACCCGCGGCAGCAGCAGGACCGGGGCGCCGGAAGCCGCGACGTGCAGAGTGTGGTGACCGCCGGCTGCGGCGACTGCGGCGGCCCGGACCGCCGTGGGCGACAGCCGCGCCCAGGCTTCAGGCCTCCACGACGCGGTAGCTGATGCTCCTTCGCACGACTCGGGTCGCTGGGCCGGGGCGGGTCCGCCGCGCAGCCAGTTGACCAGGTCGTTGAGGCAGGCGAGGGGGACGGTGGTGAGGCCGGGGATGTCGCGGGCTTCGGCAGCGTTGGCGGCGGGCATGACCAGGTGGGTGTCCGGCCCACCCCGTCCGAACGAGCAGCGGGAAGTCCCTTGTGGTTCAGGTTTATGCGGCCGCGGCCGTTACCCTCCCGAGCAGCATCGCCGCCGACACCGTGCTCAAAGGCTGGCCGACGGCCTGAAAACGTAGATTGAGGGGATACTGGATGCGCATCCTCTTGCCGGGGGCCTGATCTCGACGCCCGGTATCGGCGTCAGGACCGCAGCCCGCATCCTGCTCGAAGTCGGCGAACGCCTCCCACTTCGCCTCCTCTGGGCATTGGGCTGCCTACGCCGGCATCGCCCCGGTCGCCCGCAGCTCCGGCACCAGCATCAACGGCGAACATTCCGCCCGCACCGGCAACCGCCAGCTCAAACGCGCCGAAGGCAAGAAGCACAACGCCGTCCTCACCTGCCTGGCCCGCCGCCGCTGCGGACCCCGCTTTCCGTTCATGCTGACAGGATTTGCGCCTGCGTCCCTTGCCTCCGGCACCTTGCATCGTCGAAGCCTGTTCGGACGCCTGGCTGAGTGACCCGTGACGGTCCGGTGGCGCCGCCAGGGGGTTAGGGACGGTCGACCAACAGGTCGTAGCCGCCACCGGCCGAATCGTTGCAGGCGTAGCCGAGGGCCCCGTTCATGTGCACCTCCAGTTGGCCCGCCCGCTGGCAATGCGCGAGCGTCCCGTACCAGCCGATCCACTCCCAGTACCTGCTGGCGCTCATCTCCGACGACGAGCCGTTTTCCGTCGCACCGGCGACGGATCCGCCGGAGAGTAGCGCAGCTCCGGCCACCATCGCGCCGATCAGGACTCTTCCGCCCAGGTTCTTCATTTTTCTCCCATTCGATGGGAACTCTGTTCGGACGGACGCTACCGGACGCCGCCGCCGAATTCCGACGCCGCCGGCCGGTTTCAAGCAAGGGTTAAACCGGCCAGCGGCAAGCAATCGTCGTATTATCGCACTTCGGCCGACGCCTCCGACCCCAAATGCTATAGATCTAGCCCTGTGGCACTAGCCGTCACGGAACGGACAAGGGCGTCGGCGGTACTTTCTGGAGCCTTCAAGGAACCGCCGGGAGCGGCAGGTCAGGGATAGTACGATTTCACGCATACCGGCGGGGTGGCCCGGTAGTAACCGGAGCCGCCGCCGCCGTCTTTCCAGAAGACCGCGCACCAGAGGTCACCGAACGAGCTGTCCTGGTATCCGGCCCAGGCATGCGTACGGTCTTTCCATTCCCCGTCCAGGCTGTTGCTGATGGTGCCGTGCGGGCCGAACAGCTCCCAGTGGCCGATTCCCGTTCCGCCGGAGGAACGGACGTTCATCCTGATGACGTCGTTGGGGGGAGCGCCGCTCCCGTTCCCCCGGAAGGTCACGCATACCGTGTGGGAGAAGGCGACCGAGGGATAGTCGGCCGACTGGCAACGCTCGTTGTCCGCCGCTGCGGAGGCGGAGGCGGAGCCGGAGGCGATTCCGGCCAGGACGGTTCCTGCGGTCAGGGCCATCGCTGCGGCCATGCGGTGTTTCATGCTGTTGCAATTCCTTTCGGAGGAGGTGTACGGAGTTCTGGGCGGAGGCGTGTTGGGCTCAGGTGTAGACCGGGCTGCAGGCCATGTCCATGTAGCCGCCCCCTTCGAAGAGAGCGGCGCAGACGCGCGATGCGTCGCGGGGCATCAGGACCGTGACTTCGAATTCGGCCCACTCGCTGCGCCGGTTGCCGCCCCACGAGCGTTCCCTTTTGAACATCTCCTTGTTCTGGGCGTCCAGGACCCGGACTTCGATGCGCGGGTTGCCCACGCCCCAGAGGGGGGAATCGAAGTTCCCGCTGATGGTGTTGAGGTACTTGGTCGTCTGAGCGTCCCATCCGACGCACAGCCAACCCGTACTGCTCTGAATGGAGGTGCAGCCCCCGCCAGTCGCGGCGGCGGCGGGTGTGGCGGATGCCAGGGTGGCCAGAACGGCCCCCGCTCCCGCCAGGGCGAGACCGCGTCGGGTCAGTCGGTTCCGCCGCATCTTCCGATTCTGGTTTTCCGGCAAAGACATGCTGCGCCTTTCGGGACTCGGTCAGGAGAAAGACCGTCGGTGAGTTTTGTGCTCTGAGCTCGGTTTCAGCGTATGAGTTACGGATCAGCTTCTCTATCCGTTACCTGCGGAAACCTCGACACGTACTGTATGACGCGTCAAAAGTCGAACGCAACGTTGATCCCCCATCGTGAACCCAATGCGCTCGGCTAATGCGACGTACGTTATCAGGTAGATATCCCTCTCGGTGACGGTTTCAACCTGGGTTGAAACCGGTCGAAATCGAGCTTCGATGTTTGCGCCTCGCCGAGTGTCCGTGCTACCGACCCTGACCTGGCCTGCGCCGCCCAGCTCGCCCACGCCGCAGACGGCGGCAACGCCCTTCGCCGAGCGCCGAGGGCACCCTGCCGTTGTGCGTGCGAGGGGAGGGCATCTGACCTGCTTCAACGGCGGCGACATCGAAGGGCCGGGGCGTCGTGCGGGAAGCCCGCATGGACGCCCCGGCAGCCGCGCCATGCGTCCGTGTATGGCGTCCGCATAGCGCACCTCATGATCGTTCCCGGTCATGGGGGCACACCGGAATACTCTGCGCGTTCATTTCGATACCGACGATCTCGCCCGCACCCGGGTGCTGCACACGCCGGATCCGTTGTGGGAAACCCTGCTCAGCCTGCACCGACTGCAGGGTGTGGCCGGGCAGCCGGTATTCGGTGGCTGGCGGTCGCGGGTCCGGCGGCGGCTGGACCGGTCGGCGGGAATGCTGTTGACCCTGGCGCCGCCGCGGGGCTATTCGGTGGACTTCCTGACTCCGGGGGCGGGCGCGGCGGACCTGGAGACGGGGCTCGACACCGTGCTCAGCACTCCTCGTTCGGTCCTGGCCGCCGATCTCACCGAGCTGGCCGCTTCCCGTCGCCTCCCGTCGTGGGCGCCGTCGCTCGCCGCCGGTGAGGTCGAGGTCCTGCGTGAACTCGGCGATGCCCTCCGTCGGTACTTCTCGGTCGCGGTCGAGCCCTTCTGGCCCGCCATCGTCAGCCAGGCCCGGGCGGACCGGGTGCGGCGCGGCGAGATCGTGCTCGACGGCGGTGTCGAGGCCCTGCTGAGCACGCTCCACCACCAGGCGCGGTGGCGGTCGCCGGTGCTCGAGATCGACTACCCGGTGGACCAGGACCTTCGGCTGGGTGGGCGGGGTCTCCTGCTCGTCCCGTCGCTGTTCTGCTGGCAGTCCCCGGTCACGCTGCTCGACGCGGGCCGGCAGCCGGTGCTTGTCTACCCGATCGACCGGCGCCCCGGCTGGTTCGCCGGTGCCTCATCCGCCCGGAGCGCGATCGCGCTGCTGGGCCGGACCCGGGCGGCGGTGCTGGCCGCCATCTGCGCCAGGCCACTGGTCTCCACGACGGAGCTCGCGGCCGAACTGGGCATCTCTCCGGCTGGGGCGAGTCAGCACGCCACCGTACTGCGTGATTCGGGGCTCATCGTCACCGATCGCGCCGGCGGCACGGCGCGGCACCGGCCTACCGCGTTCGGCTCCACGCTGCTCACCGTGAGCGCGTCCTAGGCGCGCAACCCGGGCAAGAGGCGAGCCTCGGTCGAGAAGAGGGTTCGCACCTCGGCGGCGGTCGGGGCCGGGCCTGCGAGGCCGAGCAGCGTCCCGGCCGCCTGCCAGTCTTCTCGTGCGCGCCGGTGGTCGGCTCGGCGCGAGCGGATGTGTCCCCGGACGACGTGCGCATGCGCCTGGCCGAGCACGTGGCCGCTCGCACCGAGTTCTTCGATAGCCTGCGAAGCGTGGGCGTCGGCCGTGGCCGGGTCGCCGACCGTGAGGAGTGCTTCCGCGAGGTGGACGCGGGCCAGGCCGGCCAGCAGGCCGAAACCGCCTCGTTCGGCGGTCCGGAGCGCGACGGACGCGTAGTCGGCCGCTGCCGTTGGGTCGACGGTGGAGAGCCCGAGTGCCGCCATGATCTCGCCCCGGCGGTACCCGATCTTCTTCGCCAGGCGGAGCGCTTCGAAGTAGTAGCCGTACCCGGATTCCGCCCCGCCCACCTCGAAATGGATGTCGCCGAGTGCGCACAACGCGTCGGCTTCGAACCTGCGGTTGTCCGTGTCTCGTGCGGCACGCAGTGCTTCGTGGGCACAGGAGCGCGCGGTCGCGATGCCACCGGAGGCCAGGTGCACCGCGGCCAAGCGGACCAGCACGTCCGCTTCGTCGTCGCGCGAACCCAGTTCCGCCAGGATCTCGCGGGCCTCGGTGAGGATTTCGCGCGCTCGGTCCAGTGCGCCGGTCACTTGGTAGCCGTAGCCGAGGTTGCACAGGGCGATGGCGGACGCGTGGGGGGAATCGAGCCGACGGCAGACCCCGAGCGCATGCTCGTTGTGCCGGATGCCCTCGGCGATGCGGCCGCGTTCGATGAGGACCGCACCGAGGTTGATCAGGCCGTTGGCGGTGCGGAGCGGGGTGCCCCGTTCCTCGGTCGCGGCGAGCGCGGAAGTGAAGTGTTCGGCGGCCCGGTCGAGCAACCCCATGTCCAGGTGGACGGCGCCGAGTGCGTGCAGCACCGAGTCTTCGCCGTCGCGCGCCCCGCTCAGGTGGTAGGCCTCCTTGGCCCCTTGGAGTTCCGCCAGCGCCACGCTGTAGGCACCCCGGCTCCAGGCCAGCGCGCCCAGGCTGTGCCGCATGGCGCCGATCGCGTGCCGGTCGTGCGCCTGCCTCGCCGCCGTGAGCCCGGTGCTCGCCGCGATCTCCCATTCCGCGTCCAGGCGGTGCGAATGGTAGAAGCCGCGCAGGACGTCCGCCAGCCGCCAGGCGTAGGGGAGCGGTCCGTGCTCGGCGGTCCAGCGGATCGCGGCCAGGATGTTCTCGTGCTCGGCGAGCAGCCACTGCAGTGCCTCGCCTCGGTCGAACGGCTGCTCGTGCGGTTCGCCGGCCGGGAGCCGCAGCAGGTCGGGGTAGAGGGCTGTGGCCGCGCGGTCCGCGGTCCGCAGGTAGTGGTCGAACAGCCTGTGCAGGGCCTCGTCCCGGCACGGTCCGGAAAGCCGTTCCCTGGCGCCTTCGGCTGCGTAGTCGCGGAGCAGGTCGTGCAGCCCGAACCGCTCGGGAGCCCGGGATTGCACGAGGTGACCGGCGACGAGTTCCCGGAGCACCCGCCGGGTCTCCCCGGATTCCTGTCCCGCGAGGGCCGCCGCCGCACTCAGGCTGACGTCAGCGCCTGGCACGAGCCCGAGCAGGGAGAACAGCCGCGCGGCCGGCGCCGTGACGGCGTCGTAGGAAAGGTCGTAAGCGCCGCGAAGACCGAGCCGCTCGTCTCCCGGCACCGTCAGCCGGGCGACCAGGCCGGCACCCGCCAGCTCCGCCACGTAGTCGGCCAGGGGTTGTTCGGGCCACAGCACCAGGTTCGCGGCGACGATCCGCAGGGCCAGCGGCAGGCCCGCGCACAGCTCGGTCAGTTCGCGGGCCGCGGCCACGTCGGCCGAGACCCGGTCCGCGCCGATGACCGTGGTGAGCAGCTCGAGAGAGTCGTCCGCCGACAGCTCGTCCACCACGAGCGAGGTGGCGCCGAGCGCGGTCTCCACCCCGGCCAGCCGGTGCCTGCTGGTGATCAGGACCGCGCATCCAGGGCCCCCGGGCAGCAGGCACCGGACCTGCTCGGCCGAGGCGGCGTTGTCGAGCACGATGAGGACCCGACGATCGGACAGCACCGAGCGGTACAGCGCCGCAGCGTCGGCCGGATCGCCCGGCACCCGGGTGGGTGGGACACCGAGCGCGTGCAGGAACCTGACCAGGACCTCGAACCGGTCGAGGGGCGGCGTGGATGAACGGCCTTGGAGATCGACGAACAGCTGGCCGTCGGGAAACGCCGCCGCGGCGCGGTGGGCCCAGCGCAGGGCCAGCGTGGTCTTGCCCGCCCCGGCCGGCCCGGCGATCAAGGCCACCGGCAGGGGACCGTTCGGCTGGGGCCCGAGCAGCAGGGCGTCCAACGCCGACAGTTGCGGGCCGCGGCCGATGACGGTGGCCGAGTCCGGCGGGAGCTGCCGCGGCCGGATCCAGCCGTGGCCCTGCGGCGCCGGCGCCAGGTCGATGGCGGGGTCGCCGGTGAGGACGGCGCGGTGGGTCCGGCGCAGTGCCGGTCCGGGTTCGAGGCCGAGCTGTTCGACGAGCACCGCGCGGGCTCGCTGGTAGGTGGCCAGGGCCACGTCGGTCCGGCCGCCGCGGTAGTGCGCCAGCATCAGCAGTTCCCACGGCCGTTCCCGCAGCGGTGCCTTGCTGGTCAGCGCGCGGAGATCGGCGGCGGCGATGTCGTTGCACCCCAGTTCGAGCCACGCCTGCGCGCGGTCTTCGGCTACTTGCAGACGCAGCTCTTCGAGCCGTTCGAGATCCGGACGCAGCGGTTCGGGCGGTTCCAGGCCGCCCAGAACCGGCCCGTGCCAAAGTTCGAGCGCGGCGCTGAGATGCTCGACCGCGGTGGCCGCCCCGCACGCGCCGAGCCGACCGGAACCCAGCTCGGCGAGCCGGGTGAACCGCTCGGCGTCGAGCTCGCCGTCGCCGACGTCGAGCTGGTAACCGCCCTGGTGGGTCCGCAGCCGGTCGGTCCGGGCGGTATCCGCGGTGCGGAGCACGCGCCGCAGCTCGGCCACGTAGGACTGCAGGTTGGCCAGCGCGGACTTGGGCGGGCGGTCGCCCCACAGCTGATCCACGAGCGAGTCGGCGGGCACGGTCGAGTTCGCCTTGAACAGCAGTACCGCCAGGAGCGACCGGACCTTGCGTCGCGTGATGGTCAGCGCGTGCCCGCGGTCGTCGAAGACCTCGAGCGGGCCGAGCACGCGAAACCGCAGCGGAGCGTCAAGGGATGACGACAGTGAGTGATCAGGCCCGTTCATCGTTCCCCCCGGGTGTCCGCTCAGCAGTGCTGATCAGGCCATTTGCCGCAAATAGGCGAATCCGCTCACCAGGATGCCAGAGCAGTGGCTTCAGGACGGTAGAAATGCCGACAGCGGTGGGCCTCGGCGGTGGTGTGGTCGTGGTGGGTAACGGCTGGTCGTTCCGCGGGACACCTTCGGGCTGTCGTGAACAGCCGACGTCGAGGCCCTGACGATCAATCGCACGCCGGGCCGGCTGGCGGGTGGCGACCTCGGCTGGCCGCTGATCTCGTACTGGCCGCGGCTCGCGGCCGTTGCCCGTGAACGCACGAAATGCCGGCCGCGGCGATGGAGGAGGAGCCTGCCTTCGGCCACGGCCCCCTTGAAATAAAGGGGAGGCGTGCTTCCGGCGGCCCACGATCTTCCGCACTCAGCCGATATCGTCGATCTCCACGCCGACCGCCCTACCGCCGTCGTGCCCAGCCTTGGCGACGACGGTGCCGGAGACCTGCCCAGATCGGATGCTGCGCGCCCGGACCGCGGCTACCTCGCCCGCGATGTCGTCGATTTCGGCCCGACCGACGACGTACGGGCCCGACGCACGGCGGTGCTCTCCCTTGAACGTCAGCCGCTGACCGTACGAGGCCTCGAGGAGCTTCCGCAGTGCGTCGGTCGTCTCCAACAGCGACGTGTTCGAGACGGTCACTCCCTCGATCTCCTGCGCGTATGGAGCGAGCGATGCCCACAATGCCGTCAGGTCGTACTTGAACTTCTCCGCGACCGCGAAGTCGGCGGGATCCCGCACCGATACCGGTAAATGATCCCCTCCGCCATCGCCCGCGCATCCGAGAACGGACGACCACGCCTACCGGTCCGGACCGGAAGCAAGTCCTCGATCAACGCCCACTGAGCATCGGAGAGCAACTGAAACCGCGACACGACCAGCAGCATCCCAGCAACCAGCCGGAACCTTTGTCAGACACGCCCTAGGGCCTGTTTTGAACGTGCCGACCAGGGCGAGACCGAGATGGGTCAGACCGGCAGCTGGTCGACCGGGCCGCCGACGAGGCCCGCGTTCACCGAGCAGCGTGCCGTTCGTCTCGAAGCGAGTCTGCCGTCGTTGCCGGGCGGTAGGTCCGATGTCGCCGCCCTAAGACCTCGGTCCCATTCCGGCCAGCAGGGCTTCGAATACGCGATCGACATAGTCGTGGGTCACGGGTTCCTGGGTGATCAGGAACGTGAAGTACAGGGGACCGGACAGGATCGCCATCGCCAGGGTGAGGTCGAAGTCGGGCGAGATCTGTCCCTGGTGCTTGGCTGCCTGAAGGCGGGCGATGGTTTTTTCCGTCTGGGGAAGGATGAAGCGCTCGTTGAGGCCGGCGGCGACCGCGGGATCGTGCTGAGCCTCACCCACGAGGGCTCGGTAGAGCGGGCCCCAGGGTGGTGTGCCCAGCAGGTCGACTGCCCCGTGGGTCTGCCGGCGCAGGTCGGCCAGGACGTCGCCGGTGTCGGGAAAGTCGAGCACGGGCTCGTTCACCGTCAGCAGCGAGTCCAGGAATAGCAGGCCTTTCGAGGGCCAGCGACGGTAGATCGTGTGCTTGCCGACGCCGGCACGGGCCGCGACTGCCTCGATGCTCAGCTTGGCGTAGCCGGCTTCCTCGGCCAAGTCCAGCGTGGCTCGCATGATCGTTTCGGATCGGTCATCGGCGCGAGTTGTGCGGTGGTCGGTCATACCATCACCTTACGGCACGGCACGTGCCGTGTTGACAAGTGGCCATCGTCTGTCCATTCTGTTCGAAGAACGGCACGATCCGTGCCGTGCCGCAATGGCGGAGAGGAGCTTGACCATGAACCGGGCCACAGGCGGTCACAGCCGAGCGGGAGGCGGTGTCTGGTGGGCATGACGAACACGGAACAGACCACGGTGCTGATCACCGGAGGCAACAAGGGACTCGGTCTCGAGGCGGCCCGCAGGCTCGGCGAGCTGGGCTGGACGGTCTTCCTCGGCTCGCGCGATGAAGGTCGCGGGCAGGAGGCGGTCGACAAGCTGGCCGCCGGCGGCGCGAAGGCGGTCCTGGTCCCGCTGGACGTGACCTCGGACGAGTCGGTCGCCGACGCCGTACGGCTGGTCCGGAAGCACACCGACCGGCTGGACGTGCTGATCAACAACGCCGGCGCGCCGGGCGGGGCCGTCCACCCCGCGGATGCCACGGCCGAGGAGATCCACTCCGTCTACGACACCAACGTGTACGGGCCCGTCCGGGTCACGCACGCGTTCCTGCCCCTGCTGCAGGCGGCCGATCAGCCGCGGGTGGTGATGGTGTCCAGCGGCGTCGGTTCCTTCGCGGTCGTGACCGACCCGGACCAGACCGCTTCGAAGCTGCACGAGCTCGCCTACAGCTCGTCCAAGGCGGCGTTGAACATGCTCACCGTCCGGTACGCCCAGGCGTTCCCGGACATCAAGTTCAACGCCGTCACACCCGGCGAGGTGGCCAACCGCAAGTTCGCCGCCACGGACATGAACAACCACATGGGCCAGCTGACGGTCACCGAGGGCACCGACCCGTTCATCAAGCTCGCGACGCTCGACGCCGACGGACCGACCGGAATCTTCGTCGACCGCCTCGGCCCCGTGGCGTGGTAACCACCTCCGCTGAAGGAAAGACATGAACAGCAAGATTTGGTTCGTCGCCGGTTCTTCCCGCGGTCTCGGTCGCGAGTTCGTCGAGGCCGCCCTGGCCCGCGGTGACCAGGTGGCCGCGACCACCAGGAAGGCCGGCAGCCTCGACGATCTGGTCGCTGAATACGTCGAGACGGCGTCCTTCCGCGGCAGAAGCGGGCATCGAGAATGAGGAACAAACCCAGCTTTCCGGTCATGGCCGGTGTGCTGCTCAGCGCGGCCAGCATGCTGCTGTTCGGATTGTGGGCGCTGCTCTCGCCCGCCGGCTTCATCGACTACGTGAACTATCGTCCGGTGAACGAGCACCTGGCGCACGACGCCGGTGCGTTCCAGATCGGCCTCGGCGCCGCCCTGATCTTCTCCCTGGTCTGGTCGGACGCGATCGTCGTCGCACTGGCCGGGTTCGTCGTCGCCAGCGGCCTGCACACCATGACGCACTTCATCGACCGGCACCTGGGCGGCCACGGCACCGACGTCCCGATCCTCGGTGTCATCACCCTGGTCGCGCTGGCCACCGTTTTCCTACGTGTACGAAAGAAGGAAACATCATGAGAGTTCTCCTCGCCGGAGCTACCGGCGCCATCGGTGGCCCGCTGGTGGCGGCCTTGCGTGCCGCGGGGCACGAGGTCCTCGCCCTCACCAGGAAATCGACGGTCCAGGTGCCCGGCGCCCGCGTGGTGGTCGCCGACGTGCTCGACCGGGACGCCCTGATGCGCGCGGTGGATGGGATCTCGGCCGACGTGGTGATCCACGAGCTCACCGCGCTCAGCAAGCCGCCCGCCAAGTACGCGGACATGGAGGTGACCAACACGCTGCGCACGACCGGCACCGCTCACCTGATCGAGGTCGCACGAGCGGTCGGCGCCCGCCGCTTCCTCACCCAGTCGATGGTGCCCGGCTACGGGTACATCGACCACGGCCCCCGCCTGCTGACCGAACAGGACCCGTTCGGTCAGCCACGTGGCAACAAGGCCGATCCCGTGGTGGCCGCCATGCACTCGAACGAACAGCGGGCGTTCACTGCCGACGGCATCGAGGGCATTGCCCTGCGCTACGGCGCCTTCTACGGGTTGACCGGCTCGCAGGGCCTCATCGTCGCGCTGCGCGCCGGCAAGCTGCCCGTGCCCAGGGACGGCGGCAGGGTCATGTCGTGGATCCACCTGGCCGACGCCGCCGCGGCCACGGTGGCCGCCATGGAGAAGGGGGTGGCGGGCCAGGCGTACAACATCGTCGACGACGAGCCCGTCACCTGGGGCCAGATGATCACCGAACACGCCAGGGTCGCCGGGACCAAGCCGCCGCGGCGCCTACCCGACTGGGTGATCCGGCTGGCCGCACCGTACTTCGCCGCTCTCATGATCGACACCACCCTGCGGGTGTCGAACGCCAAAGCCAGAACCGAACTGGGCTGGACACCCACGTTCCCCACATATCGCGAAGGTATCGACACCCTTCGCGGCTGACGCACCCAGCGATGCACCCGTCGACGCGCAGCGGCGCCGGGTGCATCGCTCACACTGACGGAGTAAACGCGGAAGGCTGGGGACGTCCGCTCATGCGCACAGCGATCATCGGGAGTTCAGCGTCCGACAGCTTACAGCGCTACTACCAGTTCGGCTCTTGGTTCGGGCAGGTGAACCAGCGTGCTGCCGCCAGAGTCCTGCGGTCATTGCGGCCGGTTCCACAGGATTGCCCTCCAGGAATCCACGAACCTGCGAGGTTCCGTCCAGCTCGTACTCATACGCCCACTCCGGGCCCTCCCGGAGTCGGCCGCCGTCGGCCTTGGCCAGCAACGGGGCGATCCAGTCCGGCACACGGGAGGAGCCGCGCACAGCCATGGCAGCCTCCCTCGGCTGGCCTAACTCTACTGTGTTTGCGCTGGTCAACACCCTGACCGGTGACAGCCGGTACGAGGACGGGCGCTCAGCGCTGCAGGCGCGGTCACCGCAGGGTGACCTTGACGGGCTCGGCTTGACCGGGAGTGCAGGGTCTCGCAGTATACGAACAAGTGTTCGATAAGTTCGGGTTCGTTTGCGGCTTCTCCTCGTGGGGCGCCTCCGGTGCGTGGTGGTGGTGCCGGAAGCGGTCGCGGGACTCGCGGCGATCTCGGGCGTTCGCACGGCTGCGCAGCTCGGCGTGTCGAGCCTCGACGCTTCGGCGTCCGCCGGGTCCCTGCCGGTGGCGCCGGCGCTGGCCAGGTGGGCATCTGTCGCGGCTCGTCCTGCCTTCGAGTTGGCTCCGTGCAGGTCACAAATTGTCGACGATGCTTCAGGCGTTGAAACGCAGCGGCAGGGGAAGGTGACTTGTCGGACGGAGGTGGTGTCGTTGACCAAGGAGTCGGCAGCCGTAGTCGTCGGCGGGGCGGAGCCGCATTGGATCGAAGATGCCGCCGGGGACGAGCCTGTGGTCCCGGCTCCGGTGATGGCGAAATGGCGGTGGTACCGCCTTCACGCGACGCGGGCGTGCCGGTCGTCACACCGCAGCGAGGTGCTCAACCTCGTCCTGGCGGCGCTGACGCCCGCGGTCACCCTCGTCGTGAACCAGCCGGTCGCTGGGGCCACGGTAGGTACTGCGGCGGTCATCGTGGCCGGCATTCGCAGTACGTATCGCTGGCAGGAGAACTGGATCTCTCGCAGCCGGGCCCGCTACGCCATCGAACGCCAGATCGCACACTTCAAGCACCGCGTCGCGCCCTATGACAACGCTGACGCGGAAGCCGTACTGGTCAAGGCGGTGGAAGACATCGCGGAGGCAGAGGGGCACGCTTGGGAAAACAACCGGCGCTCATCTTCACGTCCTTCTGCCAACATCTGAACGACCGGCTCGCGGCACGAGAGTGTGTTCACTGCATCGCGGCGAGCACGCGCGCCGGCAGGTGCGCACTTCGTCAAGTTCACAGCCGCAGGACCGTCAAGATTGTCACAGAAGGTCACGCGATTCTGGACGCCCCTCAGGCTTTCGGCGGGTTCGCGTTTATCGCAACTTCGGCTCTCGCCGCAAGGATCCCGTAGCCATGCAGGGAGCGAGCCGTGTCGCACCAGAGCTGCAGGTGGGGTTGAACGATCGCGTAAAGGTCGTCGCCGATCATTCGTAGGGTTCTGGCGACTGGTTCGAGCTCGGTGCACATCGAGACGGCTCGCTGAAGCGGAACCTCGATCGCATTGCCGAGAGAGTAGCTAGGGTTTTCAGGATCACCTTCAGCGATAATCTTATCCATGATCGCTAAAGGGTCGACCGGGCGAATCGGACGCGGAATGCGCTGCTGTCGATGAAAGTGGGCCATGAAGTAGCCGCGCTCCCATGCGACTTTCGACAAGAACGCGATTGCTTCACGGAGATTCATATTGTCGGGCAATGATTGAATATGCTGTAGATCTGTCCCTTCGAGCAAGATATCTGTGTGCTGGTAGGCAATCGCATCGATGACAGGCCACATGCCTTGAGGGATGAGGGCGAGCTGTGCTTGCATGTTCCCGACCCGCTCGAGATAGAGTTCGAATTCGATGAGAAACGTCTTGACTGGTAGTACTATGTGGTCGAGCAGTCCATCCTGCGGATCGGGCGTGGTCGTCACGTTCAAGTCTCCGCTGATGGTGCCGACCTGTATAGCGGTTGTGAACTGCCCGTACATCTTGTTCAGAGTGAACGGCTGACCGGCTGACTGATCACCCTGCTGAGCTGGACCCTCACAACTGTTCGTAGCGCTGGGGTCGAGCGAGGCTTTGTCCTCGGATTCCCGCTTCGTCATGGTAGACATTAAACCGGAGCCGACAACCTCTCCGCCGCTACTGCTACAAAGAAAACCGAATAGACCGAGTGTTCGGGAGATTTTCGCGCAAATTGCACGAGCCGCGACGATAGGGCAGGTCGCGGTCGTCGATCGACCACATGACCGTGCTCGGTATGCGGGTGGTCCAGGGGGTGTGCTGATGTCGACGCGGTTCCGGCGGGGGTCAAGCGGGAAGAGCCGAGTGGCGTAGGCGACTGCCGAGCACTGTGCGCCGACTCGCCGACACCGAGGCCCAGATGCTCGCGGTTCTCGACCAGCTTGGCCGGGCCGCCTTCCGGTGTGCAGGGTGCGGTGGACAGTGCCACTCTGGGATCATGACGCACCACTTGCTCGTCCACGCCTTGACGATGGCGCAGGAGCTCGAAGCCAAGGGCTTCCTCGGCACTGTCGGCAAGATCGCCGCGGCTACCGTGGTCTTCTTCATCGCGATCGGGTTGGTCATCGGTCTGTTGCTCGGCTACTTCATCGGCCGCTCGGTCGGCCGGCGGCAGGGACCGCGCGCCTGAGGCTCGCCCGGCCGCAGCGGCGAAAGGGCTCAGACGCGCATTGCTCAGCCGGTGCGGCGAGGTGCCTGCGCCCGCAAGCCGCCGTCGCCTCCTGCCGGGGGCCCGGCGCCAACCGGGGCCGCCCGACATCACGGCTCGCAAGGGCGTGAGTCCGCGCCACCGCGGACTCACGCCATTGCCCGCTGCTGCTCCTCGACCCGTTCCGGAGTGGTGGCCGGTAGGGGGTCAGGCCTTGCGTTGCATGCTCGACCGGGCCGGGTTGCCCTGGTCGGCGGCTTTGGGGTCCTTTTCCTCCTGTTTGGTCCGGACGCCGGCTTCGATTCGGTCGCCAAGTTCCTTGTCCACGTTGTGCCAGTAGTCGAACGCGCGCTCCAGGACCGGCTCGGACACGCCGTTGAGCAGGTGGCCGACGATGTTGTCGACCAGCCGGGCACGCTGGTCGTCGTCGAGGACCTCGCGGACCATCGTCCCGGCCTGGCTCCAGTCGTCGTTGTCCTCGCGCAGTATGTACGCCGTGCGGACCATGTCGCCGTCGGTGTGCCAGCCCGCCGGTTGCCCGTACTTGTGCACGGGTGCGACGGGGGCGTTGACCGGCAGCTGCTTGTAGTTCGCGCCGATCCGGTATCGGTGCGCGTCGGGGTAGGAGAACAGGCGGCCGAGCAGCATCTT
>NZ_JBEXMD010000058.1:0-56928 GCF_040610315.1 Amycolatopsis sp. NPDC004169
GTCCCTCCTACCTGGGGCGCGCCCCCCCCGGCCCCACGCCCCCCCCCGGCCCCCCCCCCCCCCCTGGCGCACCCCCCCCCGGGGGGCCCCCCCCCCACGAGTCGCGCCGGCGGGCCAAGCCGTTACAAAACCCGCCGTAACGTCTCCGCGGCCGCCCGCGTCTACGCCGGTGACAGCACCGCCCCGCCTCTGTCAGATCGGGATTCCCTTGATCAGCAACCGAAAGATCGTCTCCGCGCTGACCGCCGGGCTGCTGCTCACCGCCGGCTGCGGCGGCGTCGAGCAGGTCGCGAGCCCGGCGCCGGTCTCGACGACCGAAACGGCGGCGTCGACCACCGAGACGACTCCGACCAGCACGGCGGAGACCACGACCGAGACGCCCCCGACGGACACCTCGGAAACCACGACCACCGAAGAAGAAACGACCACTTCGGAGACCGAAGAGGCGTCACGGACGCCGACCGGCTCCTACGACGTCACGATTTCCGGCTCGGTCTCGGGCACCTCGTTCCGCCGGTCCGCCACCCTCCGCATCGTCGAGACGATCTCCTCGAGCGGCACCACGAACGACGTCAACCCGGTCGACGTCTGCCTGGTGTCCGGCAACCCGGCCGGGCGGCCGCAGCCGGGTGCGATCTGGTTCGGCTCGAACTCCGGCTGCGCCCCCGGCGCCGGCGCGGGGCACCTGGACCTGGCGACCGTCGAGGTGGACGGGGACACGGTCACCGTCGAGCCCGTCGAGAACATGGCCGCCACCGGCGGCAACGTCTTCACGTCGTCGTCGAGCATCGCGGCGTGCCCGTTCTTCCCGGTGTCGGGACGGCTGCGGGTGACCGCGGGCGGCGGCGTCTCCGGCCGCATCGAGGTCACCGGCTACGGCGGCGCGTTCTGCGGAAAGACGGTCTACAGCGCGAAGATCTCCGGCTGAGCCCTCAGAGCGGGACCACGCGGTGGTGGCTGGTCACCCGGCCGTCGTCGTGGAGCACGTGCAGCAGCAGGGACGGCGGGCGGTCGTACTCCAGCGGGCC
Source organism: Amycolatopsis sp. NPDC004169 (assembly GCF_040610315.1). NCBI lineage: Bacteria > Bacillati > Actinomycetota > Actinomycetes > Pseudonocardiales > Pseudonocardiaceae > Amycolatopsis > Amycolatopsis sp. NPDC004169. The sequence goes on from NZ_JBEXMD010000058.1 coordinate 1,029, forward strand.
GCCGTCGTCCCAGCCGCTGTCCCCGCCCGGCTCGATCGGGAGCAGCGAGCCCGAAACGACACCCGGCGCGATGCGCAGCGGCACACCGGCGAACGTCGTCGAGGCGCCCGTGTGCACGTGACCCGCCAGCAGCGCCTTCACCCGGGGATGCCGCTGCAGCACGGCCGCCAGCCGGTCCTCGCCGGACTGGCGGATCGCGTCCACCAGCGGGACGCCGACCTCGACCGGCGGGTGGTGGAACGCCACGAACGCGGGGCCGTCGCCGCCGGACAGGACGCCGTCGAGCCACGACAGGGTTTCGTCGGCGAGAAAACCCGCGCCGCGGCCCGGGATCGTCGAGTCGCAGAGGGCGAACAGCACGCCGCCGACCTCGTGGGCGAGGTCGATCGGGCCGTCGGACGCCGGGAGGTCGAGCAGGCCGGCGCGGAACGCCGCCCGGACGTCGTGGTTGCCGGGGCACACCAGGACCGGCGCCGGGTGCTTCAGCAGTTCGGCGGCGCGGGCGTACTCCTCGGCCGCGCCGTGGTCGGCGATGTCGCCGGTGACGACGACCGCGTCGACCGGCAGCCCGCCGAGGTGGTCCAGCACGGCCGCGACGCGGGCTTCCGCCCGTGCGCCGCCGTCGAGGTGCAGGTCGCTCAGGTGCGCGATGATCATCTTTCGTCCTTCCCCAGGTAGGCCAGGGCTTTCACCCAGTTGGCGACGAGCACCGAGGACGCGGTGGCGAGGTCGCCGTCACGCAGGGCCGCGGCGATGCGGCGGTGCTCGCCGATGCTCTCCCCGGCGTGGCCGTGCCGGGCGAAGTACGCCGATTCGTAGCGCTTGAGCAGGGGTTTCGTCTGCTCGATCAGCCGCAGCAGGTGCGGGTTCGGGCAGCGGGACAGCAGCAGGGCGTGCCACCGATCGTCCAAAGCGGACAGATCGGCGCCGTCCGCGGCCGCCATTTCGGCAGCGACGGCGTCGAGCGCGTCCGGCAGCCCGGCCAGCTCGAGCGGTGACGTCCAACGCAGCGCGAGGGCTTCGAGCTCGGCCACCAGCGGGTAGAGCCGGCGCGCCTCGTCCGGGTCGAACGGCGGCACCAGGAACCCGCGGCCGGGTGCGGAGACCAGCAGGCCGCGGTCGGCGAGCCCGATCAGGGCCTCCCGCAACGGCGTCCGGCTGACGCCCAGCTCGCGGGCCAGGTGTACCTCGTTGACCCGGGTGCCGGCCGCGAGCCGCCGGTCGAGCACGCGGGCGGTGATCTGCTCGATGAGGTCGCTGCGCAACGGGGTGCGGGCCATGCCGGGCAGTATTGCATACAATAGTCATCTACTGTATTCAGTTGGTATGAGCATCGACGTCGAACGCGCGCGCCGCGAGACCCCCGGCTGCGCCGAGGTGGTCCACTTCAACAACGCGGGCGCGGCGCTGCCCCCGGCCGTCGTGACCGACACCGTCGTCGAGTACCTGCGGCACGAAGCGCTGACCGGCGGCTACGAAGCAGCCGCCGAAGCCGCCGACCGCCTGGCCGCGGTGTACACCTCGGTGGCCCGGCTGCTCGGTGCCGGAGCCGACGACATCGCGCTCACCGACAACGCCACCCGCTCGTGGCAGGCGGTGTTCTACGCGCTGCCGTTCGGCCGCGGGGACCGGATCCTGACCTCGCGGGCGGAATACGCCAGCAACGCGATCGCGTTCCTGCAGGTCGCCCGGCGCACCGGCGCGGTGGTCGAGGTGATCGGCGACGACGAGTCGGGGCAACTCGACGTCGAGGAGCTGCGGCGGCGCGTCGACGGCGACGTCAAGCTGATCGCGGTCAGCCACGTGCCGACCCAGGGCGGCCTGGTGAACCCGGCCGAGGAGATCGGCGCGGTCGCCGAGGCGGCAGGCATCCCGTTCCTGCTGGACGCCTGCCAGTCGGCGGGCCAGCTCGACCTCGACGTCACCCGCCTGAAGTGCGACGCGCTGTCGGGGACCGGCCGCAAGTACCTGCGCGGCCCGCGCGGCACCGGTTTCCTGTACGTGCACCCGCGGCTGCGCGAGCGGCTGGAGCCGGCGATGCTCGACCTGCACTCGGCGAGCTGGGAATCGCCGACGGAGTACGTCGTCGACCCGACGGCCAAGCGCTTCGAGGTGTGGGAGCGCGACTTCGCCGCGGTGCTCGGCCTCGGCGCGGCCGTCGACTACGCCCTCGGGTGGGGCCTGCCGGCGATCGAGTCCCGCGTCGCCTCGCTGGCGGCGACGCTGCGGGACCGGCTGACCGAAGCGGGCGCCCGGGTCCACGACGCCGGAGCGCGCAAGTGCGGCCTGGTCACCTTCAGCGTCGACGGCACCCCGGCGGCGGAGGTCAAGGCCCGGCTGGCGGAGGCGAACATCAACACGTCGCTGTCGACGCGCACCTCCGCGCAGTACGACTTCACCGCCCGCGCCCTGCCGGACCTGGTGCGGGCGTCGGTGCACTACTACAACACCGAGGAGGAGATCGACCTGCTGGTGCGGCAGGTGGAGAAGCTCTAGAAGGCGTTCACGCCGGTCAGCTCGGCGGACACCGACCAGAGCCGTTCGGCGAGGACGGGGTCGATCGCGTAGTCCTTCACGCCGGTGCGCGTGCCGTCGGCCGGTGCGGGTTCGGCGATGTCACAGTCCTCGAGGTACACCCCGCCGAGGCCGTCGAGCTGCGGCGACGTCGCCGCCCAGACCTGGGTGGCGGCGCCCTGCTCGGGTGTCTTCGCCCCGCCGGTGACCCGGCCGGCCTCGTCGAGCATGCCCGCGTCGACGAGCTCCTGCCGGTCCAGGTGACGCACGAGGTCGGTGAGGATCCGGCCGGGGTGCAGGGCGAACGCGCGGACGCCGGACTCGCGCGCGAGCGTGTCGAGGTGCACGGCGAACAGCACGTTCGCGGTCTTCGCCTGGCTGTAGGCGAGCCACTTGTCGTAGCCCTGCTCGAAGTTCAGGTCGTCGAACCGCACCGGGCCGTAGTGGTGGCCGCGCGAAGACACCGAGACCACGCGTGCCCCGGGCGTGAAGGCCGGCCACAACCGGTTGACCAGCGCGAAGTGCCCGAGGTGGTTGGTGGCGAACTGCGCCTCCCAGCCCGGCCCGACGCGGGTCTCGGGCAGCGCCATGATGCCCGCGCTGCCGATGAAGACGTCGATGCGGCGGTCCGAAGCCAGGAACCGCTCGGCGAACGCGCGGACGCTCTCGAGGTCACCGAGGTCGAGTTCGCCGATCTCGACGTTTTCCAGGCCCTGCAACGCTTCTTCGGCGGTCGCGCGGCGGCGGGCCGGGACGACGACGTGCGCGCCCGCGGCCGTCAGCGCTCGCGTGGTTTCCAGGCCGATGCCGGAGTAGCCGCCGGTGACGATCGCGAGCTTGCCGGTCAGGTCGACGCCGGCCAGGACCTCGGCCGCCGTGGTGGTGGCGCCGAACCCCGAGCCGATCTTGTGCTGTGCGGTGGTCATGCCACCGACGCTATGACCTGGAGTGCGCTCCAGCGCAAGTTCAGCCCTTCAGCAGCTGCCGGGCGATCACCAGCTTCTGGATCTCGCTGGTCCCTTCGTAGATCCGGAACAGCCGCGCGTCGCGGTAGATCCGCTCGACCGTCACCCCGCGGACGTACCCCGTGCCGCCGTGGACCTGCACCGCGCGGTCGGCGACCCGGCCGAGCATCTCCGTGCAGAACAGCTTCGCCGACGACGGCCCGAGCTTGCGGTCCTCGCCCGAGTCGTACTTCGCGGCGGCTTCGTGGACCATCGCGCGGCCGGCCGCCAGCTCGGCGTGCGACTCCGCCAGCAGCGCCTGCACCAGCTGGTACTCGCCGATCACCCGGCCGCCCTGGCGCGCGGTCCGCGCGTATTCGACGGCTTCGGCGAGCGCCCGTTCGGCCAGGCCGACGCAGAGCGCCGCGATGTGCAGTCGGCCGCGGGCCAGTGACGCCATCGCGATGCCGAAGCCCTTGCCCTCCACGCCGACCAGCGCGTCGGCGGCCAGCTCGACGTCGTCGAAGACCACTTCCGCCGTCCACGCGCCGGCCTGGCCCATCTTGGCGTCGTGCGGGCCGACGGTGACGCCGGGCGCGCCGGCGGGCACCAGGAACGCGGAAATGCCGTGGCTGCCGGTGCTTTCCGGGCCGGTACGCGCGAACGTGACGAACACTTCGGCGAGCGGCGCGTTGGTGATGAACCGCTTGGTGCCCGAGAGCCGGTAGCGATCGCCGTCGCGGACCGCGCGGCTGGTCAGGCCGCCCGGGTCCGAGCCCGCTTCGGCTTCGGTGAGCGCGAACGACGCGATCGACCGGCCGGCGGCCAGCCGCGGCAGCCAGCGGGTGCGCTGGTCCGGCGTCCCGTGGTGGACGATCGCCTGGCCGGCGATGCCGTTGTTGGTGCCGAAGAGGGACCGGAAGGCCGGTGTCGTCCAGCCGAGTTCGATCGCGAGCCGGACGTCCTCGGCCATGCCGAGCCCGAGCCCGCCGTACTCCTCCGGCAGCGCCCAGCCGAACAACCCGAGCTCGGCGGCCTTTTCCCGGATTTCGGCGGGGATTTCGTCCCGTGCGTCGATCTCAGCCTCGCGCGGCACGACCTCCTTGCGCACGAACTCCCGCACCGCGCCGAGAACCTGCTCGAAAACGTCCGCGTCCATGGGCGGCACGGTACCCGGATCTCTGCCCCCGAGGGCACGCCCGGACGCGGTAGCTTGGGCCGATGCGCAAGCCGATCACCGTTGTCGCCGCCGCCACGCTCGCCGCGGTCCTGCTGCCCGCCACCGCCTCGGCCACGCCCGGCAGCGGCGTCGCCGGCACGATCCTGGCCCAGAAGACCATCGGGCAGACGGATTACACGCTCCGCGAGATCACGATCCAGCCGGGAGGTTACACGGGCTGGCACTTCCACGACGGGACGTTGTACGCGTACGTGAAGGCGGGAACGCTGACGCACAACCTGGCCGACTGCAGTGTCGACGGGGTCTTCGGTGCTGGGCGCGCGTTCACCGAGAAGCCGGACCAGGTGCACATCGGCCGGAACCTGGGGGCGACGCCGCTGGTGCTGGAGGTGCTGTACGTGCTGCCGAAGGGGAGCCCGCTTTCGGAGGATGCCCCCAACCCGGGCTGCGACTTCTAGCTCGCCAGCCACCCGGCCGCGTCCAGCCGGTACGCCGCCGGGCCCACGACCGCGCGCAAATCGTTCTCCAGTGCGGCAATCCGTTCCGCACCGACCACCCGCGCCCACTCCGCGCGCAGCTCGTCGAAGATCTCCGCCGACTTCCGCAACGCGTCGACGCCGTGCTCCGTCAGCCGGACGATCTTGCGGCGGGCGTCCGCCGGGTCGTCCGCGCGCTCGGCGTACCCCAGCGCCTCGAGGCGCTCGACCGTCTTCCCCGCCGCCTGCTTGGACACGCCCAAGCGGCGGCCGATCTCCGAGGCCGTCGCCCCCTGGACCCCGACCGCCTGCATCGCGAAGCCGTACGACGGCCGGACGTGCGGGTGACCTCGGCGGGCGAGCTCGGCGTGGAGGCGGTCGATGAGCGTGCGGAAGCCGCCGAAGAGCAGGAAGGGCAGCTCGTACCCCGGCGTGTCGGTCATGGCGCCTTGCCAAACTCGACAACCAGGTTTACGGTTTCGACAACCACGTTGTCGATCCTACGTCTGGAGACGCCTTGTTCGCCGATCACACCCCGGAGTCTGCACCCCCCGCCGCCCGTCCCGCGATGGCGGCCACCGCGAAGAAGTTCGGGCGCGTTCCGGCCGCCGTTGCGCGGCTGGCGACGTCACCGGAGCTGCTGAACGGATTCCTCAAGCTCAGCGCGATCTTCGAGGCCACCACCCTGACCGCGCTGGAACGCGAAGTGCTGATCATGACCGTGGCCGCACGCAACGAGTGCCACCTCTGCGTGGCCATGCACACGGCCACGCTGACCCGCCTGGACGCGCCGGCGGAACTGGTGGCGGCGCTGCGGGCGAAGGCCCCGCTGCCGGAGCCGCGGCTGGAGGCGCTGCGCGTCTTCGTCCACGCGGTGATGGACACCCGCGGCGAGGCGCCGCCCGAAGCGCTGGAGGCGTTCACCGGCGCCGGTTACAGCCGGCGCAATGCCTTGGAGGTGGTGCTGGGAATCGGGACGTACACGCTGTCGACGTACGCGAACCGGCTCACCCGCGCCCCGCTCGCCGACGTCTTCGCCGAGCACGCCTGGCACGCGGCCTGAGGCCGTGGGGCCGCCGCGGAGGCGGCCCCACGGCCGGGAACTCAGCCCTTCGCCAAGGTGACGACCGTGGTGTTGTCGACCGAGACGTTGGTGTTGTAGTTCGGGTCGAGCGCGGTCGCCTGGGTGACGACCTCGGCCTGGCCCTTCTGGAACGGCGTGGTGCCCGCCGGGACCACGGTCGCCTGCCACGGCACCGCCGCGCCCGGCGTGCACGCCACCTGCGCCGAGTAGTTGCCGCGGATGATGACGTTGCGCTTGACCTGCGTCGCGGTCCCGCTCAGGGTGACCGCGGCCGGGCCGGTGCACTCGACGGTTCCGTGCAGGTACGCGTTGCCGTTGAGCGTGCTGGCGGTGCCGTCGGTGGCCACCTTGAGCCCGATCCCGAGTTCCGCCGGCGCCGGAGGGTTCGCGATGTGCACCTCACCGCGCGCGGCGGCCGTGCCGCCTTCGCAGTGCTGCTCGTAGGTGGCGTCGAGCGTCTGGACGTACCCGTGCGGCCCGAAGACGACGTTCTGGACGGTGAACGTCCCGGTCGAGGTGTTGCACCCCCGGCCGTTGCCGCTCAGGTCCAGCCCCGGCGCGTTCGCACCCTGGAACGGCCACCGGGTCGCCCCGTCGTAGGTGCCGGCGGTCAGGCCCGTGCCGCTGGGTGCGGCCAGGTCGAGCGACCACCAGTCGCTGTTGAAGCCGCTGACGCTGACGGCGATGTGGTTGTGGTCCTCGGTCGCGTTGACCGTGAGCCGGTCCTTCGCGTCCGTGGAGTAGGCGTAGGTGCCGCCCCCGCTGATCCAGTCGCCCGGATCACCGCTGAACGACAGCGATCCGGAGGCGACGGCCTGCGCCTGCGCCGGCACCGTCCCCACGAGCAAGGCGAACACGGGCACCGCGACAACGGCGGCGGCTCGCTGCAAAAACCCTGAACCCTTCACAGGTTCCCCCTCGGGTGAGTTGGTCACTTGCCGTCCAGCCTGTCGGCCACCATCGACCACCCGTTACGGGTTTTTGCTTTTCGCACAGGAAGATAGGGGTTCCGTGCGCGGATTTTGACAAAGATCCCGGTCAGCGGGGCACGACGGTGCGGCCGTTCGCGTCGCCTTCGACGAGGGCGCGGTAGGCCTCGGCGACCACGGCCACGGGTGTCCCCCGGCGGCCGTCCTCGCCCATCGCCTCGAGGGTCTCGCTGATCCAGCCGGGGCTCACGACGTTGATCCGCGGGCCTGCCGGCAATTCGGCGGCGGCCGACCGGACGAAGGCCTCGAGCCCGGCGTTGACGAGCGCGCCGAGCCCGCTGCCCGGGATCGGCTCGGTGAACGTCCCGCCGGTGAGCGTGACCGAGCCCGCGGCGGGCAGGTGCCGCACGGCGCGCCGGGCGAGCGCGACCTGGCCGAGCAGCTTGCCCCGCAGGTCGTCGAGCACCTGCCCGTCGGTCAGCTCGGCGAGCGGGCGCAGCGGGACGTTGGCGGCGCAGCACACGACGGCGTCCGGGGCGGTCCCGAAGAGCGCGTCGAGCGACGCGGGGTCGGCCAGGTCCGCGGCGAGAGGGGAAGTCCGGGAGACGGGCACGACCTCGTGGCGCGGTTCGAGGGCGGCGGTCACGGCTCGGCCGACGAGCCCGGTGGCGCCCAGCAGGAGGATCTTCACGTCCCGACGCTAACGGCCACGGCAACCGCGTTTCGGCACACGCGAAAAATCCCCCGCACCCGTGTCCGGTCCGCCGCGCCGGCTCCGACCCCTGGGCAAACAGCCCCACGGACAAGGAGCGGACATGGAGAAGCCGGCCGGACGGCGGGAGTGGCTGGGACTGGCGGTGCTCGTGCTGCCCACCCTGCTCGTCGCGATGGACATGACGTCGCTGTTCCTCGCGTTGCCGCAGCTCAGCGCGGATCTCGGGGCCAGTGGCACCGAGCAGCTGTGGATCACCGACAGCTACGGCTTCGTCGTCGCCGGGTTCGTCATCACCATGGGGACCCTCGGCGACCGGATCGGACGGCGGCGGCTGCTGCTCGCCGGGGGTGGGGCCTTCGGGCTGCTGTCGATCGTCGCCGCGTTCTCGACCGGGCCGGTCATGCTCATCCTCGTGCGCGGGGCGCTCGGCGTGGCCGGGGCGACGCTGATGCCGTCGACGCTCGCCCTGATCACCAGCATGTTCCGCGACGACGAGCAGCGTGGGCGGGCCGTCTCGATCTGGGCCACCTGCCAGTTCGCCGGCGGTGCGGCCGGCCCGGTGTTCGCCGGTTTCCTGCTGCAGCACTTCTCCTGGGGCTCGGTATTCCTGGTCGCCGTCCCGGCGGTGGTCGTGCTGCTCGTCGCGGGCCCGTTCCTGCTGCCGGAGTTCCGCGCGCCGGCGTCCGGGCGGCTGGACCTGCCCGGCGTGGCGCTCTCGCTGACCGCCGTGCTGCTCATCGTGTTCGGCCTCAAGCAGCTGGCCACCGGCTCGCTGCTGCTGCCGCTCGCCGCGATCGCCACCGGGACGCTGCTGGGCACCGTCTTCACCCGCCGCCAGCTGACCACGGCGGCGCCGCTGCTGGACCTGCGGCTGTTCCGGAACCGCCCGTTCACCGCGGTGCTGGTGGCGCTGGTGTTCGCCGGGGTCGCGATGGCCGGCGTCGGCCTGCTGGTGACGCAGTACCTGCAGAGTGTCCTCGGTCACTCCCCGCTCGTCTCGGCCCTGCTGTTCGCGCCGATGGGCCTCGGCGTGGCCGCGGGCACGATGACGGCGCCGTCCCTGACCCGGTTCACGACCCCGGCCACGGCGATCGCGGGCGGCCTGGCCGTGTCGGCGGCGGGCGGCCTCCTGCTGGCGGTCACCGACGGCCTGGTGCCGGTCGTGCTCGGCATCACGGTGCTGACGCTGGGCACGGGCCCGCTGTTCGCGCTGGGCATCGGCCTGGTGCTGGGCGCGGTCCCGCCGGAGCGCGCGGGCTCGGCGGCGTCGATGGCCGACACCGGCAACTACCTGGGCGGCTCGCTGGGCCTGGCCCTGATCGGCCTGACGGCATCGGCGGTGTACCGCGGCGCGTTCCCGGCGGGGACGACGCTCGCGGTCGACGTCACCCGGCCCGAGGTGGCCGAGCAGGCGAAGGCGGCGTTCACGACGGCGCTGAACGTGACGGGCGTGATCGCGGCAGTGCTGTTCGCCGGGCTGGCCATGCTGGTCACGACGATGCGCCGCACCGCGGCGGCCGCCCCCGAGCCGGTCACGGCGGCGTGAGCTCGCCCGCCTGGAAGTGCCAGACGACCAGCGCCGGCGCCCCCGCGTTGACGGCATAGGCCGCTTCGGGCACCAGGCCGGCCAGGCTCCACGGCCACAGCTCCCACGGTCCCACTGGCCCGAAGGTGGCCGACGGATCGGCTCGTGCCGGCCGCTCACCGGCCGGTACGAGCGGTTCCTCGCAGCGCCGCAGCTGCAGCCCGGCCGCGAGCGCGGCCCGCAGATAGTCCCCGATCGGGTGGCGGTAGCTGCTCAGCCGCCCGGGTCGCCCGTCCGTACACCGCACGGGCGGGATCGCGGCCGGTCCCGCACGCAGCATCGAGGGCAACCCACGGCCGAACTCTCCGGTGAATGCCCGCAGCAACGCCATGCTTTCGAGTCCGAGCAGATAGGCGCGCGGATCTTCGTGGATCACCCGGCGGAGGCTAGTGACACACGCCGGGGGCGGGCCGGCGGATTACGCCCCCCGGAGGGGCGCCGACCAGGTGGGCGCAGCAGGGTTCGAACCTGCGACCGCTCGGGTGTAAGCCGAGTGCTCTTCCGCTGAGCTATGCGCCCGCGGCCGACGGTCCCGAGACGGAGACCGCCGGCCGGAAGATCAAACCAGTTCGGCGACGGCCTTCTTCCAGCCCTGCTGGTCGCGGGCCTCGCCCGGGGCGTTGACCTCGGCGAACCGGACCACGCCGGACGTGTCGATCAGGAACGTCCCGCGCACCGCCAAGCCGGCGTCGGAGTTGAAGACGCCGTAAGCGCGAGCCACCTCGCCGTGCGGCCAGAAGTCGGACAGCAGCGGGAACTGGTAGCCCTCCTTCTCGGCCCACGCCTTCAGCGAAAACGGCGTGTCGACCGAGACGCCCAGTACCTGGACGCCCTTGTTGTCGTAGTCCGCGAACTCGTCGCGGAGCTGGCACAGCTCGCCCGTGCAGATGCCGCTGAACGCGAACGGGTAGAAGACCAGCAGCACCGGCTTGTCACCGCGGAACGACGACAGCTGGACCGGCTGCTTGTTGTAGTCGTTGAGCGTGAAGTCAGGGGCCTCAGAACCGACCTCGACGGTCATACCAGCGTTTCCTCTCCCGAACGGACACGTGCCTGCGACGACAACCCTATCGTGTCCGTCCGGCGGGACCGGCTCAGCGCTGCTTCGACTTCGACTTCGGCGACACCAGGCGGGTGCCGATCCAGTTCGGGCCGACACTGATGTTGGCGGTCTGGGCCAGGCCGACGGCGGGCACCGCTTCGGCGATCTCACTCGGCTCGACGTGCCCGGGCTGTCCCGTCTTGGGGGTCAGTACCCAGATCACACCCGTCTCCTCCAGGGGGCCCCTGGCGTCGATGAGCGCGTCGCCCAGGTCGCCGTCGTCCTCGCGCCACCAGAGCAGCACCACGTCGATGACCTCGTCGGCGTCCTCGTCGAGGATGTCCCCGCCGATCTGCTCCTCGATCGCCGCGCGGACGTCGTCGTCGACGTCCTCGTCCCAGCCGATCTCCTGGACCACCATCTCGGGCTTGATGCCGAGCCTCTCGGCGACGCTGCTCTGATCAGCGTCTCCCGCGGCGACCACTGCTTTCACTCCTCCAACTACGACGGAGCGTGGCGCCGGCGCACCCTCGATGGGTACACCTGGGCCACACTCGGCTACCCGGTTGCCGATAGCGAACACTGGTGAGGCTCCGCGCGCAACCGTCCACACCGGATCTTTGACAACTCGTGTCGCAGGATACGGCCCGCCACCGGGCCTCCGCGACGGCGTTTCGGGTGCTCGGAGACCCCGGTCTGCCACCCCGGGAAGGGTCGTCCCCTAGGGTGGGAGAGAAAAAACGCGCGCGCGATACACCGCGCGCTGGGAGTGGCTCGACCGGGTCGGCTCATGTTACCGCCAAGTAGCGGTGCGGAAGCCGGGACGGAAGACGACGATGGAGAGTCGTACACCCCCGCGTACGAGCAGCACCGGCTACAACTTTTCGCAAGGAGACCCCTTGGCCCCGCAGAACGACGGCGCCTCCGGCAAGGAGACCCCGGCACGCGTACGCGTCATCCGTGACGGACTGGCGGCGCACCTGCCCGACATCGACCCGGAGGAGACCGCCGAGTGGCTGGACTCCTTCGACGAGGCTCTGGCGAGGGGCGGGCAGCAGCGCGCCCGGTACCTGATGCTGCGGATCCTCGAGCGGGCCCGGGAGCGGAACGTCGGCGTCCCGGCCCTGACCTCGACGGACTACGTCAACACGATCCCCACCGAGAACGAGCCGTGGTTCCCCGGCGACGAGGACATCGAGCGCCGCTACCGCGCCTGGATCCGCTGGAACGCGGCGATCATGGTGCACCGCGCGCAGCGTCCCGGCGTGGGCGTCGGCGGCCACATCTCGACCTACGCCTCGTCGGCCGCGCTCTACGAGGTGGGCTTCAACCACTTCTTCCGCGGCAAGGACCACTCCGGCGGCGGCGACCAGATCTTCATCCAGGGCCACGCCTCCCCCGGCATCTACGCCCGCGCGTTCCTCGAGGGCCGGCTCAGCGAGTCGCAGCTCGACGGCTTCCGCCAGGAGTACAGCCACGCCGGCGAGGGCGGCGGCCTGCCGTCGTACCCGCACCCGCGGCTGATGCCGGAGTTCTGGGAGAACCCGACGGTGTCGATGGGCCTCGGCCCGATGAACGCCATCTACCAGGCCCGGTTCAACCGCTACCTGCGCGACCGCGGCATCAAGAACACCGACGACCAGCACGTCTGGGCGTTCCTCGGCGACGGCGAGATGGACGAGGCCGAGTCCCGCGGCCTGATCCATGTGGCGGCAGGCGAGGGCCTCGACAACCTGACCTTCGTGATCAACTGCAACCTGCAGCGGCTCGACGGCCCGGTGCGCGGCAACGGCAAGATCATCCAGGAGCTGGAGTCCTACTTCCGCGGCGCCGGCTGGAACGTCATCAAGGTCATCTGGGGCCGCGAGTGGGACTCGCTGCTGCACGCCGACCGCGACGGCGCGCTGGTCAACCTGATGAACGTCACCCCGGACGGTGACTACCAGACGTACAAGGCCAACGACGGCGCCTTCGTCCGCGAGCACTTCTTCGGCCGCGACCCGCGGACGAAGGACCTGGTCAAGGACCTCTCCGACGCCGACATCTGGAACCTCAAGCGCGGCGGCCACGACTACCGCAAGGTGTACGCGGCGTACAAGTCGGCGCTGGAGCACCACGGCCAGCCGACGGTGATCCTGGCCCACACGATCAAGGGCTACGGCCTGGGCCCGGCGTTCGAGGGCCGCAACGCCACGCACCAGATGAAGAAGCTCACCCTCGACGACCTGAAGCTGTTCCGCGACTCGCAGCGGATCCCGATCAGCGACGAGGAGCTCGAGCGCAACCCGAAGCTGCCGCCGTACTACCACCCGGGCGCGAACTCGCCCGAGATCGAGTACATGATCGGCCGCCGCAAGGCGCTCGGCGGCTTCCTGCCGGAACGCCGTCCCAAGGCCGCCAAGGCGCTGGTGCTGCCCGGCGACAAGGTCTACGAGGGCATCCGGAAGGGCTCCGGCAAGCAGGAGGTCGCCACCACGATGGCGTTCGTCCGGCTGGTCCGCGAGCTGGCGAAGGACTCCGAGATCGGCAAGCGGGTCGTCCCGATCATCCCGGACGAGGCCCGCACCTTCGGCCTCGACTCGATGTTCCCGACGGCGAAGATCTACAACCCGCACGGCCAGACGTACACGTCGGTCGACGCGAGCCTGATGCTGGCCTACAAGGAGTCCGAGAAGGGCCAGCTGCTGCACGAGGGCATCAACGAGGCCGGCTCGACCGCGTCGTTCACCGCCGTCGGCACGTCGTACGCGACGCACGGCGAGCCGATGATCCCGATCTACATCTTCTACTCGATGTTCGGGTTCCAGCGGACCGGTGACGGCCTGTACGCCGCCGCCGACCAGATGGCCCGCGGGTTCGTCCTCGGCGCCACCGCCGGCCGGACCACCCTGACGGGTGAGGGTCTGCAGCACGCGGACGGGCACTCGCTGCTGCTGGCGGCGACCAACCCGGCCGCGGTGGCCTACGACCCGGCGTGGTCGTTCGAGATCGCGCACATCGTCAAGGACGGCCTGCGCCGGATGTACGGCGAGAGCGGCCCGGACGGCAACGGCGAGAACGTCTTCTACTACATGACGATCTACAACGAGCCGTACCAGCAGCCCGCCGAGCCGGAGAACCTCGACGTCGACGGCCTGCTCAAGGGCCTCTACAAGTACGCCGACGCCCCCGCGGGCGAGGGGCCGGAGGTGCAGATCCTGGTCTCGGGCGTCACGATGCCGGACGCGCTCAAGGCGCAGAAGATGCTGGCCGAGGAGTGGGGCGTGCGGGCCGCGGTGTGGTCGGCGACGTCGTGGACCGAGCTGCGGCGCGAGGCCGTCGAGATCGACCACGACAACCTGCTCTACCCGGGCAGCGAGCCGCGCGTGCCGTACGTCACCGAGGCGCTCTCACGCGCGAACGGGCCGGTCGTGGCGGTGTCGGACTGGATGCGCGCGGTGCCGGACCTGATCCGCCCGTACGTCCCGACCGACATGCTCACCCTCGGCACGGACGGGTTCGGCTTCTCCGACACCCGGCCGGCGGCGCGGCGGAAGTTCCTGATCGACGCCGAGTCGATCACCGTCGGCGCGCTGTCGATCCTGGCCAAGCGCGGCGAGGTCGACCAGGCGAAGGTGCTGGAGGCGGCCACGAAGTACCGGCTCGACGACATCGCGGCCGCCGGGCCGCAGACGTCGGATTCCGGGAACGCGTGATCTGCTGCTAGGTTCGGGACCCGGCAGACATCCGATGTCTGCCGGGTCCCGTGGCACGTAGGGAGTGATGAAGGTTGACGAAACGCCGGTTGCCGAAGCCGAGTGAGCTGCAGCAGATCCTGCGGCCGAAGCCGATCGTGCTGAACCCGACGGACCGGCGGCTGGCGAACGCGCACACCGTCGCCGACCTGCGGATGATCGCCCGCAAGCGCACCCCGCGGGCGGCGTTCGACTACACCGACGGCGCGGCCGAGCTCGAAGACAGCCTGCTCCGCGCCCGGCAGGCGTACCGGCGCGTCGAATTCCACCCGAACGTGCTGCGCGGGGTGTCCGATGTGGACACCACCCGCGAGATCCTCGGCAAGACGTCGGCGCTGCCGTTCGCCTTCGCCCCCACCGGGTTCACCCGCATGATGCAGCACGAGGGCGAGCGCGCGGTGGCCCGCGTGGCCGAGCGCAACGGCATCCCGGTCGGGCTCTCGACCATGGCGACGACCTCGATCGAGGACCTCGCCGAAGCCGCGCCGGACGCGCGCAAGTGGTTCCAGCTCTACGTCTGGCGCGACCACGGCGCCGGCGAAGATCTGATGAATCGGGCGTGGGCCGCGGGCTACGACACGCTCATGCTGACCGTGGACACCCCGGTCGGCGGCGCCCGCCTGCGTGACGTCCGCAACGGCCTGACCATCCCGCCCGCCCTCACGCTCAAGACGTTCCTCGACGGCGCGACGCACCCGGCGTGGTGGTTCAACCTGCTCACCACCGAGCCGCTCGAGTTCGCCTCGCTCAACCACTTCGGCGGCACGGTCGCGGAGCTGCTGAACAAGCTCTTCGACCCGACGCTGAACTTCGACGACCTCGACTGGGTCCGGCAGACCTGGCCGGGGAAGCTCGTGGTCAAGGGCGTGCAGAACGTCGACGACGCCCGCGACGTCGTGAAGCACGGCGCGGACGCGGTGCTGATCTCCAACCACGGCGGCCGCCAGCTCGACCGCGCGCCGACACCGCTGGAGCTGCTCCCGGCGGTGCTGGACGAGGTCCAGGGCGAAGCGGAGGTCTGGATCGACACGGGCATCCTCTCCGGCGGCGACATCGTGGCGGCGATCGCCCGCGGCGCGGACGCCGTGCTGATCGGCCGCGCGTTCCTGTACGGCCTGATGGCCGGCGGCGAGCGCGGTGTCCAGCGGTGCGTCGACATCCTGCGGACGGAGATGGTCCGCACGATGCAGCTGCTCGGCGTCCGGACCCTGAAGGACCTGACGCCGAGCCACGCCACCCTGCGTTAAACCTGCGCCTGGCCGCCGTCGACGAAGAACTCGACGCCGTTGACGAAGCTCGCCTCGTCGGTGGCCAGGAACAGCGCAGCGGCCGCGATCTCCGCCGGGTCACCGAGCCTGCCCAGCGGGACCGCCTCCGCCATGCGCTCCACCATCGCCTGCTCCGCGCCGGGTTCGGCCAGGCCGAGCAGGCCGGGGGTGAGCGTCGGTCCCGGGCTCAAGACGTTCACGCGCACGCCGCGGCCCTGCAGGTCGAGCGCCCAGGTGCGGGCGAAGTTGCGGACGGCGGCCTTCGTCGAGGCGTAGACGCTCATCCCCGGCGCCACCCGGGTCGACGTCGTCGACCCGGTGATGATGACCGACGCCTTCTCGTTGAGCAGCGGCAGCGCCTTCTGCACGGTGAACAGCACGCCCTTGACGTTCGTGCCGAAGGTGCGGTCGAACTGCTCCTCGGTGATCTCGCCGAGCGGGGCGTTGACGCCGCCGCCGGAGTTGGCCACCACGACGTCCAGGCCGCGGCCGCGTTCGGCGATCGCGCGGTAGACCTCGTCCAGGTCGGCGAGGTTCGCGGAATCGGCGCGGATCGCCTGCACCGAGCCGCCGATCTCGGCGACGGCGTCGTCGAGGACCTCCTTGCGCCGCCCGGTGATGACGACGTGCGCGCCTTCGGCCGCGAACCGCTTCGCGATCCCCAGCCCGATGCCGGTCCCGGCGCCGGTCACGAGCGCGGTCTTGTTCGCCAGCTTCATGCTGCCCTCCCGAATTCTTGACTGTCTCGTCCAGAACGTACGCCGTTCTGGACGAGACAGTCAAGAATGCCTATCCTGGAGCCATGGCGAGACCCCGCAGCTTCGACGAGAGCGCGGTCCTGCGCACGGCGCGGGACCGGTTCTGGTCGACCGGCTACGCGGGCACGAAGATCGACGACATCGCCGCCGCGACCGGCCTCGGCAAAGGCAGCCTCTACGGCGCCTTCGGCGACAAGCACGCCCTCTTCGTGCGGATCTTCGACGACCACTGCACCGCCGCGATCGAAGGCGCGCGCCGCAAGCTCGAGGGCCCCGATGGCGAGGCCTACCAGCGGCTCCGCGACTACGTCCTGGCCGACGCCGAGGCCGTCGTCGCGGACGACATCCACCGGGGCTGCCTCATCGCGAAAGCCGCGGCCGAGTGCGCGGAGCACGACACCGAGATCGCGAACCGCGCCCGCGCGGCGTTCCGCGAACTGAACGGGCTGCTGACGGCCTGCGTCGCGGGGGCCCAGCGCGCGGGGGACATCGCCGACGACCACGACCCGGCCCGCCTGGCCGGACTCCTGCTGGCGACCATGCGCGGCATCGAAGCACTCGGCAAGGGCGGCTGCGACCAGGCCGACCTGCGCGGCATCGCCGAGACCGCCCTCGCGGTGCTGCCGGTCAAGCGTTGACGGATTGGGCCAACCGGTCTCAACTTCTTGACGGACCGCCTGGTTTGTGACGAAGATCTCGGGCACCCGCCGAAAGGCCGTTTTCGCATCGTGGAAAACGGAGGTTGCCCGTGTTCGTGCAGGATCTCACTCCGCTGGGCTCGCTGGGCCTGTCCGCGCTGGTGGCCGTCCTCCCGCTGGCCACCGTCCTCGTCCTCCTCGGCGCCGTCCGGATGCGGGCGCACCACGCCGCCCTGATCGGGCTGCTCGTCGCGCTCGTCGTCGGCGTGGCCGCGTACGGGATGCCGGTCGTGCAGGCCGTTTCGGGCGCGCTGCAGGGTGCCGCGTTCGGGCTGTGGCCGATCATGTGGATCGTCGTCAACGCGCTGTGGATCTACCGGCTCACCGTGCGGACCGGGCACTTCGACGTGCTGCGCCGGTCGTTCGGCCGGATCTCCGACGACCCGCGGATCCAGGCGCTGATCATCGCGTTCTGCTTCGGCGCGCTCATGGAGGCGCTCGCCGGGTTCGGGGCGCCGGTCGCGATCAGCGCCGTGATGCTGGTGGCCGTCGGCTTCCACCCGGTCAAGGCCGCCGTCGTCGCGCTGGTCGCCAACACCGCGCCGGTCGCCTTCGGCGCCATGGGCACCCCGGTCGTCACCCTCGCCCAGGTCACCGGCCTGCCAATGCAGGAGGTCTCGTCGATCGTCGGGCGGCAGACGCCGCTGCTCGCGCTGGTCGTCCCGCTGCTGCTGGTGATCATCGTCGACGGCAGACGCGGCCTGAAGGACACCTGGCTGCCAGCGCTGGTCTGCGGGGTCGCGTTCGGGCTCGTGCAGTTCCTCGCGTCGAACTTCGTGTCCCCGCAGCTGGCCGACATCGGCGCGGCGCTCGCCGGCGCGGCCGCGCTGGTCGCCCTCCCCCAGACCCGCCGCCCGGTGCCCGAGGCGGTCCGGATCGGCACCGGCGGGACGGCGACGGCCGAAGCGCCGCCGGAAGACTCCCGCGACGACGTCGTCAAGGCGTACCTGCCGTACCTGCTCATCATCGTGATCTTTTCGATCGCCGTGCTGCCGCCGGTCAAGCGGCTGCTGGACAAAGCGACCTGGAAGTTCCACTGGCCCGGGCTGAACGTCGTGGCGCCGAACGGGAAACCGGTGTCCGGCAACACGTTCTCGCTGCCGATCCTCAACACCGGCGGCACGCTGGTGCTGCTGGCGGGGGTGATCACGGCGGCGCTGCTGGCGGTGCGGGCGAGCGGCGCGGCGAGCGAGTGGCTGGCCACGGTGAAGGAACTGCGGTTCGCGATCCTCACCGTGACCGGCGTGCTCGCGCTGGCCTACGTGATGAACCTGTCCGGCCAGACGTCCACGATCGGCACGTTCATCGCCGCCGCGGGCGCCGGCCTGGCGTTCCTTTCGCCGGTGCTGGGCTGGTTCGGCGTCGCCGTCTCAGGGTCCGACACCTCGGCCAACGCGCTGTTCGGCGCCCTGCAGGTGACGGCGGCACACCAGACGGGCCTGCCGGCGGACCTGCTGGCCGCGGCGAACAGCTCCGGCGGCGTGCTCGGCAAGATGGTCTCGCCGCAGAACCTCACGATCGCCTGCGTCGCGGCGAACCTGCCCGGCGAGGAGGGGAAGCTGCTGCGGAAGGTGCTGCCGTGGAGCGTCGGGCTGCTGCTGGTGATGTGCCTGATCGTGTGGGGTCAGAGCACCGCGGCGCTCAGCTGGATGCTGCCGTGACCCCGGGCCGGGCGGCGACGCGCTGGGCGGAGCGGTTCCAGCTCCACCAGCCGTGCACGACGAGCCCGGCGAAGACGATGTAGATCGCGGCGGAGAAGTAGAGCCCGGAGGAGATCTGCAGCGGGACGCCGATCGCGTCGACGGCCAGCCAGACCAGCCAGAACTCGACCAGCCCGAGGCCCTGCGCCCCGAAGGCGACCAGGGTGCCGACGAAGATGGCGGCGTCCGGCCAGGGCGCCCACGACGCGTGCAGCGCGTCGAGGACCAGCGCCATCACGGTGGTGCCGACGGCGAAGGCGGCGAGCATGGCCAGCCGTTCGGCGAGCCGGCCCTTGCGCACGACGACGCCGAACACGGGGTCCTGGCGGCGAGTCCAGGCCCACCAGCCGTAGACGGAGATGGCGAGGATGGCGACCTGCCGCGCGGCGAGCCCGCCGAGGTGCGCGGAGACGTAGACGGCGAACAGCAGCACGGTCGCACCGACCTGCACCGGCCACGTCCACAGGGTGCGACGCTGCGCGAGGAACACGACGGCGAGCGCGAACACCTGCCCGGCGAGCTCCGCGATCGAAATCCACTGACCGAGCACGGTGATCCCGTGGTGCAGCAGGAAGTCCACGTGACGCCCCTTTCGTCCTACCGCTCCCAACATGCTCCGGACGGGGTGAATTCCCTAGGGAGTGTGAGGGGCGAGACATCCCACGGAGTGGACGTCGCCGAGGTGCAGCGTGCCGCCGCGCACGACCCGCGCGTGCACGCCGAGCGTCGTGCCGGTGATCGCCTTCAGCAGCCCCGGCGCCGCCGGGAGCTCCTCCCAGGGCAGGTCGACCATCACGCAGCGGACGGCCTTGCCGACGACCTCCAGCTCGACCGCACCGATCCGGAGGCGCTCCCCCACCCAGGCGTCTTCGGCGAGTTCCGGCGCCGGGCCGGTGTCGAGCAGGATGTTGGGCCGCAGCCGCCGCGCGTCGATCTCGGCCACGCGGGCCCGCTCGGCGAGCCAGGCCAGCGACGACGTCGTCACCAGGTGGACGGCCGCCTCGTCGTGGTGCGGGACGTCCGCTTCCTTCGTCAGTTCGACGCCGGGGCGGCCGAGAGCGGCCGCGATGTCGGCGTCGCCCCGCGCGGTGCGCCCGTCCGGCAGGGTCACCGCCGGGACGTCCCCGGTGTAGCGCGCGGCGAAGGTGTTGAGGCCGGGCATCCGCCGGAAGCGGCGGGTGTTCTTGCCGCTGCCGAGCTTGCCGTCGGGGTCGCGGACGGCGTAGAGGCGATCGCCCTCGAAGCCGCGCTCGCCGACCACCGCGGCGGCCAGCGGCTCGCCTGCCATCGACTTCACCGGATAGCGCCACAGCGCCGCGACGACCCCCATGCCCGCGAGCTTAACGGCGCGGCGCGGCTGCGGACCGCACGCCTGGGTCTGCCTGCACACCGAAACTGCCCTGCACCGGCGGCGGCTTGTCGTGCCGCAGGGCCCGAGCCGCGGGAGCAACCCCGCGCATCGAAGGCCCCCGGGCACAGCGCGGGCCCGGCGGCTTCCCCGACCGCCGGGCCCGCACCAGCTCACCGCCCGCTCAGCCCTGCGGGCGCGGCGTGCCCACCGGCGACGTCGGCGTGCTGTCCACGCCGACCGCCGCACGCGGGGCCGACGGGCCCGTGCCCATCTCGCCCGTGCGCTGGGCCGGGGTCTCCAGCTGGTGCTCCATGTTCGCCAGCCAGCCGCGCCAGCGGTCCTGGGCCGGCTTGATCAGGCCGCCGCCGAAGCCGACCACGATCACGCCGCCGATCGTGGCCAGTACCGCGATCAGGACCGGGCCCGTGATCGCCGTCGCGATGTTCACCTGGCCGAGGGCGGCGATGATGCCGAACGCCATGATCAGCCAGTAGGCCGCCATCGACAGCGGCCGGGCCGCCCCGCGGCCGGACAGCGCGGACGCGACGACGTCCCGGACCACCTTCGCGATCGCCGCGGCCACCACGACGAGCACCAGCGCCACCACGATCCGCGGCAGGAACGCGATGATGTCGTTGAGCAGCTGGCTCACCGGGTTGGTCGGCCCGAACACGCCGAACGCCAGCTGCAGCGCGATCAGCAGAATGAAGTAGTAGACCAATTTGACCAGGATCCCGGTCGCGTCGATCTTCTGCTGCCCGACCTTTCCGCTCAGCCCGGTGCGCTCGACCAGTTTCCCGAATCCGGCTTTCCCGAGCACGAGCGCCAGCCCTTTCGAGACGGCTTTCGCGATCAACCAGCCGATCAGCAGGATGATCAGGAATCCCACGAGTTTCGGGACGAACGTGGCCACCATCGCCCACGCCTGCCCGAGCCCGTCCTTCAGTTGCTCGCCCATACGACTCCCTTCACGGATTTGCACCGGATCGTCGGTCAAGTACCCAGGGGCGGCAACTCGTGCGCCCCACGATCGAGTGAGACGACTGGCGCGCGAAGATCACCCGTGGCCATACTGGTTGTACCGGTGGGGACCGGGGAGACGAGGCCGTCCGGCGCAGCGTAAACCGCAAGCGCCGGGCGGCCTCGAGCATTTGCCGCAAAACCGGCACGAATCCGGCCCCCGGGGGCGCCGGGGGCCGGATGAACCGCGGGAAAACTTCAGGCGGCGCGCAGGGCGTCGCGCAGCTTCACTTTTGCGCCGGTGCGCATGACCGCGTTCCGGTAGATCCGCGCGGCGAGCCAGATCAAGCCCGGAATCAGCAGCACCACGAGCCCCACCGACACCACGGCTTCCCAAACGGGCACCCCGCCCATCGCCAGCCGCATCGGCATCAGCGTCGGCGAAAACACCGGGATCACCGAAAGCACCTCGACGAACGTGTTGCCCGGGTCCGACGGCAGCACGGAAATGCCGATCACGTACCCGGCGATCACGAACATCAGCGCCGGCATGGTCGCGCCGCCGACGTCTTCCTGGCGGGACACCAGCGCCCCGAGCGCGGCGAACACGATCGAGTACATGAAGAACCCGAGCAGGTACCACACGACCAGCCAGACGACCGTGCCCACGGCCGCCGAGACGGAGATGGTGAGCACGCCCGTGGCCAGCCCGGTGGCCACCCCGCCGACGCCGATCACGAGCATCTGGATCAGCCCGACCACGCCGATGCCGAGCACCTTGCCCGCCATCAGCTGCCACGGCTTGATCGTCGACAGCAGCAGCTCGACCACCCGCGACGTCTTCTCCTCGACGACGCCCTGCGCGACGCTCTGGCCGTTGAGCAGCAGCGACATGTAGATCAGGATGCCGGCGATGATGCCGAGGACCAGCTGCTGGCCGTTGTAGTCGTAGGGCTGCTCCAGCGGCGGGTCCTCGACGAACTTCGCGGACGCGATCGCCGCCTGGAACCGGGCCGGGTCCCCGCCCAGCGCGGTGACCTGCTGGTTCACCGCCACCTGCTGGGACACCAGCTGCAGGACGTTCGCGAGCTTGCCGTCGAGGTCCTTCTTCACCTGGACGTGCACGCTCTTGCCGTCGCCGGTGAGCAGCGCGTCGAGCGAGCCGTCGGCCAGCTTCGCGCGCCCGGCGGCCTCGTCGGCGACCTGGACGGTGTCGATCTTCTCGTCGACGGCCTGGCCGCCGGCCTTCAGCGGCGCGGCGAGCGGCGCGGTGGCCGGGGTGTAGCCGACGGTCGAGTCCGCGCCGCCGCTCCCGGTGATCAGCTTGATCACCAGGATGCCGACCACGATCAGCAGCAGCATGATCACCGTGCCGACGCGGAAGGCCTTCGACTTCACGCGGGTGCTGATCTCGCGGGAGGCGACCAGGCCCACCGCCGCCATCGGGCTCATCCGCACGTCCGGAACCGGGGTGCTCACGCGGGGACCTCCTCGGTCGTGACGACGGAACGGAACAGTTCGGTCAGCGACGGCTGCTCGCGGGCGAACTCGCGGACCGGGCCGGTGGCCAGCGCCGCCTTGAGCACGGCCTGGTCGTCGGCGCCCTCGCCGAGTTCGAGCTCGGTCACCGAGCCCGTCCGGCCGAGCACCTTGACGCCGGGCAGGCCGTCGGCCCACCCGTCCTCGGCGTCGGGGACGTCGACCCGCAGCCGCACCGCGCCGCCTGCGCGCAGCTCGTCGACCGTGCCCCGGGCCACCATCTGTCCACTGCGGACGATCCCGACCCGGTCGCAGAGCCGCTCCACCAGATCCAGCTGGTGGCTGGAGAACACGACCGGCACCCCCTCGGCCGCCTTCTCCTTGAGCACCTGGCTCATCACGTCGACGGCGACCGGGTCGAGGCCGGAGAACGGCTCGTCGAGCACCAGGATGCGCGGCTCGTGCACCAGCGCCGCGGCCAGCTGGACACGCTGCTGGTTGCCCAGCGACAGCTTCTGCACCTCGTCGTCGCGGCGGGCGGCGACCCCGAGCCGCTCGGTCCACTTGTCGGCCGACGCCTGCGCGTCGGCGGCGGGCATCCCGTGCAGCCGCGCGAGGTAGGTCAGCTGCTCGGCCACCTTCATCTTCGGGTAGAGGCCGCGTTCTTCGGGCATGTAGCCGATGTGGCGGCGCGTTTCGTGCGTCACCGGCGTGCCGCCGTAGCGGACTTCGCCGGCGTCGGCGGACAGCACCCCGAGCGCGATCCGCATGGTCGTGGTCTTGCCGGCGCCGTTGCTGCCGACGAAGCCGAACAGTTCGCCCGGCCGGACGTCGAACGTCATTTCGCGCAGGGCGACCACGTCGCCGTAGCGTTTGGATATCCCGTCGATCTCCAAACCGGTCATTTCCGGTTCCCCCGTTCTCGTGTGGCCCCGATCCTAGGCAGTGCGTACACGCGCCGCCTACCCTCGCGCGTTGCCGCGAAGGGCTACCAAAGTTGCGGGCACGTAGGATCGCGGGCGCCATGGATGGAACCACCGCCCCGCGCCGGGTGCCGAAGCACCACGGACTGTCCGCGAAGACGCTCCGGCGGCTGGAGCACGCGTCCGGCAGCCTGGCGAGTGCGAGCATCGCGGTGATGGAGCGGCGGCTGACCTGGTTCGCCCGCCTGCCCGCCGACCAGCGCGCGAGCGTCCTGCTGATCACCCAGGCCGGAGCCGCCGGCTTCGTCGACTGGCTGCGGGACTCCAAAGGGGCACTGCAGCTGACGACCGAGGCGTTCCGCGACGCGCCGGCCGAGCTGTCGCGGTGGATCAGCCTGCGCCAGGCCGTCGCCATGGTGCGGCTGGCCATCGAGGTGTTCGAGGAGCAGCTGCCGGAGTTCGCGGCGAACGAAGCCGAACGCGCCGCGTTGATCGAGGGAATCCTGCGCTACGGCCGGGAAATCGCCTTCGCGGCGGCGAACTCCTACGCGGCCGCGGCGGAAGCGCGCGGCGCCTGGGACGCCCGGCTGGAGGCACTGGTCGTCGACGGCATCGTCCGCGGCGACGCCGAGGAGTCGGTGCTCTCGCGCGCCACCGCACTCGGCTGGGATCCCTCCGCCGCCGCCACGGTGCTCGTCGGCAACCCGCCGTCGGAGGACCCGCCGACGGTGGTGTTCGAGGTCCGCAGCCGCGCGGCCCGCGTCGGCCGCCCGGTGCTGCTGTCGGTGCAGGGCTCCCGGCTGGTGGTCGTGGTCGGCGGCCCGACCGACGGCGGCGTGAAGGAGCGGGAGATCCTGACCCGGATGTCGGTGGCGTTCGCCGAGGGCCCGGTGGTGGCCGGCCCGACGGTACCGACGCTGGCGGAGGCGCACCACAGCGCGACCGAGGCGTTGTCGGGGTTGCGGGCGGTGGTCGGCTGGCCGGGCGCGCCCCGGCCGGTCCGGTCGGCGGACCTGCTGCCCGAGCGCGCGCTGTCGGGCGACGCGGAGGCCGAGCGCCTGCTGGTGGACAAGATCGCGCGGCCGCTGGAAGAGGCGGGGCCGACGCTGCAGCGCACGGTGGAGGCGTACCTCGAGAGCGGCGGGGTGCTCGAGACGTGCGCGAAGACGCTGTTCGTCCACCCGAACACGGTCCGGTACCGGCTGCGGAAGGCGGCGGACCTGACCGGGTGCCAGGCGACGGACCCGCGGGACGCGCTGGTGCTGCGGATCGCGCTGACGGTGGGACGGCTGGCGAGGGCCCGCGGCCTCTGGTGACCCCGGCGGCACGGGCCACGAGCCGGGCGGGGTGCGCGCACGTTCATCCTCGCCACAACCGGCCGCCGGACCGGCCTGCACCCGCGCCCCCACCCCGCGGGACCGAGCCTTGCCGAGACCGCCGTCACGTGATGGACTTAACAGCGAAAGGTGATTGAACCCGACAAGGCATCCGGGTTACGCGCGAGCTTCTGCGGCGCGTCTTTGGAGGGTTCCGACAAAGACGCCGCACAGACACTGTGAACGTCGGCATCCCCGAGAAGGCACCCCGGAGTGTTGTCTTGAAGGGTGACAGCAGCAGTCCTCGCTCCCGGTCAGGGGTCCCAGGCCCCCGGCATGTTCACGCCCTGGCTCGACCTCGACGGCGCGCGCGAGCGCGTCGCGCAGTGGTCCGAGCGCGCCGGGCTCGACCTGCTCCGCCTCGGCACCGAGTCGGACGCCGACGAGATCCAGGACACCGCGATCGCCCAGCCGCTGATCGTCGCGCTGTCGCTGCTCACCTTCGAGCACCTCCAGGCCACCGCGCCGGTGCCCGCGGACGCGCCGGTCGCCGGCCACTCCGTCGGCGAGCTCGCGGCCGCCGCGATCGCCGGGGTGCTGAAGCCCGAAGACGCCGTCGCGCTCGCCGCCGTCCGCGGGGCCGAGATGGCGAAGGCGTGCGCGCTGGAACCGACGTCGATGGCCGCGGTCATGCTCGGGGACCCCGAGCAGGTCGTCGCGTGGCTGGAAGAGCAGGGCCTGACCGCGGCGAACCGCAACGGCGCCGGGCAGATCGTCGCCTCCGGTGCCGCCGACACGATCGCGAAGATCGTCGCCGAGCCCCTCGAAGGCACGAAGATCCGCGCCCTCAAGGTCGCCGGCGCGTTCCACACGCACTACATGGCGCCCGCCGAAGAGGCGATGCGCGCCCACGCCGCCGAGCTGACCCCGGCCGACCCCACCCGCCCGCTGCTGTCCAATGCGGACGGCACGGTCGTCACCAGCGGGGCCGAGTACCTGGCGCGGCTGGTCTCCCAGGTCACCCGGCCGGTCCGCTGGGACCTGACGATGGACGGCCTGGTCTCCCTCGGCGTCACCCGCACGATCGAACTCGCGCCCGCGGGCACGCTGACCGGCCTGGTCAAGCGGCAGCTCAAGGGCGTCGTCACCACTACCACCGCGCTGAAGACGCCGGCCGAGCTGGCGGCGCTGCGCCAGGAGGACGCCTCGTGACCGACCGACCCGCCCTGAGCCTCAACCCCGGCTCCCGCGGCAGCCGTGTGCTGGGCGTCGGCAGCTACCAGCCCGCGAAGATCGTCACCAACGACGACCTGTCGCAGGTCATGGACACCAACGACGAGTGGATCCAGACCCGCGTCGGGATCGTGGAGCGCCGGTTCGCCGAGAAGGACGAGCTGCTCACCGACATGGCCGTCGCCGCGGGCAAGGCCGCGCTCGAAGACGCCGGCGTCGACCCGTCCGAAGTGGACACGGTCATCCTGCCGAACTGCACCATGCCGACGCTGATCCCGAACGCCGCCGCCCAGGTGGCCGCCCGGATCGGCATCCCGGCGCCCGGCGCGTTCGACCTCAACGCCGCCTGCGCCGGGTTCTGCTACGGCCTGGGTGTCGCCTCGGACCTGATCCGGGCGGGCTCGGCGAAGAAGGTCCTGGTCATCGGCGCGGAGAAGCTCACCGACTCGGTCGACCCGACCGACCGGGCCAACGCGATCATCTTCGCCGACGGCGCGGGTGCCGCGGTGGTCGGCGCGTCCGACGAGCCGCAGATCGGCCCGGTGTCCTGGGGCAGCGCGGGCGACCTGGTCGACCTGATCTACATGCGCGACGAGAAGTACATCTACCAGGAGGGCCAGTCGGTCTTCCGGTGGGCGACCACGAAGATCGCGCCGATCGCGATGCAGGCGCTCGACGTCGCCGGGCTGAAGCCGTCCGATGTGGACGTGCTGATCCCGCACCAGGCCAACCTGCGCATCGTCGAGGCGATCGCGAAGAAGCTGCGGGCCAACGGCGCCCGCGACGACATGGTCGTCGCCGACGACATCAAGTACTCCGGCAACACCTCGTCGGCGTCCATCCCCCTCGCGCTGGACCACATGCGCAAGGCCGGGACGGCCAAGTCCGGTGACGTGGTGCTGGCGGTCGGGTTCGGCGCGGGCCTGTCCTACGCCGGGCAGGCGTTCATCTGCCCCTGATCACCGTTACGCTCCCCGCGGGCACTCGCCCGAGGGAAACAGACCCCCAGATGGACCGAGAAGGGAACTACCCCATGGCTGACAACGCTGAGATCCTCGCCGGCCTCGCCGAGATCGTCGAAGAGGTCGCCGGTGTGGCTCAGGACGACGTCACCGCCGAGAAGTCGTTCGTGGACGACCTGGACATCGACTCGCTGTCGATGGTCGAGATCGCCGTGCAGGCCGAGGACAAGTTCGGCGTCAAGATCCCGGACGACGAGCTCGCCAACCTCAAGACCGTCGGCGACGCCGTGAACTACGTGTCGGCCAACTCCAAGTAAGTCCTCTTCCCTCCTTGAGGAGACTCGAATGAGCAACTTCGACGTCGTGATCACCGGTCTCGGCGCCACCACACCGCTCGGTGGGGACGTCACGTCCACCTGGGACGGTCTGCTGGCCGGGCGGAGCGGGGTCCGGGCGATCGAGGCCGACTGGGTCGAGGAGCTGCAGCTGCCCGTCAAGATCGGTGGCCAGCTGGCCGTCGATCCCTCGGAGGTCCTCCCGCGGGTGCAGGCCCGCCGGCTGGACCGCTGCGAGCAGGTCGCGCTGATCGCGGCCCGGCAGGCGTGGGCCGACGCCGGGTACAGCGAGCCGACCGACGAGCACACCGACGTCGACCCCGACCGCCTCGGCGTGTCGATCGGCACCGGCATCGGTGGCCCGGTCACCCTGCTCACCCAGAACGACCTGTTGCACCAGCAGGGTCTCCGCAAGGTGTCGCCGCTGACCGTGCCGATGCTGATGCCGAACGGCCCGGCCGCGCACGTGGGCATCGACCTCAAGGCGCGGGCCGGGGTGCACTCCCCGGCCTCGGCCTGCGCCTCGGGCGCCGAGGGCATCGCCAGCGGCGTGGAGATGATCCGCTCCGGGCGCGCCGACGTCGTGATCGCGGGGGGCGCCGAAGCGTGCATCCACCCGATCACGCTGGCCGGGTTCGCCCAGGCCCGCACGGTGTCCACGCGCAACGAAGACCCGGAGAGCGCGTCGCGGCCGTTCGACGCCAGCCGCGACGGCTTCGTCCTCGGCGAGGGCGCCGGCGTGGTCATCCTGGAGCGCGCGGACCTGGCGAAGGCCCGTGGGGCGCGCGTCTACGCGACGCTCGCCGGGCACGGCATCACCTCGGACGCCTACCACATCACCGGCAACCACCCCGAGGGCATCGGCCAGATCGCCGCGATGCGCGCGGCGATGAAGATGGCCGGCGTGACCCCGGCGGACGTCGGGCACGTGAACGCGCACGCGACGTCCACTGTGGTCGGTGACATCGGCGAGGCGGCGGCGATCCGCAACGCGATCGGGGACCACGTGGTCGTGACGGCCCCGAAGGGCTCGCTCGGCCACCTGGTCGGCGGCGCAGGCGCGGTCGAGGGGATCATCACGATCCTCGCGCTCTACCACGGCCTGGTGCCGGCCACCCGGAACCTGACCGACCTGGACCCGCGGGTGCAGCTGGACGTCGTCGCGGGCGAGCCGCGCAAGGTCGAGCTCACCGCGGCGATCAGCAACTCGTTCGGGTTCGGCGGCCACAACACCGCGCTGCTGTTCACCCCGGCGGCCTGACCGCCCCGGAACCGACGAAGGGCCCGGCTTCGGCCGGGCCCTTCGTCCGTTTCAGCACTTTTCGTGTTCGGGCGGTGGCCCGCCGTCGACGGCGGCGACCTTCAGCGTCCTGCCGTCGACCTCCATGGGGATGACGAGCCGCCACTTGATGCACGGCTCGCGGAAGAACAGCGGGGCGTCCTCGACGCTCTGCCTGCTGGTGAACCCCACCAGGACCCGCAGCGAGTTCCCGGACGCGCGTTCGATCCGGTAGACGAGGGCGTCGCTGTCCTTTGTGGTGCGAACGCCCTTCTTCCAGTCGCTCTGCGACTGGCCGGCGGCCCGCTCGTCGGTGACCACGGCGACCCACTGCTGGTACTGCTTGCTGTTGATGGCCGCGAAGTACTTCTGCAGCACCCGGCGCACGGCGTCGCCCTGCGGGTGCCGCTTGGCGTCGTCGGTCATCCGGACGTCGTCGTCCACCGCGGACGGCGCGCCGACGGTGGAGGGCGAAGGCGTCGAGACCGCGACGGAGGTGTCGTCGACCGGCTGGTCGGGGCGGCGGTAGATTTCGCGCGCGAGCAGGCCACCGCCGACGGTCACGGACAGCACCACGACCACGACGGGCACCAGCCAGCGCTGGCGAGAGCTGGGGGCGGGGGTGGTCACGCGCCAGAGCGTACCGGCCCCCGTCCCGTGGCTCAGCCGACCTGGTGCAGCCAGGTCACCGGCGCGCCGTCGCCGGCGTGGCGGTACGGCTCGAGCGCCTCGTCCCAGCTGGCGGCCAGGAGCTCGTCCAGCTTGTGCGCGAGGGATTCGCCGCCGCGGGTCATGCTGACGAGCGCGCGCAGCTGGTCCTCGCCCACCACGATGTCGCCGTTGGCGCTGGTCCGGCCGTGCCACAGGCCGAGGCCGGGCGCGAAGCAGAACCGCTCGCCGTCGACGCCCGCACTGGGCTCTTCGGTCACCTCGAACCGAATCATCGGCCACGCCTTGAGGGCGGACGCCAGTTTGGCGCCGGTGCCCGCGGGCGCGCGCCAACCGCATTCGGCGCGAAGCTGACCCGGACTGGCCGGCTGCGCCGTCCACTTCAGGTCAACGCGGGCACCCAGGGTGCCCGAAATGGCCCACTCGACGTGCGGACACACCGCAGACGGCGACGAGTGGACGTACACCACACCTCGGGTGCTGCCACGGGTGCTCACTGCTACCTCCGCTTGCTCGACGAGGGACGTCTTCCCCTACGCCCTACTTCGAGCTGCAGCTTGGCCTCAGCGCGGCTCCCGAATGCCGCCTCCGATGCGTTGTAGCACATTCTGCACCCCAACCGTGCTGTTTGGCCACATGAACACCACAAGTCACCCGCCGCCCCACTTTCGGAGGGCAAGCGGCCGCGGCGCGCCCGTGTCGCACGGATCATTGCGCTGGGCGCGCTAGCGTGTTGACCCGGAACGACGAGCAGGGAGGACGAGCGGTGCGACTGGTGCGCCTGGAGCGGCAGCAGTCCCGGGTGGCGGACGACATCCGGGCGGCGCTGGCATCCCTGGGCCGCGGCAGCACCGTGATCGGCGGGGTGGCCCTGGTCGGTGTGGGCGGGGTGACGGACCGCCCGATCGAGGCGGTGGTGCTGCTCCCCCACGGCGTGATCATCGTGATCGGCGTGGATCTCCCGGACCCGGCCCTGCGCTTGGAGGCCCCCCTCGGAGGCCCGTGGAAGGCGGACGGCTGGCCCCTGGTCGCGGACGACGAGTCGGTGAACCCGGCCACGGAGGCACTCGACGTTTCCCAGGCTTGCGAACGGCGAATTGCCGAATTGGTCCCGGGAACGGCCCCGGTGGGGACGATCATCGCGGTGGGGCCGTACGTGGAGACGGTCGACCAGCCGGCAACGGACCTGGCCGGCCCGGTCCGGGTCCTCCACCCGACCCCGACGACGATGCTGGCGGCAACGGTATCGCTGGCCACGGCCCACCGGCCGCGGTCGGTGGACCAGGTCCGGGCGTTGATCCGCGGGCTGGCGCCGGGGGCGCCGGAGCTGTCGGACGAGGTCCTGCTGGGTGAAGGCTTCAGCCGCTTGACGGACGACGCGCCACCGGAGTCCCTTTGGGACGGACCGGCGGCGGCTCCGGCGGCGGTGCTGACGCCGGCCGGGGTGACGGCGGTGGGTGGGACGGATTGGCGGACCGAGACGCCGCTCCCGGTTCTCCCGGCAGCGGCCGAGGAAGCTTCTGCTTTTTCGGTTGCCGAGGGAGATTCGTCACCCGTTCAGGGTGAAATGGACCGCCCGGCCGGGCAAGCGGAGACGGAGCAGCCGGCACGGCCGGCCTTCCCCGGCACCGAGACAACACCTCCGGCCGCCGAACTTCCCTCGCCCGCCCAGGCGGAGCCAACCCGTCCCGCTGAATCATCGGCGGGGCCGGTCTTCCCCGGCGCTGAAGCCGAGGTTCCCGCGACCGAGGTTCTCTCGCCGACCGAGCCGGACCGCCCCGCAGAAGCGCCGGTGCTGCCCGGCGACGAGACCACTTCCCCGGCTGCCGAGCCCGAAGCCACCGAGGTGCTGGCCGCCGACTCCTCGACCAGGCCGGTCTTCCCCGGCACCGAGGGCGCGGAATCACCCCTGTCGCCTGCGTCCCCGCCTTCGAGCGGCCCGGAAACAGCTGAATCATCTGCGGCCGAGACCGAGCGCACCGAAAACCTCCGCCTTCCCGCGCCGAGCAGCGAGCAGATCGGGGCGCCTGGCGGCCCCGCCGAAGCCGGGCAAACACCTGCGGAATCCGCCGAACCCGAGGCAGGCAACTCCGGCCCCGCGGCACCGGCGAACTCGACCCGAACCGGAGCAGCCGAACCGCAGCCCACCGGACCGGGGCCTGCCGAAGCCGCGCCGACCAAAACCGGGCCAGCCCAGCCCGCCGAAATCGGGCCAACCAGCACCCCAGCCGACCAACCCGAGCCACCGCAAACCGCGATTCCCCCGCTGCCTTCCCCCCAGCCCTTCCCCCGCCCGCGCCCCGCTCCTGACCCCACCACCCCGGCCTCGCGCACCGTCCGCTGGCTCCCCCTCGCCGCCATCGGGGGGCTTGTCCTGCTCGTCGTGGCCGCCATTGCCGTCGCCACCACCGGGGATGGCACCGCCGCCGCGCCCGCTCCGCCCAAGACCAGCGTCGTACAGCCGACTCCCGCCACCACGCCCGTCCGGAGCCTCCGGTTCGACCTCCGCGCCGCCGGTGGGGATCAGCGGTGCGCGTCGCACGCCTTCGGGGATGCCCAGGCCAGCCTGCAGCAGACCAGCTGCTCCGGCGTCAAGCGGGCCAGCTACGCCGCCACTGTCGATGGGCGGGTGGCCGCCGTCACCGTCGGGATCGTCGAGTTCCCCGATGCCGCCCAGGCCGCCGCCTTCAAGGGCGTTGCCGACACCCCCGGCGGGGGCGGCGTCCTCGACCTCGCCGCCGAGACCGGCCAGTGGGGCGCCACCCCGGCCCCGCGCTTCGAGAACGCCGCCTACGCCAGCAAGCTCGACGGCTCCTCCGTCCGGCTCGTGCAGGCCGTCTGGGCGCCGGGACCGTCCACTCCGGACGACCCCGGCCTGGTCAGGGCGGCCAAGGCCGCCCTCGACCTGCCCGCCCAGTGACCCCTCAGAGCCCGTACGCCTCCAGCAGCCGCAGCCAGACCTCGCTGATCGTCGGGAACGACGGCACCGCGTGCCACAGCCGGTCCAGCGGCACCTCGCCGACGATCGCGATCGTCGCCGAGTGCAGCAGTTCCGAGACGTCCTGGCCGACGAACGTCACACCCAGGAGGACGTTCCGCTCGGTGTCGACCACCATCCGGGCTTTGCCGGTGTAGCCGTCCGCGTGCAGGGACGAGCCCGCCACCGCGATGTCGATGTCGACGACGCGGTCCGCCGAGTCCGGCCGCGCGTCCGCCAGGCCGACCGCCGCGACCTCCGGGTCGGTGAACACCACCTGCGGCACCGCGTGGTGGTCGGCCGTGGCCGTGAACGGGCTCCACGCCTCCGAGGACACCGGTTTGCCCGCGGCCAGCGCCGCCACCGTGTCCCCCGCCGCGCGGGCGCCGTACTTGCCCTGGTGGGTCAGCGGGGCCCGGCCCGTGACGTCGCCCGCCGCGAACAGCCAGCCACCGTCCACTGCGGACACGCGGCCGGTGTCGTCCACCTCCAGGGGCTGCCCCGGCTCGATGCCGAAGCGCTCGAGCCCGGCGGTCGCCGGGCGGCGGCCGGTCGCCACCAGGAACTCGTCGACGACGAGCGCCGAACCGTCCTTCAGCGTCAGCTCGGTCCCGAACTGCCCGGCGGCCACCTGCGAAACACCCGACTCCGTGTGCACGACGACACCCGCCTCACGCAGCCCCGCCAGCACGAGGTCACCCGCGAACGACGCGGTGCGCGGCAGCGGCCGCGGGCCGCTGATCACCAGGTGGACCTCCGAACCGAGCGACGCGAACGCCTGCGCCATCTCGACGCCGACCACGCCGCCGCCGAGGACGCCGAGCCGGGCCGGCACCGAAGACGCCGACGTCGCTTCCCGCGAACCCCACGGCCGGATCGAGTCCAGCCCCGGGATCGGCGGCGTACTCGGCACGCTGCCCGTGCAGACGATCACCGCGTGCCGCGCGGTCAGCACGCGGTCGCCGCCGACGGTCACCTCCCGCTCGCCGGTGAGCTCGCCGTGCCCGCGGATCGGCTCGATGCCCGCGCCGCGGGCCCAGTCGACCTGTCCCGAGTCGTCGCCCTTGCCGGTGAACCAGTCACGCCGCGCGAACACCGCCGCCGGGTCGATCCGGTCGCCGACCGGCACGCCCGGCACCCGCTTCGCGGCGGCGAGGAGATTTCCGGGCCGCAGCAACGCCTTGCTCGGGATGCAGGCCCAGTAGGAGCACTCGCCGCCGAAGCGTTCGTGCTCGACGAGGGCGACCTTCAGGCCTCCGCGGGCCGCTCGTTCGGCGGCCACCTCCCCCACCGGACCCGCGCCGATCACCACTACGTCAAAAGTCTCTCCAGCCATGGGGTTCAGCGCACACCACCACGCGGGATCGCGCAAGCCAGCGGCTATCCTCCGTCAGGAAGTCGCAAGTTGTCGGCGGCACCGGGTGCCGTCGGGCCCGGTGCGCGCGAACACATCACACGTTCGAAGCACGGGAGGTTGTCGTGGCCAGGAACACGGCTGTGCAGGTGCTGGATGATCTGACCGGCGAGCCCGCGGCGGAGACCGTCGGGTTCGGGCTGGACGGCATCGACTACGACATCGACCTCTCCGTCGCCAACGCCGAGGCGCTGCGGGCGCTCCTGCAGCGCTACGCCGACGCCGGCCGGCGCACCGGCGGCCGCAAGAACCGGCCGCGGACCGTCCCCGGCGCGCAGAAGACACCGCCGAAGCCGGCCACCAGCACGGCCGCGCCCACCAAGGCAGCACCCACCAAGGCAGCACCCACCAAGGCAGCGCCCGCGAAGACTGCGCCCGCCAAAGCGGCCCCCGCCGAGGCGAAGGCCGCCACCACGGTCAAGCCGGCCCGCGCGAAGGCCGAGCCCACCAAGAAGGCCGCGGAGCCGAAGACCACCACCCGCGCGGCCGCGCGCAAGGTGCCGACCGTCACGTTCTCCGCGGCCGAATAAGTCCACAACAGACAGTCAGGCCGCACGCTGAGCGCCGTCGGCGTGCCAGGACGGGTAGTGGTAGCGGGTGTGCAGCAACGCCCGCTGCCGCGCCAGCTCGGCCGCCGACGGCGGGCGGGGCACCAGCGTCCCGAGCAGCTGCGACGCCGCCGCCCGCACCGCGGCCTCGACCGCCGGGAAGCCGGGGCGCAGCCCGTGCTCGGCCAGCGACGCCACCGGGCTGCGGTGGGAGTCGAGCGGCCGCGGGTCCGGCGGCGCGCTGGTCAGGTAGCGGCCGACCAACCCGGCCGACGTCTCGACCAGCAGCGTCGAGTGGGCCAGCAGACCGGTCTTCGTGCGGAACACGGCGAACCCGCACAGCTTCGCGTCGCCGACGAACAGCCCGCGGTCACCGATCCGCGGCACCAGCCCGAGCTGGTCGACTGCGGCGCTCATCACCTGGCCGAGCGCCTCCAGGGGCCGGTCGGCCGGGCCGGGCAGGACCAGGGTGACGTTCAGGTTGCCGGGGTCGTGGAACACCGTGCCGCCGCCGCTGGCCCGCCGCAGCACCGGGACGCCGTCGCGGGCGCACTCCTCGATCCGCACCTCGCGGGCGATCCGCTGCCCGCGCCCCACCACGACGCAAACCGGGTTGCGCCAGAGCCACAGCACGGGTGAC
The DNA here is from genome assembly GCF_040610315.1 of Amycolatopsis sp. NPDC004169. Taxonomy (NCBI): domain Bacteria; kingdom Bacillati; phylum Actinomycetota; class Actinomycetes; order Pseudonocardiales; family Pseudonocardiaceae; genus Amycolatopsis; species Amycolatopsis sp. NPDC004169. The sequence continues at coordinate 35,742 of NZ_JBEXMD010000058.1, forward strand.
TCGGGCGCAACCCGGAGGAGCGCTTCGTCGAAAGCGAGATTCTCGGCCGGATCCGTGAACGCCGCACGAACATCCGACCCGGTCGTCATAGCGCCTTGAGTTCCTCCACGATCTCGCCCACCGACGACTTGGCGTCCCCGAAGAGCATGCTGGTCTTCGGATCGTAGAACAGGTCGTTGTCGATGCCCGCGAAGCCCGAGGCCATCCCGCGTTTCAAGACGATCACGGACCGGCTCTCGTTGACCTTCAGGATCGGCATCCCGTAGATCGGCGAGCTCGGGTCGGTCTGCGCGGCCGGGTTCGTGACGTCGTTCGCGCCGATCACCAGCGCGACGTCGGTCTGGGCGAACTCGGAGTTGATCTCGTCCATCTCCTTGAGCTGCTCGTACGGCACGTCGGCCTCGGCGAGCAGCACGTTCATGTGCCCGGGCATCCGGCCGGCCACCGGGTGGATCGCGTACGCGACCGTGATGCCCTTCTTCTCCAGCAGCTTCGCCATCTCGCGGACGGTGTGCTGCGCCTGCGCCACGGCCATGCCGTACCCCGGCACGACGACGACCTTGCTGGCGTAGGCCATCTGGATCGCGGTGTCGGCCGCGCTGGTCGAGCGAACCGGCCGGGCTTCCTTCGTACCGCCGCCGGCCGCCACCGCGGGACCGCCGCCGAAGCCGCCCGCGACGATGGCCGGGATGGACCGGTTCATCGCCTTGGCCATCAGGTTGGTCAGGATCGAGCCGGACGCGCCGACGATCATGCCGGCCACGATCAGCGCGGTGTTGTCCAGCGCCAGGCCCATCGCCGCCGCCGAAAGCCCGGTGAAGGCGTTGAGCAGCGAAATCACCACCGGCATGTCCGCGCCGCCGATCGGCAGCACGACCGTGAGCCCGAGGACGCCCGCCGCGACCAGCAGCCCGATGATCAGCAGCTCGCTGTCGTTGCCGGCGACGATGAGCACCGCGCACACGACCGCGACCGCCAGGAGCAGCAGGTTGACCGGCTGCTGGAGCTTGCCCAGGGTGATCGGGCGCCCGCTGATCAGCTCCTGGAGCTTGCCGAACGCGACGTTCGAGCCCCAGAAGGAGATGGACCCGATGATCGCGGCGAACAGCGACGCGATGGCGATGTACACCGGCTCGTGGGCGTAGCCGTCGGTGGAGTTGAACTCGACCCAGGCGATGAGCGCGACCGCGCCGCCGCCGACGCCGTTGAACAGCGCCACCATCTGCGGCATCGCGGTCATCTTGACCTTGCGCGCCGACGGGACGCCGACGACCACGCCGATCCCGACGCCGAGCGCGATGAGGACCCAGTTGCCCATCCCCGGCGTGAGCAGGGTGGCGACGACGGCGATGCCCATGCCGACCGCGGCGATCCAGTTGCCGCGGACGGCGGTGCGCGGGCCGGTCAGGCCCATCAGGCCGTAGATGAAGAGGGCGAAGGCGATGATGTAGAGGATCGCGATGAAGTCGGTCACTTCTCGTCCTCCTCGCCGGCGACGGGCTTCTTCGCCTTGAACATCGACAGCATCCGGTCGGTGACCAGGAACCCGCCGACGACGTTGATGGTGCCGAAGGCGATGGCGATCACCAGCAGGATCTTGTTGAACACGCCGTCGACGCCGAGGCCGAGCACGACCAGCCCGCCCAGCAGCACGATGCCGTGGATGGCGTTCGTGCCGGACATGAGCGGGGTGTGCAGGGTGTTGGGCACCTTCGAGATGACGGCGAAACCGACGAACCCGGCGAGCACCAGCACCGCGAGGTTCTGCACCAACGGACTCACGACGCGCTCCCTTCGCGCCCGGCCACGCAGGCACCGGCGACGATTTCGTCCTCGAAGTTCAGCTCCAGCGCGCCTTCCTTCGTCACGAGCAGCTCCAGCAGCTCGACGACGTTGCGCGCGTACAGCTCACTGGCGTGCGACGGCATTTCGGCGGGCAGGTTCAGCGGGGACGAGATGGTGACGTCGTGCTCCACGACGTCCTCGCCCGGCTTGGTCAGCTCGCAGTTGCCGCCGCTCTCGCCGGCGAGGTCGACGACGACCGATCCGGCAGGCATGCCCTTGACGGCGTCCGCGGTGACCAGCGTCGGCGCCTTGCGGCCCGGGACCAGCGCGGTGGTGATCACGACGTCGAACTTCGTGATGGCCTCGGTGAGCCGCCGCTGCTGCTCCTCGCGCTCCTCGGCCGTCAGCTCGCGGGCGTACCCGCCTTCGCCGACCGCCTCGATGCCGAGGTCGAGGAACTGCGCGCCGAGCGACTTGACCTGCTCGCCGACCTCGGGCCGGACGTCGTAGCCGGTGGTCTGCGCGCCGAGCCGTTTCGCCGTGGCGAGCGCCTGCAGGCCCGCGACACCGGCGCCGAGCACCAGCACCTTGGCCGGCGGGACGGTGCCGGCCGCGGTGGTGAGCATCGGGAAGAACCGCGGGAGCTTCTGCGCCGCCAGCAGCACGGCGCGGTAACCGCCGATGCTGGCCTGCGACGACAGCGCGTCCATCGCCTGCGCCCGGGAGATCCGCGGGATCGCCTCCATCGCGAAGGCACGCAAGCCCGCTTCTTCGAGCTTCGCGATCCCCTCCGGGTTGCCGCGCGGATCGAGGAAGCCGACGAGCACGGTGCCCCGGCTCAGTTTCGCGACTTCCGCGGCCGAAGGCGGGTTGACCTTCACGACGATCGGCGCGCTCCAGGCGTCCCCGAGCTCGGCACCCGCTTGGGTGTACGCGTCGTCACTCAGGTGCGCACCGGCGCCGGCACCCGGCTCGACGACGACGCGCAGCCCGCGCTGCGCCAGCCGCCCGACGAGCTTGGGCACCACGGCCACCCGCCGCTCCCCGTGGCGTGATTCGGTCACCACACCCACGGTGAGCTGCTGACTCTGTTCGCTGTCGGTCACACGACCTCCTCATCGGCGAGGCACGATCCGAGGGTTGTACCACGTCGGACCGACAGTCCCCAGTGACGTGGGTCGCAAGTCTCGCGGTTGTGCCAGAAGATACGAGTGACGGCGAGGAAACGTTCAGCTGCTTTTCCAGTGCGGGACGCCGAGCAGGACCAAACGCAGCCGCTTTTCCGCCGTTCCGGTGATTTTCGGGTCCTGACCTGGGCGGGCTTCCAGCAGTTCGACAATGGTCGTCAGCATCACGGAAACGATCAAGTCGGCCAGCATGTGCAGGTCTTCGGTGCTCCACTCGCGCAGCTTCGGGAACCGCGCGAGGTCGATCGCGAGATCACCGGAAAACAGCCGCAGTTCGACGCCGATCGCCTCGGCGAGCGAGCCGCCGGCGTACCGCTCGCGGGTGAGGAACCGGAAATGGTCCTCGTGGGCCCGGACGAATTGGTGCAGCGTCGCCACCGACGCGCTGATCATCCCCTGGTAGCTCTCCCGGTCCGCGCGGGCGGAGCGGATCATGCCGCGCAGCGTGCGCGTCGCCTCTTCGACGAGCGCGACGCCGAGGTCCTCCATCGAGGCGAAGTGCCGGTAGAACGCCGTCGGGACGAGGCCGGCGCCCTTCGCGACCTCGCGCAGGGAGAGCGTGGCGAACGGCCGGTCGGCCAGCAGCTCCAGGGCAGTGTCCAGCAGTGCCTGGCGCGTGCGCAGTTTGCGCTCCTGGCGGCTCACCGGCGTCAGTGGTTCGGACACGTCTTCCAGCGTACGGGTGTCCACCGCGTTGCTCACGTCACATCCTCGGGGTCTCGCGTTGACAGCGTGTCCACTCCTGCAGTGCACTATTGAGTGTACAGCCGTTCACTGTAATCGAGGAGGTCCCCGATGACGGCGCTCATCCCCCGGCGGGTGCGCGGCCTCGCCTCGCTGGCCGAGGCGCTGCTGACGCCGCACGGGATGGACCGGTACCTGGAGCTCGTCGACCCGATGCTGGTCCGCCGCGAGATCCGCGGGCTGGTCACGGCGGTGCGCAAGCAGACGCCGGACACCGTCACGCTCACCGTCCGGCCGAGCCGCGCGTGGCCCGGCTTCACCGCCGGCCAGTACGTCCGCGTGCAGGTCGAGATCGACGGCGTCCGGCGCACGCGCTGCTATTCGCCGTGCGGTTCGCAGCACGACGGCGAGCTGGAGTTCACGGTCAAGGAACAGGGCCTGGTCTCCGGGCACCTGAACCGCGCGATCGGTGTCGGCTCGGTCGTCAACCTGTCCACTCCGGACGGTGCGTTCACGCTGCCTGCCACCCGGCCGGACCGCGTGCTGCTGATCGCGGGCGGCAGCGGGATCACGCCGGTGCTCGCGATGGCACGCACCCTGGTCGACGAGGGTCACCCCGGCGAAATCGTGTTCGTGCAGTACTCGAACGGCCCGGCCGACGCGCTGTACCGCACCGAACTGGCCGAGCTCGCCGCCCGGCACCCCGGGCTGCGGGTCGTGCACGCCTACACCCACACCGAGGGCGGTGACCTGAACGGGTTCTTCACGCCGGAGCACCTGGCGCGGGTCGCGCCGTGGTTCCGCGACGCGGAGACGTTCGTCTGCGGCCCCAAGCCGCTGATGGACGCCGTCCGCGAGGAGCTGGGTGAACGCGTGCACACCGAAGAGTTCACGCCGCCGGCGTTGACCTTCGACACGGCGGACGCCGAGGGCCGGGTGCGGTTCCGCCGCAGCGGCCGGGAGTGCGCCAATTCGGGGAAGCCGTTGCTGGAGCAGGCCGAGGAGGCCGGGCTCTCGCCGGAGCACGGCTGCCGGATGGGCATCTGCTTCTCCTGCACCCAGCTGAAGACCGCCGGGCGCGTCCGCAACGCGCGCACCGGCGAGGTGTCCGGCGACGAAGACGAAGAAATCCAGCTCTGCATCTCCGTCCCGGTCGGGGACGTCGAGATCGACGCTTAGGGAGAACTGCCATGACCGGTCTGCAGGACCGCCTGACCCCGGAACAGGTCGAGGAGTTCGGCCGCGAGCTCGACGCGCTGCGGCAGCGGATCGTCGACGACCTCGGCCAGGAAGACGTCGACTACATCCACACCATCATCAAGACCCAGCGCGGCCTGGAGGTCGCCGGGCGGGCGCTGCTGTTCGCCGGCTTCTTCCCGCCGGCGTGGCTGGCCGGCGTCGGCGCGCTGTCGCTGGCCAAGATCCTGGACAACATGGAGATCGGCCACAACGTCATGCACGGCCAGTACGACTGGACGCGCGACCCGGCGCTGAGCTCGCAGCGGTTCGAGTGGGACACGGTGGCGCCGGCGGAGAACTGGCGGCACTCCCACAACTACATCCACCACACGTACACGAACATCGTCGACAAGGACCGCGACGTCGGCTACGGCATCCTGCGGATGGACACCGCCCAGAAGTGGCACCCGTACTACCTGGGCAACCCGGTGTACGCGACGCTGCTGGCGATCTTCTTCCAGTGGGGCGTGATGCTGCACGACCTCGAGGTCGAGAACGTCGTCAAGGGCACCCGGAGCTGGGCGGACAACGTGCCGGTGCTGCGGCGGATCGCGCGGAAGGCGTCGCGGCAGATCGGCAAGGACTACGTGCTGTTCCCGCTGCTGACCGGCCCGCTGGCCCCGCTGACGTTCCTCGGCAACGCGACGGCGAACCTGACCCGCAACCTGTGGGCGTTCGCGATCATCTTCTGCGGCCACTTCCCGGCGGACGTGGAGAGCTTCACGGAGGAGGAGACCGCGTCCGAGTCACGCGGCCAGTGGTACCTGCGCCAGATCCTGGGTTCGGCGAACATCACGGGCGGCCCGCTGTTCCACATCCTGAGCGGCAACCTGTCCCACCAGATCGAGCACCACCTGTTCCCGGACATCCCGGCGCGCCGCTACCCGCAGATCGCCGGCGAGGTGCGGGAGATCTGCGAGAAGTACGGACTGCCGTACCACACGGGCCCGCTGCGGAAGCAGCTCTGGTCGGTGGCGAAGAAGATCGTGAAGCTGGCCCTGCCCGCCCCGCAGTCCCCGGCTACCGTGGAACCCGACCGGCAGCTCCGAGCAGCGTGAGGGTGACATGGTGGGCCAGTTCGAGCGAGAGAAGGACACCCTGCAGGTGATCACCGAATCAGCGGCGACGCACGTCGGCAACATAGCGTCGATCATCACGGGAGCGATCCGCGACGTCGCCCGGGAGACGGGCGAGTGGCTCACGGACGTGATCGAGATGCGGGAAGCGGCCCAGCGCGCCCGCGAGGACGACCCGGACGCCCTCTGAGCTCTGAACGGGTCATCCACAGGCTTTCCGGGTTGTGGATGACCCGTTCCACGCGGGCAGCGCGGGCGCCGGAACTGTCGGTGCCCGCCGGTAGCGTGGAAGACGGGGGGCGCCCCCGCGGGCCGGAGCTGCCGACGACCGGCGCGATCCCCGCGTGCGCAGCCGGATGAGACGAGGTTCGGGGCATCGCCGACCTCGAGCGGGCGACGAGCGGGCCGGGCGGGCGGGCCACGCTCGGGCTGCGAGCGCGCCAGGCTCGGGCTGCAAGCAAGCAAGCCAGGCTGCTGGCTGCGAGCCAGGCTAGGGATGCCGCTGATCACCATCATCAGGTTGGCCGTCCCCGACCGCCAGCCGATCCGGCCGGCGCGCGGCCACCCGGCGGCCTCACGCCCGGCCTCCCCGGCCCCGACTCGGGGGAAAACCGGATGGGCCCCCCGCCCGCCCCACGCGAAACTGAATCCGTGACCAGCCCCCACCCGCTCCGCCGCCTCCTGGGCCCCGTCTCCGCGCGGGACTTCTGCGCCGAATACCTCTGGCTCTGCCTCGCCGGCCCGCTCACCGCGTTCTCGCTCTTCACCTTCCTCGCCGTCCTCGCGCTCGGCCTCTGGCTCACCCCCGTCCTGCTCGGGTTCCTCGTCCTCGCCGGCGCCGTCTTCTACGCCCGCGGGCTCGGCGCCGCCCACCGCCGGCTCGCGAGAGCCCTTCTCGGCGTCAGCGTGCCCGCTCCCGGGCGGCCCGAACTCAAGCCCGGGCTGTGGAGCTGGGTCAAGGCGCGCGTCGGCGATGCCGCCGGCTGGCGCGCCGCCGGGTACCTCCTCCTGCGCCTCCCCCTCGCCTTCGTCGGCCTGTTCACCGTCACGAGCGCGACCGTCTACGGCCTCGCCGCCACCACCTTCTCCCTCTTCTGGTTCCCGCTCGGCGAACACGACCTGCCTTCCTTCGGCATCCGCGCCGACCACTGGCCCGGCGCGCTCGCCTGGTCCGCGTCCGGCCTCCTGGTGCTCGTCGCCCTCCCGTGGGTCACGCACGCCTTCGTCTCGCTCGACCGGCTGCTGGTCGTCGGCCTGCTCGGCACGCGGGAGCTGTCCGCACGCGTCCGCGACCTCGAAGCCAGCCGGGCCACCGCGGTCGAGGACGCCGACCTGCGGCTGCGGCGCATCGAACGCGACCTCCACGACGGTGCGCAGGCCCAGCTCGTCGCCCTCGCGATGAAGCTCGGGCTGGCCAAGGACGAACTGGAGCACGCCGATCTCCCCCAGGTGCAGCAGCTGGTCACCGCGGCACACGCCAACGCCAAGCAGGCGCTGACCGAGCTGCGCGACCTCGCCCGCGGCATCCACCCTCCCGCCCTCGACGCCGGCCTCGACGTCGCCCTCGCCACGCTCGTCGCGACGTCCGGGATCGACGCGCGGGTCGCGGTCGACCTGCCGCGCCGCCCGCCGCCGTCGCTGGAGACGATCGTCTACTTCAGCGCCGCCGAGCTGCTCACGAACGCCGCGAAACACGGTGGGACGACCCTGGTCGAAGTCACCGAAGAGCAGGACGTCCTGCAGCTGCGGGTGCGCGACAGCGGCCCCGGCGGCGCGCGGACGGTGCCGGGCGGCGGCCTGGCCGGCGTCGCCGAGCGGCTGCGGACGGTCGACGGCGAGCTCACCGTCTCCAGCCCGCCGGGTGGTCCGACCGAAGTCTCCGCGCGGGTGCCGTTGCCCCGCTAGGGTCGCGGCATGCGGATCGTCATCGCGGAGGACTCCACCATCCTGCGCCAGGGTCTCGTCGAGCTGCTGACCTTCCGCGGCCACGAGGTCGTCGCCGCGGTGAAGGACGCCGGCACCCTGCGCGAAGCGGTCGGCGACCACACCCCCGACGTGTCCATAGTGGACATCCGGATGCCGCCGACGCACACCGACGAGGGCCTGCGGGCGGCGATCGCGCTGCGCCGCGAGCTCCCCGGCTGCGCGATCCTGCTGTTCTCGCAGTACGTCGAGACGAAGTACGCGGCCCAGCTGCTGGCCGACCGCGCGGGCGGCGTCGGCTACCTGCTCAAGGATCGCGTCGCCGAGGTCTCCGACTTCCTCGACGCCCTGCGCCGGGTCGCGGACGGCGAAACCGTCCTGGACCCCGAGGTCGTCAGCCAGCTGTTCTCGGCGACGCGCCGGACGGACGCGCTCGGCGGGCTCACCCCGCGGGAGCGCGAAGTACTGGGCCTGATGGCGGAAGGCCGGTCGAACTCCGCGATCGCGACCGGGCTGTTCCTGTCACCGGGCTCGGTGGAGAAGTACGTGACGTCGATCTTCGGCAAGCTCGGCCTGCCACCCTCCGAGGGTGACAACCGCCGGGTGCTCGCCGTGCTGCGCTACCTCGAATCCTGAACCCGCGGAGAGCCCGCGGCTCCCTAGGCTGGGCCCATGTACTCCACCGAGATCGAGGTCCGCACCGGCTCCGAAGCCGTCGTCCACGACCTCACCCACGAAGCCGAGGCCTTCCTGCGCGACGCCGACGCGACCGACGGGCTGCTGCACGTCTGGGTCCCGCACGCCACCGCCGGGCTGGCCATCCTGGAGACCGGCGCCGGCAGCGACGAAGACCTGCTGACCGCCCTCGACGAGCTGCTCCCCCGCGACGGCCGCTGGCGGCACCGGCACGGGAGCCCGGGTCACGGCCGTGACCACGTGCTCCCGGCGCTGGTGCCGCCGTACGCGACGGTCCCGGTGCTCGGCGGCGTCCTGGCGCTCGGCACCTGGCAGTCGATCTGCCTAGTGGACACCAACCTCGACAACCCCGTCCGCAAGGTGCGGTTCAGCCTCCTGGCGGGCTGACCGGGCCGGCCAGAGCGCCACCGCCAGGCCCGCGGCCAGCAGCGCGCCGAGCACCCACAGCGCGGTCGTCACGTCGGGCGCGTCCGGCACGCCCTGCAGCAGGCTGCGCAGGCCTTCGGTGGAGAACCGGAACGGCGTCCACGACCACAGCAGCGCGCGGTAGGCCGGGTTCAGCAGCTCCGGCACCTGCCCGGCCACCGCGGGCGCGACCAGGTACAGCGGGGCCAGCACGGCCATCGCGCGCAGGCCCAGCAGGCGCAGCAAGCCGGCCTGCAGCGCCGCGAACGCCGTGGCGGCGAGGAAGACGAAGCCGAGGACGTCCGCGGTCAGCGGCAGCGTCGAGTCCCACAGCGCGAAGAAGCCGGCCACCACCCCCGTGATCAGCACACCGGCCCCGGCGACCTGCAGGAACCGGGCGGCCGCCCCGACCGTGCGGCCGGACCGCTTCGCGAGCTGGATCAGCCCGAGCCCGGCGACGAGCGCGCCGATCCACGCCAGTGCGCTCGCGGCCAGGGGCGCGACCCGGCCCGCGAGGCTCACCGGGTGCAGGACCTCCTGCTCGGGCGGGCCGGCCAGCGCGGTCGCGGCGCCGGTCAGCGCCTGCTGCGCGACCTGGGTGCCCGCCGGGTTGACCGCGCCCGACGTCACGACGGTGGCGGACGGTCCCGGCCCGAGTTCGAGCACGCCGTAGACCTTCTTGTCCTCCAGCAGCTGCCGCGCTTCGGCCGGCGGCGCGACGGTCCAGGCGAGCTGGCCGCCGCCGTGCGCGGCGATGCGCTGCGCGATCTCCGGCGGGGCGGCGACGGCCACCGGGACGCCGTCGGGCGCGACGGTGGCCTGCGCGCCGAAGGTGAGGAATCCGAGCACCACCGCCACCAGCGCGCCGGCCAGGGCGGCGACCAGGGCGAGCGCCCCTGCGGGACGGGTCATCACTGCCTCCACTTATTCGTCACTCGTTGAATTACGCCTCAAGGTACGACCCGGCCGCCAGAAAGTCAACGCGTGTTGAATAGCGTCCCCGGTAGCCTCGGACTCGTGACAAAGAAGCGGCTGGTGCTCTGGGACATCGACCACACGCTCGTGGACTTCTCCGAACTGGGCGCGGCCTGGTACGGGACGGCGTTCACCGCCGCGACCGGGACGGAGCTGCGCGTGCACCCGGTGTTCGGCGGCCGCACCGAACGGGCGACGACGACCGACCTGCTCACCGCGAACGGCTTCGAAGCCGCCGAGGAGACGATCCAGGCGCTGTTCAAGGCCCTGGTGGCGGAGTCCGAGCGCCACCGGCACACGTTCGCGGAGACCGCCCGCGCGCTGCCGGGCGCGGCCGAGGCGCTGGCCGCGTTCGCCGCCGAGGGCGACGTCGTGCAGACGCTCGTCACCGGCAACCTGCCGGAGATCTCCCGCCACAAGCTCGCCCCGTTCGGCCTGGACGAGCACCTGGACCTGGAGATCGGCGGCTACGGCACGCTCTCGGTGCACCGCCCGGACCTGGTCCCGCACGCGGTCGGGCTCGCCGCTGCCAAGCACGGCACCGAGTTCGGCGCGGACGCGGTGGTCGTCATCGGCGACACGCCGAACGACGTCCGCGCCGCGGTGGCCAACGGCGCGGTCTCGGTCGCCGTCGCCACGGGGCACTACTCGGCCGAAGAACTGCTGGCCGAGGGCGCGGACACGGTGCTGCCCGACCTCACCGACACCGACGCGGTCCGGCGCGCGGTCTTCGGCTGAGTCAACCTTCGGAGGGGGAAACCCTCAGCCGAAAGGACGACACCCCTAGGGGAAATCTCGTTCCCTTGCCCGATGTCCGCTGCTGCGGGAACTCGACAGACTCTTCCCCATGACTGACGCAGGGGCGGCGGCCGGGACCGCCGGAGGGGGCCGCATCCGGAGCACGGTTGCGGTGTTGAGACAGCGGCTGCCGTTCACCAGCGGCGTCACGCTCGCGATGCTGGTGCTGGCCGTCGCGACCGGCGCGCTGTGGAACGCCGCCGAAGACCGCGCGGCGTACCCGTTCGTCGCCTACGGGCTGCCGTCGCTGGAGGCGGGCCGGTGGTGGACGATGCTCACCGGGCCGTTCTTCGCCGTCATCCCGTGGTACTACCTGCCGATGGTCGGCAGCTTCGCGCTCTTCGCCGGCTTCGCCGAGTGGAAGCTGGGGACGCGGCGCGCGATGGCCGTGACCATCGGCGGCCAGTTCGTCGCGGTGCTCGCCGCGACCCAGTTCCTCGCGCTGTCCCGCAACTCCGGCTGGCTGTGGGCCGAGCGGGTCGCGGGCAGCCTGGACGTCGGCTTCTCCGGTGGCGCGCTCGCCGCGGTGGCGATCGCCAGCGCGACGCTGCGGCCGCCGTGGGCGCTGCGGCTGCGGGCCGGGCTGTGCGTGTACGCCGGGGTCGCCATCGTCTACGTCGGCACGCTCGCCGACCTGGTGCACTTCTTCGCGCTGCTGCTGGCCCTTCCGCTCGGCAAGCGCCTGGTCGGCACGCGCCGGGCCGGGGCGCAGGCGGGCCCCGACCTGCGGGAGTGGCGGGTGCTGGCGGTGGCCGGGCTGCTGCTGCTCACCATCGCCGAGATCGTGATGTTCCTGGTGCCCGGAGACGGCCCGTTCGGTTCCGACGACGGCGTTTCGCTGTCGGCGCCGGAGCTCGCCGTGCTGGTGCTGCTGGTGGTCCCGATGCTCAACGGGCTGCGCAAGGGCAGCCGCGTCGCGTGGCGCTGGGCCGTGGTGCTCTCGGCGTTCGTGACGCTGCAGGGCCTCGCCGTCGCGACGCTGCTGGGCGTGGCCGACCTCTTCGGCGGCGACTACGACACCGCGGGCCTGCCGTTGTTCTTCGTGGACAATCTCCTGTGGACGGTCGAGCTGGCGGTGCTGATCGCCGCACGCCACGCCTTCCGGGTGCCTTCGCGACGCCGGCTGCGGCGCCACGCGCAGGGTCCGGGGCCGGCGCTGGCCCGCACCCTGCTGGGCCGCCACGGCGGCAGCACGCTGTCGTGGATGACGACCTGGCCGCGCAACACCTACTTCGTCCGCGAGGACGGCCGGTCCTACCTCGCCTACCGCCGCCACGCGGGCGTCGCGGTGGCGCTCGGCGACCCGATCGCCCCGGACGGCACCGCGGCCGCGACGGTCACCGAGTTCGCCGCCATGTGCGAGAACTCCGGCCTGGTGCCGTGCGTGTTCTCGGCGACCGAAGCCACCGTCGCGACGACGCGCGAGCTGGGCTGGCAGCACGTCCAGGTGGCCGAGGACAACGTGCTCGACCTCGACGGCCTGGAGTTCCGCGGCAAGGCGTGGCAGGACGTCCGCTCGGCGCTGAACAAGGCGGCCAAGCAGGACATCGAGTTCCGGCTGGTGCGGCTGGCCGACCAGCCCGAACCGATCCTGGCCCAGGTCCGGGCGCTGTCGGAGGAGTGGATGTCCGGCAAGGCGATGCCGGAGATGGGGTTCACCCTCGGCGGCCTCGACGAGGCGATGGACCCGGCGACCCGGGTCGGCCTGGCGGTCGACGCGGAGGGCACGGTGCACGGTGTGACGTCGTGGCTGCCGGTCCATACGGGCGCGGGCAAGGTCGGCGGCTGGACGCTCGACGTGATGCGCCGCAGCGCCCACGGCTTCCGCCCGGTGATGGAGTTCCTGATCGCCTCGGCGTGCCTGGCCTTCCGCGAGGAGGGCGCGCGGTTCGTCTCGCTGTCGGGCGCACCGCTGGCCCGCAGCGGCGACGGGTCCCCGGCCCGCCCGGTGGACCGGGCACTGGAGTCGCTGGGCCGCGTGATGGAGCCGTACTACGGATTCCGTTCCCTGCACGCGTTCAAGGCGAAGTTCCAGCCGCGTCACGTGCCGCTGTACCTGGCTTTCCGCGACGAGGCCGACCTCCCGCGCATCGGGCTGGCCCTGAGCCGGGCGTACCTGCCGGACGTCCGCCTGCGGCAGCTGGCGAAGCTGGTCAGTAGCTCTCGGGCACGCTGATCCGCTGCGGGAACCGGATCTTCCGCCTGCTGACGACGTTCTGCTCCTTCGGGATCAGCCGTCCGTCGGTCAGGCGGAGCCAGTGGCCGTTCCGCGAGTCGGTGAAGGCGAGCATCACCCCGGGCGTCATCCCCGGCCGCCGCCACTCCTCGCGGATCGGCATCCGCCACTTCCCGGGCGGCAGGATCGCGTAGAGGTACTCGTCGTCTTCGATGTCCGGCCCGCGGTGCAGCGTGGAGCCGGTCATCGGCAGGTTGTGCACGAGGTCGAACGAGACGACGACGTGGTTGACCGCCTCGGCGTTCGCGTTGGACACGATGATGTAGCCGCGCTCGCCCGCGTATTCGATCCACGCGGTGACCTTCGCGGCCTGTTCCTGCCGTTCCCGCAGGTCCCGCTCGCGCCGGTCCTCGCGGGCGAGCCTGCCGTCGCGGATGGCGATCCACAGCGCCACCACCACGGCCGCGATCGTGCCGATGCCCCCGACCCACTGGCCCGAGGCGCCCCACCAGTCCGGGTCACGCGGCTGCACGAGCCAGCTCCCGGCCTTGGCCAGCAACGGCCCGAAGAGCAGCACGAACCCCGCGACGCCGAGCACCCCGAACGCGACGGCCCGCACGCGGCCGAGCCGTCGTTCCTCATCCCCGTTCATGTACCGCAGCCTGCCGAATCCCGGCGCCCGGCGGAAGCGGCAAAACGCCCGCGCCGCCGGTGCTACATTCGTCGTCGTGTCCGACGAGCCCTCCGGCGAGCTTGCCTTTCTGCGCACCGAACTCGACCAACAGCTGCACCGGTACACGAAGCGCCGCAAGCGCGACAAGCGGAAGGCGTTCGCACTGCGGCTGTCGACGGTGTTGTTGTCCGCGACGATCAGCGTCCTGCTCGGTTTGCGGAACTTCGACGGCTACACGGATCTGTTCGCGAACATCGCACTCGGGCTGGGTGCGCTGATCACCGTGCTCGCGGCGGCGGACGCCTTCTTCTCCCACCGGGAGCTGTGGATCCTCAGGACGCAGACCGTCCGCGATCTCGAGAACATTTCGCGGGATCTGCGCTACTGCATGAGCAAGGACCGTTCGCCGGAAGAACGCCGGCAGGACGTCGAGCGCATCTACGGCGAGCTGAACCGGGCCATCGAGCGCGACAGCAGGAACTGGGACCGCCTGCGCGCACCATCCGGCGCGGACCCGAAGGAATGACCCGCACGGCGGTCGTGCTCACCGCCCTGCCGGTCGAGTTCACGGCGGTCGCCGCCCGGCTGTCCGGTGCGGTCTGGCAGACCCACGCCCAGGGCAGCCGGTACCTCGTCGGGTCATCGGGAACCTGGCAGGTGGCGGTCGCGGAGATCGGCCGCGGCAACGAAGAAGCGAGCTATTCGACCGAACGCGCGCTCCAGCACTTTTCGCCGGACGTCGCGCTCTTCGTCGGTGTGGCGGGCGGCGTCAAGGACGTGGCGCTCGGCGACGTCGTGTTCGCCACCGAGGTCCACGGCTACGAGTACGGCAAGGAGGGCACCGACGTCTTCCTGCCGCGCGGCCAGGTCGGCACCGCGTCCTACGACCTCGTGCAGGCCGCCCGGTACCTGCGCCACGAGCTGACCGCCGGGTTCGCGGTGGTCGTCGAGCCGATCGCCGCGGGCGGCAAGGTGGTGGCGGACGCCGAGGCCCCCACCGCGGAGGTGATCCGGCGCCACTACAGCCAGGTGGTGGCGACGGAACAGGAAGGACTGGGGTTCGTCAAGGCGGCGTCGGCCCGGTCGGGCGTCTCGGTCGGCGTGATCCGCGGGATCAGCGACCTGCTGTCGGGCAAGGCGGACGCGGACCAGGCCGGCTGGCAGGAGACCGCGGCGAGCCACGCGGCCGAGTTCGCGTTCGCGCTGCTCGACGCGGCCGACCGGACGGCGTACTCCCTGGAGGACGTCGCCGGCGCTCTGCTGTCGGCGTTGCTCAGGCTCCACCGGTGGGAGTCACGTGAGGAAATCCCTGCGCTGGGCCGGGATCGGAGGGAGAAGCGGAAGGCGGACCGGCTTCTGGAGGACCTCGAGGAGGTGCTGCTGGAGCACCTGGAACGAGCCGCCGACACCTACGGCATCAAGGACGCCGGGTTCTTCCGGCAGGTGACGTCCCACCTCCAGCTGGTGGACCACACCCACCCGGCCGAGACGGCGGTCCTCCGGCCGCTCCTCGGTGAAGCGAAGTCCCCGGTCGAGGGCTATTTCCTGTCCGACGTCACGGCGTTCCTGGTCGGGGCGTACCTGGGCGTTCCGGACCTGCACCGTGACGCCCTGCCCGGCGCGATCGAGCGGGAGACGGACCTCCCGCAGGCCCTGGAGACGGCGCTCAGCAGCGTCCCCCGCCGGCAGCGAGCCCGCAACGAGGCAGCCGACGACCAGCTCTCGGCCGCCGCGTACACGACGGAATACCTGCGAGCGGTCAGCAACCGCCTCGACCACCTCGAAATCCTCGGCATCGACCTCGCCCGCTCGGTGGAGCGGTACGCACTGACCCCGGCATTCGTGGCCCTGTCGGCAGCGAGCGGCCAGTGGGACGACGACCACACCTGGTCGGGTGGCCGCCGCAACGACGTGGTGAACGTCCTGGCCGCCGCCACGCACCAGGTCCTCATCGGCGAGGCGGGCTCGGGCAAGACGACGCTGCTGCAGTGGATCGCCGTGGCCGCTGCTCGGGATCGGCTGCCGCCGAGACTCGCGCACTGGAGGGGCAAGGTCCCCCTGGCCGTCCGGCTCCGCCGCTACGTGGAACAGCCGCTTCCGGAGGTCGAAGCGCTCACCGACGAGGTGGCGGCGAGCCTCAACGCCCGGAAGCCGCCCCGCTGGTGCAGCGATCTGCTCGCCGAAGGCCGGGCCATCGTGCTGATCGACGGCTTGGACGAGCTCCCGGTTTCCCGTCGCCCCGCGGTGCAGCGCTGGCTCGACGAACTGCTGGGCACCTTCCCCGAGAACGTCTTCATCCTCAGCGGACGGCCGGCGGCCCTGCGCCACCCGGGTTTCAAGCTCGGGCAGTACCGCATGGCGCAGCTCGAACCGATGGGACCGGACCAGATCACGGCCCTGGTGCGGCACTGGCACGTCTCGACGAGCGCCACCCTGCCGAAGGAGCACCAGGAAAGCCACCGCGCCAAGGGAAAGCTCGTCACCGAGCACATCCTGCAAAACCCGGCGCTGCTCGACCTGGCCCGCACACCCCTGCTCTGCGCGGTGCTGTGCGCACTGGCGTACGCGCACAAAGGGGTCGGCAGCCTGCCCCGCCGCCGTCTCGACCTGTACGAGACAACGCTCGTCATGCTGGCCGGGCGGCGGGACACGGAACGCAACCTCGCGATTTCCCCGCTGGGGCCGGAGGAACGACTGGCGCTGCTGCAGGACCTGGCCCAGTGGCTGATCCGCAACGACCAGTCGGAGATCGCGAAGGACAAGGCCCTCAGCCACGTCGGGCAGACGTTGCGGTTGCTGCGCCAGGACACGATCACCGCGGAGGAGGCCCTGCACGACCTGATCGAGCGATCAATTCTTCGCGAGCCGGCGCCGGGCGTCGTCGACTTCGTCCACCGGACGTTCCTGGAGTTCCTGGCGGCCCGCTGGATGAGCGGCCAGGGCGACTTCGGCGCGTTGCTGTACTGGGCGGGCGACCCGTCGTTCGCGGGAGTGATCGCGCTGGCGGTCGGCATGGCGCGGCCCGCCGAAGCCACGAGCTTGCTGGGAAACCTGCTGTCGAAGGCGGAAAGCGCCACCCGCGGCGACCGGGAACACTTGTACAGCCTGGTGATGACCTGCGTCGACGCGTGCTTGCTGGTGGACGAGAGCGTGACCCGCAGGCTGGAGTCGTACTTGGAGTCGCTGGTCCCGCCGCTCAACAGCGACGCGATGTTGCGGCTCGTCGCCGGTGGGGACACCAGCGTGGGTCTGATCGAGCGGTTCCTGACCAGCACCGAGGCCTACGCGTCGGAACGCTGTGTGGAGGCGCTCGGCCGGATCGGCTCGCCGAGAGCGCTCAAGGTCCTGATCGACCTTCCGGTACCGCTGCGGCGGTCACTCGCGCAGAGCCTGGTCGAGGCCTGGTCGTTCTTCCCGCCCGCGGAGTACGCCGAACACGTGCTGACCGAACTCCACGCACCGACCGTGGTCGAACTGCGGGATGTCTCCCGCATTCCCTTCACCGGGCTGCTCGGCAGGGACTACCTAGTCCACGTTCATTCCCTGAACGAGATCTGGGTGGCTGCGCGCCTGACCGCCGGCGCACGGCTGTCCGGGGTGACCATCGACTCCGGACTCATCCTCGGCGATCTCGTCGAGTTGCTGGAAATCCCCGGCCTCCAGAACCTTTCAGTGGATCTCGAAGTTCTCGGTCCCGCCGATATCCGCGCGCTCCTGCCCCGGAACGACACGCTCACGTCCCTCGACCTGCGACTCGTGAAGACCGCCGATTCGACCAATGTCATCCTGGACTGCGGGTTCTTCCTTGCCGCCCCCAACCTGGTCGATCTGCGGGTGAGCGGGGACACCGGAATCAAGCTCACCAACCTCGCAGCCCTCGATTCCCTCGGCAAGCTCGAAAACCTGGAGCTGGAGGGGTTCGAACTGTCGAGCACGGAGACCGCGGCGCTATCCCTCCCTGCTCTGCGCTCCCTCAGTATCCCGGGATGGCCACTGACCGACCTCGACACCTTCGCCGGCTGCACCAACCTCGAGGTCCTCGACGCCCCTGACTCCGAACTCGAAAGCCTCCACGGCATCGCAGCTATGACCGGCCTGCGCAGCATCGCCCTGAACGGCTGCGTCTCTCTCACCGACATCGGCGAACTCAACCCGCTCAAGGCCCTCGAACACGTCGATCTCACCAACTGCATCGCCCTCGACGACGACGCCCTCGACGTCGTCGAAAAGCTCCCCCGCGAAATCGACCTCGAACTCGCCGGCTCCAGCGTCGACGCCGATCTCCGCAACGCCCCGCTGCAGATCCTCACCGAGCACGTTCCCGACGCCTGGCCCGACTCCATCGCCATGCTCGACGACGACCTCGACGTCACCCAGGAAGACTTCTTCGTCCGCTCGGTCGTCGGCGCGTCCCCCGCCGAGGAAGAATTCACGCACGGGTGGATCGTCGGCGACCTGGAGGCGTACGAAAGCCGCCCGCTCTAACGGACTGTCGTCGGCGGCGGGGTCGTCACACCGCGGTCCGCCGCCGGCACGAACCGGTAGCTCCGCACTATCCGCTCCAGCTCGTCCCGCGCCGACGTCCCGTAGGCCACGACCACACCGGACGTCCCCGAATCCTCGCCGAACGCCAGCACCGCCAGCTGCGCCTGCCGGACCGCGCACTCCCCCGTCGGCACCGGCGTCACCGAAGCGACCACCACCCGCGCGGGCACCGGGGTGCCGTCGGCCCGGGCGACCTGCGCGTCCGACCCCGGCCCGATCTCGGGCGCCGCGCCGTACGCCCCGGAAGCCAGGTCCGTCGCCGCCTTGCGGGCCGCTGCCTCGAGGTCGGCCAGTGGCTCCGTGGTGATGCCCGCTCCGCCGTCGCACTTGCCCAGGAACGCGCTCGTGATCAGCCGGATCCCGTCCCAGCCGTGCTGGGTGCCCGGGGCCGGCTCCCAGTTCGGCGGGACGTCGTAGGCGTAAGCGCCGTCACCGCCGGCCACGGACCGCCAGCCCGCGACCGCCGGCGGGACCGTCGCGCGCGGCGAAGGTGTCACCACCAGCGGCGATGGCGGCGGCGAGGACGACGCCGGACGCGGCTTGCCGATGCCGAACGCGTTCAGCACGCCCGCGACCAGGGCGATGAACACCAGCCCGAACCACGGCGCGCGCCGCCACTTCAGCGGCTTCGCCTTCGGCCGGATCCGCTTCGGCTGCGCGCGCGGCGCGTCCGCGGGTTCGTAACCGCCGAACCCGCGAAGCGCCGCGTTGTCCTCGTAGCCCGGCGTCGCATCTTCGGAACGCCGGTTCACGTCAGCTCCGGACGAGCTTGACCAGGTGCTCGACGACGGCGTCGACCGCGATCTCCTCGCGCTCGCCCGACCGCCGGTCCTTGACCTCGACGACGCCGTTGGCCAGGCCGCGCCCGACGACCAGGATGGTCGGCACGCCGATCAGCTCGGCGTCGGCGAACTTGACACCCGGGGTCGCCTTGCGGTCGTCGAGGATGACCTCGATGCCCGCCGCGTCCAGGTCGGCGGCGATCTTCTCGGCGCCGGCCGCGACGGTCTCGTCCTTGCCCGCGATGACGATGTGCACGTCGAACGGCGACACCACGCGCGGCCAGATCAGGCCGAGGTCGTCGTGGTTCTGCTCGGCGAGCACGCCGACCAGCCGCGAGACGCCAACGCCGTACGAACCCATGGTGATCCGGATCGGCTTGGAGTCGGGGCCGAGCGCGTCGACCTCGAAGGCGTCGGTGTACTTGCGGCCGAGCTGGAAGATGTGGCCGATCTCGATGCCGCGCGCGGCGACCAGGGTGCCGTGCCCGTCCGGCGACGCGTCGCCCTCGCGGACCTCGGCGGCCTCGATGGTGCCGTCCGGGGTGAAGTCGCGGCCGGCCAGCAGGTCGACGACGTGGTGGTCGACCTTGTCGGCCCCGGTGACCCAGGCGGTGCCGGGGACGATCCGCGGGTCGGCGAGGTAGCGCACGCCGTTGTCCTGCAGCGCCTTCGGGCCGATGTAGCCCTTGACGAGGAACGGGTTCTTCGCGAAGTCGGCCTCGTCGAGCAGCGCGACCTCGGCCGGCTCCAGCGACGCTTCGAGGCGCTTCATGTCGACTTCGCGGTCACCCGGGACGGCGACGCAGACGAGCTCCCACTCGGCCGAGCCCGGCTGCCGCGTCTTGAGCATGACGTTCTTCAGCGTGTCCGCGGCGGTGAACGTGCGGCCCAGGCCGGCCTTGTTGAGGAAGTCGACGAGCGAGTCGATGGTCGGCGTGTTCGGCGTGTGGTGCACCTGCGCCTCGGGACGGCCCTCGACGGGCTGCGTGGCGGGCGCGGGCGTGACGACGGCTTCGACGTTCGCGGCGTAGCCGGACTCGGTGCTGCGGACGTAGGTGTCCTCACCCGTCTCGGCGACGGCGAGGAACTCCTCCGACGCCGAGCCGCCCATGGCACCCGACGTCGCCTTCACGACGACGTACTCGAGGCCGAGCCGGTCGAACAGCTTCACATAGGCGTCGCGGTGGGCCTGGTAGGAGCGGGCGAGGCCGTCGTCGTCGAGGTCGAAGGAGTAGGAGTCCTTCATGACGAACTCGCGGCCGCGCAGGATGCCGGCCCGGGGGCGCGCTTCGTCGCGGTACTTGGTCTGGATCTGGTACAGCGTGACCGGGTAGTCGCGGTACGAGCTGTACTCGCCCTTGACGGTGAGGGCGAAGAGCTCCTCATGCGTCGGGCCGAGGAGGTAGTCGGCGCCCTTGCGGTCCTTGAGGCGGAAGAGGCCATCGCCGTACTCGGTCCAGCGGCCGGTGGCCTCGTAGGGCTCCTTCGGCAGCAGCGCGGGGAACTGGATCTCCTGCGCGCCGATGGCGTTCATCTCTTCGCGCACGACGGCCTCGATGCGGCGCAGCACGCGCAGGCCGAGGGGCAGCCACGAGTACCCGCCCGGAGCGACCCGGCGGACATAGCCGGCACGTACCAGGAGCCGGTGGCTCGGTACCTCGGCGTCCGCCGGATCCTCGCGCAACGTGCGAAGGAACAACGACGAAGTCCTGGTGATCACTGCGGGGCTCCCTGCGCCGGGCGGGTGTGAAAGTCCCGCTCAGGGTAGTCAATACCCCGGCCGTGACTCCAACGGGTTACTCGGCGGCCGGTTTTTGTCGGTGGTGCCCGCTAGCTTCGGGGCATGGCGATCCACATGGGCATGATCACGATCGACTGCGCGGAGCCGAGGCAGCTGGCGCAGTTCTGGACGGCGGCGCTGGGCACAACGGTGGCCCAGGACTACGAGGGCGAGTTCCTGATCCTCGCCCCGGCAGCGGAGGGCGGGCTGCCGCTGGCCCTGCAGCGGGTACCGGAGCCGAGAGAGGGCAAGAACCGAGCCCACATCGACTTCGGAGCGGAGAACCGCGAGGCCGAGGTGAAGCGGCTGGTGGGGTTGGGCGCGAAGGAGGTGGCGGAGCACGAGGTGCCGGGCCTGGCGTGGACGGTGCTGCAGGACCCGGAGGGCAACGAGTTCTGCGTATCGGCGGCGGTGCACTGAGGTAGCCGACCGAGGGAGAGGGTGGGGCGGGGGGGCGGGGAGA
>NZ_JBEXMD010000059.1:0-49399 GCF_040610315.1 Amycolatopsis sp. NPDC004169
GGCGGGGGCCTGTCTCCCCCGGGGCCCCCGCGCCCCTCCACCCCCCCCCCCCGGCCGTGTTTTGGCTTCGGATCGGGGTTGCGGGGGTCTGGGCTTCTTCGTGGCTCGGCTTCGGCGTGTGTTTTGGCTGCGTGTTTGTCAGTCCAGGCGTTCGATGATTGTCGCGTTGGCGAGGCCTCCTGCCTCGCACATCGTCTGGAGGCCGTAGCGGCCTCCTGTTTGCTCGAGGACCGACAGCAGTGTTGTTGCCAGGCGTGCTCCGCTTGCTCCCAGGGGGTGGCCCAGTGCCGTTGCTCCTCCGTTGATGTTCACCTTGGTCGGGTCTGCGCCGATTTCCTTCTGCCAGGCCAGTACCACGCTGGCGAATGCCTCGTTGACCTCGAATGCGTCGATGTCCGTTACCTTCAGTCCCGCCTTTTGCAGGACCTTGCGGGTGGCCGGGATGATGCCCGTCAGCATCAGCAGGGGGTCGTCGCCCGTCACCGCGAAACTGTGGATTCGGGCTCGGGGCTTCAAGCCCGACGCTGCCGCCGTCTCGGCGCTGGTGATCAGGAGGGCTGCTGCTCCGTCGTTGATCGGTGAAGAGTTGCCCGCCGTGATGTGCCAGCCCAGGTCCGGGAAGCGCTGCTCCCAGATTTCCGCGCGGAACGCCGGCTTCAAGCCGGCGAGGATCTCCGGGGTCGTTCCCGGGCGGACCGTCTCGTCCGTCGTGATCTCCCGGAGGGTTCCGTCGGCGCCGGGGGCCTTGATCGGTGCCACTTCTGCGGCGAACTTGCCGTCCGCCCAGGCCTTGGCCGCGCGCTGGTGGCTCTCCGCCGCGAACTCGTCCAGCTGCTGCCGGGTGAAGCCCCACTTCGCGGCGATCAGCTCCGCGCTGATGCCCTGCGGCACCAAGCCCTCCGGGTAGCGCGCCGCCACCTGGGGGCCGAACGGGTCGCGGCCGGCCACCTGGCTGCCCATCGGCACCCTGCTCATCGACTCGACCCCCGAGGCGATCACCACGTCGTACGCGCCCGCGATCACCCCCTGGGCGGCGAAGTGGACGGCCTGCTGGCTGCTGCCGCACTGGCGGTCGACCGTCACCGCGGGAACCGACTCCGGCAGGCCGGCCGCCAGTGCGGCCCAGCGTGCCGTGTTCATGCTCTGCTCGCCGATCTGGCCCACGGCTCCGCTGATCACGTCGTCGATGCGGGCCGGGTCCACCCCGGTTCGCTCGACCAGGGCGCGCAGGGCGTGGGCGTGCAGGTCCACCGGGTGCACCCCGGCGAGGGCGCCGTTCGGCTTGCCCTTGCCGATCGGGGTTCGTACCGCGTCGACGATCACCGCGTTCGTCATGGCGTCTGCCTCCTCGCAGATCGGGATGCCTTCGGTATACGCCCGGTCAGTTGGAATTCACAACTCTGCTGTTCCGCACGTCACATGGCGTTGACGTGCTAGGTTGGATTTTCAATCCCGTGGAGGTGGCATGGTCCGGCGTGGTCGTGAGTGCTCGGTCGCCGAGGCGCTCGAGGTCGTCGGGGAGCGGTGGAGCCTGCTCGCGCTGCGGGAGATCATGCTGGGGGAGCGGCGGTTCAACCAGATCGCCGAGAACACCGGGGCCAGCCGGGACATCCTGGCCGCGCGGCTGCGCAAGCTCGTCGACGCCGGAGTGCTGGAGAAGGTCCAGTACGAGGCCCACCCGCCGCGCCACGAGTACAACCCCACCGAAGCCGGGTGGGCCCTGCAGCCGATCCTGCTCGGCCTGATGGCCTGGGGTGACAAGTACGTCCACCAGGGCGAACCGCCCACGCTCTGGCGGCACGCCTGCGGCGAGGTGCTCGAGCCGGTCACCGTCTGCGCTCACTGCGGTGGTCCCGTGAACGCTCCCGGCACCCACGCGATCCGGCTCGGTGCCGTGCACGCCTGATCGCAGCCACCCCGCCACCCGGCCTCCTTGCTTCGGCAAGGAGGCCTTTTTGCTGCCCGGCCGTTGACTTGAGACCCACGTCACTGTAACTCTTGGACGAATCAACGCAAGAACCTGACAGATGACCGGTAAATGACGGCAACTGACAGGAAGATCCCGGTTTCGTCTCCCTCCCCTCCCCGGATCCGAGGAACCGCATGAGAACGAAGCGAGTGTTGTCACCCGCGGCTGCCTTCGCCGCCCTGTCCCTGCTCCTGGCCACGCCCGCCGCGCCGGCGAGCGCGGCCCCGGCCGCCGCTCCCGCCGTCCGGCCCGCGGCGCAGGCCGCCGCCGCGACCTACACCGCCAGCAGCCAGCTCGCCGGCTATCCCGCGTCGAACGTCGGCGACGGGAACCAGGACAGCTACTGGGAAAGCACGAACAACCAGTTCCCGCAGTGGGTCCAGGCCGACCTCGGCACGCCGACCGACGTGGCGCAGCTCGTGCTCAAGCTGCCGGCCGCGAACTGGGGTGCCCGTACCGAGACCTTCAGCGTCCAGGGCAGCACCGACGGGACCACCTTCACCGACCTCAAGCCCTCGGCCGGGTACGTGTTCGACCCGGCCAAGGCCAACACCGTGACCGTCGACGTCAGCGGCAAGCCCCGGTACGTCCGGCTGAACGTCTCGGCGAACACCGGCTGGCCCGCCGCCCAGCTGTCGGAGTTCGAGGTGCACGGCCCGGCCGGCGGGGACACCCAGCCGCCGTCCGCGCCCGGCAACCTCGCCTACACCCAGCCGGCGGGCGGTCAGATCCGGCTGACGTGGTCGGCGTCGACCGACAACACCGGCGTCGCCGGCTACGACGTCTACGCGAACGGCCAGCTCCGCGGCAGCGTCGGCGGGACCGTCCTGACCTACACCGACAGCCAGCCCGACGGTGCGACCGTCTCGTACTTCGTCCGCGCGAAGGACGCCGCGGGCAACCAGTCGGCCGCGAGCAACACCGTGACCCGCGCCGGCACCCAGGCCGGGACGAACCTCGCGCTGGGCAAGCCGATCACGGCGTCCTCGACCGAGTGGACGTACGTGGCCGCCAACGCCAACGACGACTCGGTGACGACGTACTGGGAGGGCGGCGGTGGGACGTACCCCAACCTCCTGACCGTCGCGCTCGGGGCGAACGCCGACCTGAACCAGGTCGTGGTCAAGCTCAACCCCGACCCCGCGTGGGGGCCGCGGACCCAGACGATCGCGGTCGAAGGCCGTGAGCAGAGCGCGTCCGCCTTCACCACCCTGGCCGCCGCCCAGACCTACAGCTTCAGCCCCGCGACCGGCAACACCGTGACGATCCCGCTCGGCGGCCGGGCCGCCGACGTGCGCCTGCGCGTCACCGCCAACTCCGGCGCGGGCGGCGGGCAGGCCGCGGAGTTCCAGGTCTTCGGCGTCCCCGCGCCGAATCCCGACCTGACCATCTCCGGCGTGTCCTGGTCGCCGCAGAACCCGGTGGAGACCGATGCGATCACCGCGTCGGCGACCGTCCGCAACGCCGGGACGGCCGCCTCCGGGGCGACGAACGTCAACCTCTACCTGGGGACGACCAAGGTCGGCACGGCGAACGTCGGTGCGCTGGCCGCCGGTGCGTCGACGACCGTGTCGGCGAACATCGGCACCCGGGACGCCGGCAGCTACCAGCTGACGGCGAAGGTCGACGAGGCCAACGCCGTCATCGAGCAGAACGAGGCCAACAACTCCTTCACGAGTTCGACGGCGCTGGTCGTCAGCCCGGTGCAGAGCTCCGACCTGGTCGCCGCGACGGCGTGGTCGCCCGGCAACCCGTCCGCGGGCAACACCGTCACCTTCACCACCACCCTGCGCAACCAGGGGACCGTGGCCAGTGCGGGCGGGGCCCACGGCGTCACGGTGACGATCTCCGACCAGAGCGGCACCGTCGTCAAGACGCTGACCGGCAGCTACACCGGGGCCATCGCCGCCGGCGCGACCGCCGCGCCGGTGACCGTCGGCACCTGGACCGCGGCCAACGGCCGGTACACGGTCAAGACCGTGGTGGCGAACGACGCCAACGAACTGCCCGTCAAGCAGGGCAACAACACCGGCACGCAGGCGCTCTTCGTCGGCCGTGGCGCGAACATGCCCTACGACATGTACGAGGCCGAGGACGGCGTGCTCGCCGGCGGCGCGGGCGTGGTCGGCCCGAACCGCACGATCGGTGACCTCGCGGGTGAGGCATCGGGCCGCAAGGCCGTCACGCTCAACTCGACCGGCTCGTCCGTGGAGTTCACCACCCGCGCGGCGACCAACACCCTCGTCACCCGGTTCTCCATCCCGGACAGCGCGGGCGGCGGCGGGATCAACGCGACCCTCAACGTCTACGTCGACGGCACCTTCCTCAAGGCCATCGACCTGACGTCGCACTACGCGTGGC
This sequence comes from Amycolatopsis sp. NPDC004169, assembly GCF_040610315.1. Taxonomy (NCBI): domain Bacteria; kingdom Bacillati; phylum Actinomycetota; class Actinomycetes; order Pseudonocardiales; family Pseudonocardiaceae; genus Amycolatopsis; species Amycolatopsis sp. NPDC004169. Next base: position 4,331 of record NZ_JBEXMD010000059.1, read on the forward strand.
TCTACGGCGCCGAAACCGGCCCGGGCAACTCGCCGGGCACCGGACCGCGGCACATCTACGACGAGGCGAGCACGCTGCTCGGCACGACCGTGCCCGCCGGCCACCGGATCAAGCTGCAGAAGGACGCGGCCAACAGCACGAACTACGCGATCGACTTCGTCAACTTCGAGCAGGCCACCGCGGTCGGCAACCCGGACCCGGCGCACTTCGCGACGCCGGCCGGGTTCACCCAGCAGGACGTGCAGGCCGCCCTCGACAAGGTCCGGCAGGACGCCACGCTCACCGGCGTCTACCTGCCGGCCGGGGACTACGCGCTGTCGAGCAAGCTGAACGTCTACGGCAAGGCCGTCACGGTCACCGGCGCCGGGCCGTGGTTCACGAAGTTCTCCGCGCCCTCGGGCCAGGAGAACACCGACATCGGCATCGACGTCCAGTCGAGCGCCAACGGCTCGACGTTCAGCGGGTTCGCGGTGTTCGGGAACTACACCTCCCGCATCGACGGCCCCGGCAAGGTGTTCAACCTGACCAACGTGGCGAACCTGACGATCGACAACATCTGGGTCGAGCACCAGGTGGTCATGGTCTGGGGCACCAACGTGGACAACACCACGATCAAGAACTCCCGGATCCGCGACACCTTCGCCGACGGCGTCAACCTCACGAACGGGAGCACCGGCAACCACGTCACCAACATCGAAGCCCGGTCCACCGGTGACGACAGCTTCGCGCTGTTCGCCGCCACGGACATCAACGCGGGCAACCAGTACGACAACGTGTTCGAGAACCTGACCGCGCTCACCCCGTGGCGCGCGGCCGGGCTGGCGGTGTACGGCGGGTACAACAACACCTTCCGGAACCTCTACATCGCGGACACGCTGACCTACTCGGCGATCACGATCAGCTCGCTCGACTTCGGCTACCCGTTCCTCGGGTTCGGGCCGCAGCCGACGACGGTCCAGAACGCCTCGCTGGTCCGGGACGGCGGCCACTTCTGGGGCCAGCAGACGTTCCCGGCGATCTGGCTGTTCTCCGCGTCCAAGGAGTTCCGCGGCATCCGGGTGTCCGACGTGGACATCCAGAGCCCGACCTACAGCGGCATCATGTTCCAGACCAAGTACGACGGCACCACGCCGGAGCACCCGGTCGAGGACACCGTGCTGACGAACGTGTCGATCACCGGCGCCCACCGCAGCGGGGACGCCTTCGACGCCAAGTCCGGGATCGGGATCTGGGCCAACGAGCTGCCGGAACCGGGCCAGGGCCCGGCCGTCGGCTCGGCGACCTTCACCGGGCTCACCCTGGCCGACAACGCCGAGGACATCCGCAACCGCACCACCACGTTCACCATCAACCGCACCTGAGAAGAGCCGGGTGTGCCCGCCGGGAAACCGTTTCCCGGCGGGCACACCCGTGCCAGGATGGCGCCGGAGGTGGTCGACGTGCGGATCCTGGTCACCGGCGGCACCGGGCAGCTCGGCAGCGCGGTGGTGCGCCGCCTGCGGGCGGCGGGCGAAGAGGTCCGCGTGCTCAGCCGCCGGCCCGCGCCGGACGTCGTCCGCGGCGACCTGCGGACCGGGCGCGGCGTCGACAGCGCCGTCGCCGGCGTGGACGTCGTCGTCCACTGCGCCACCGACTACTTCGGCCGGGAGGCCCAGCTCGCGCGCACGCTGATCGAGGCGGCGCGGTGGGCGGGCGGCCCGCACCTGGTGTACGTCTCGATCGTCGGCGTCGACCGCGTCCCGCTCGGCTACTACCGGGCCAAGCACGAGACCGACCAGCTCGTCGCCACCTCCGGCCTGCCCTGCACCATCCAGCGGGCCACCCAGTTCCACGGCCTGGTCCGCGGCCTCCTGTCCGGCGCGTCCCGGCTGCCGGTGGTGCCGGTCCCGCGGGTCTCCTTCCAGCCGGTCGACGTCCGGGACGTCGCCCGCCGCCTCGCCGGCCACGCGCTGGCGGACCCCGCAGGCCGGGCGCCCGACTTCGGGGGCCCGGAAATCCTCACCGCGGCCGAGCTGGCCGAGGCGGTCGGTGAAGCGAGCGGACGGCGACGGCGGATCGTGCCGCTCACGGTGCCGGGGGAGACGTTCCGGGCCTACGCCGACGGCGGCCACCTGGCTCCCGGGCACCGCGAAGGCGAGATCACCTTCCGGGAGTACCTGGCCGAGCGAGCCGATCACGGGTAAGGCGGCCATCCCGAAGATTCTTGACCACCGGATCGGATAGGTCATATGTTTGGCGGGCTTCGCGGCCGTTTTCCGCCCAACGCCGATCGGATGACCCATGCCGGAACTGCCTGTCCCGCCGTCGCGGCGGACCTTCCTCAAGCTCGGTGGCGCGGTCGGTGCCGTGGCGGCACTCGGTGGCCTGCGTCCCTTCGGTGCCAACGCAGAAGTCATCCGACCGGCCGGTGAGGACCTCGTCCCCGAGTCGGCGGCCACCACGCTCTGGTACCCGGAACCGGCGAGCGAGGACAAGATCATCGAACAGGGCCTGCCGATCGGCAATGGTCGGATCGGTGCCCTCGTCGGCGGCGACCCGGCCGCCGACTTCCTCTACCTCGCCGACGCGTCGCTGTGGACCGGCGGCCCCAACGACGTCCTCCAGGACGACGGCCAGTTCCCGTACGAGACCGAGAAGTTCGGCACCCTGGGCCTGCTGGCGAAGCTGCGGATCGCGGTCCCGGCGCACACGGGGGTAACGGACTATCGCCGCACGCTCGACCTGAGCAACGGCCTGGCCGTGCTCACCTACCGGCACCAGGGCGTGCAGTACCGCCGCGAGTACTTCGCGAGCCACCCCGACGACGTCGTGGTCGTCCGGCTCAGCGGCGGACCCGTCGCCGGCTCGGTGACCCTCGAACCCACCCGCGGGGAACCGGCCGCCGGGCCGGGCGCGTTCACCGGCACCTTCGCCAACGGCCTGGAGTACGCCTGCGCGGTGACGACGTCCGGTGGGCTCGCCTTCCGCGGCCGCGAGATCGTCATCGTGCTCAGCGGCGGCACGAACTACGTGCCGGACGCCGCGCGCAAGTTCCTCGACACCTCCCTCGACCCCCTGGTGCTGTCGCAACGCAAGGCGGCCGCGGCGCTGGCCGTGGGTGGCGGCGCCCTGCGGGCCACCCACGTCGCCGACTACCGGCGGCTGTACGACCGGATGAGCGTCGACCTCGGCCAGTCGCCCCCGGCGAAACGGGCGCTGGACACGGGGGCGCGGCTGGCCGCCCGGCACGACGAACCGGACGCGCCCGACCCGGAGCTGGAGGCGAGCTACCTGCAGTTCGGGCGCTACCTGACGATCACCGGCTCGCGCGACGGCCTGCCGATGGGCCTGCAGGGCCTGTGGCAGAACAGCAACTCGCCGGACTGGATGAGCGACTACCACACCGACATCAACGTCCAGATGAACTACTGGCTCGCCGACCGCGCGGCGCTGCCCGGGAGCTTCACTGCCCTGGCCGACTACTGCCTCGCGCAGCTTCCGGTGTGGACGGACAGCACGAAACGGCTGTTCAACGACCCGAGGAACCGCTTCCGCAACACCAGCGGGAAGGTCGCGGGCTGGGCGGTCGCGTTTTCCACCAACATCTACGGCGGCTCCGGCTGGTGGTGGCACCCCGGCGGCAACGCCTGGCTGTGCAACTCGCTGTGGGACCACTACGCCTTCACCCAGGACAAGGCCTACCTCGCCCGGATCTACCCGGTGTTGAAGGGCGCGGCCGAGTTCTGGGAGGCGCGGCTGCTCCCGATGACCGTCGACGGCCGCGAAGTGCTCGTCGACGACCACGACTGGTCACCCGAGCACGGCCCGCAGGACGCCCGCGGGATCACCTACGCCCAGGAGATCGTCTGGGACCTGTTCGAGCACTACCGCGAAGCCGTCGCGGTGCTGGGCCGCGACCGCGCCTACGGCGACCGGATCGGCGCGCTGCAGAAGCGGCTGTACCTGCCGAAGGTGAGCCCGGCGACGGGCCGGCTCGAGGAGTGGATGTCGCCGGACGACCTCGGCGAGACCACGCACCGGCACCTTTCGCCGCTGATCGGCTTCTTCCCGGGCGACCGCATCGCGGCCGACACGGCACCTCGGGAGCTGCTCGACGGCGTGCGGGCGCTGCTCACCGCCCGCGGGATGGACAGCTTCGGCTGGGCCTGCGCGTGGCGCTCGGCGTGCTGGGCGCGCCTCAAGGACGCCGAGCACGCCTACCGGCTGCTGCTCACCGTGCTGCGCCCGTCGGTGGCCAACGGCAACGGCACCGCGCCGAACTTCTTCGACATGTACAGCCAGGGCAGCTACACGATCTTCCAGATCGACGCGAACCTCGGCGCTCCGGCGGCGATGGCCGAGATGCTGCTGTACTCGCGGCCCGGGGTGCTGGAGCTGCTCCCGGCGTTGCCGACGGCGTGGGCGGCGTCGGGCCGCGTGACCGGGATCGGCGCGCGCGGCGGGTTCGAGGTCGACCTCGCCTGGCGGGCGGGGAAGGTCACCCGGGCGGTGATCCGCAGCGTCGGCGGCACCCGGACCGAGGTGCGGGCCGGCACCTGGCGGCGGACGATCACGCTGCGACCGGGGGGAACGGTCACGGTCCGGCCAAGTTGAGGTGGCCTCTCCGGAAAGAGGTATAGGGTTCAACTACTTTCTTCCGACCGGAGGTGACCGTGAACGTCGTCCTGTGGATCGCGGCGGGCCTGCTCGCTGCGCTGTACCTCGGCGCCGGGGGCATGAAGCTCGCCACCCCGCGCGAGAAGCTCCTGGAAAACCCCAACATGGGGTGGGCGGGGGACTTCTCCGATGCCGCGGTGAAGGGCATCGGCGCGGTGGAGGTCCTGGCCGCGATCGGGTTGATCCTGCCGCAGGCGCTGGACATCGCCCCCGTGCTGACGCCGCTGGCCGCGACGGGACTGGTGCTCGTCCAGATCGGCGCGATCATCGTGCACGCGCGCCGCAAGGAGACGAAGTCGCTGCCGGTGAACGTCGTGCTGCTCCTGCTGGCGGCGTTCGTCGCGGTGGGCCGCTTCGCGAGCTAATACCCTGGAGCCCGATGGACGTCGATCTGCGGAAGCTACGGTACTTCGTGGCGGTCGCCGAAGCACTGCACTTCGGGCGGGCCGCCGCGCGGCTGCACATCGCGCAGCCGGTGCTTTCGCGGCAGATCCGGGCCCTCGAAGGCGAGCTGCGGGCGCAGCTGTTCGTGCGCGACAAGCGGTCCACCGAGCTCACCGCGGCGGGCCGCCAGCTGCTCGAGGACGCGCGGCCGCTGCTGGCCTCGGCCGACGCCCTCCGCCGCCGGGTCGCGACGGCCGCGCGCGGGGCCTCGGCGTTCACCGTGGCGTTCATGCCCGGCATCACGGTCACCGGCGCGGTCCGCGAGCTCTCGGCACGTCACCCCGACCTCACCGTGGAACTGCTGCGCACGACGTGGGACGACCAGCTCGAAGTCCTCCACGACGGCCGCGCGGACGTCGGCGTCATCCGGCTCCCGGTGGACCGGCGCGGGCTCCGGGTGCGGCCGCTGTTCCGCGAGCCGCGCGTGGCCGTGCTGCCCGGCGGGCACCGGCTGGCCGGCAAGGAATCGGTGCGGGTCGGCGACCTCGCGGACGAGCACCTGCTCAACGACCCGGACGCGGTGCCGGAGTGGCGTGACGTCGCGGTCGAGCTGCGCGAGGGCACCGCGCCGGCCCGGCGGGTGTTCCGGAGCGTGGAGGAGAAGCTCGAGCACGTCGCGGCCGGGCGGGGGATCGCCGTCGTCCCGCGGTCGACGTCGGAGTACTACACGCGGGCGGACGTGGTGCACGTGCCGGTCGAGGACCTGCCGCCGAACGAGGTGGCGCTGGCCTGGGTGTCCGGCAGGCGGTCGCGGGTGATCTTCGAGTTCGCGGAGATCTTCGCGGGCCTGACCGAGGCAGGGGAGGGGACGCGGTGATCCGCTGGGCGACGTTCGACTGCTTCGGCACGCTGGTGGACTGGCGCCACGGCATCGCCACCGGCTTCGAGCTGCTGTTCCCCGGCCGCGGCGCGGAGCTGCTGGAGGTCTACCACCGGATCGAGCCGCAGGTGCAGGCCGAGGTGCCGGTGCGGCGCTACCGGGAGGTGCTGGCCGAGTCCGTGCGCCGGACCGCGGCCGAAGCGGGGCTGGAGCTGGTGGCCGACGACGCGTCGGTGCTCGGCACCGGACTGCCGTACTGGCCGGTCTTCCCGGACACGCGGCCGGCGCTGGCCGCGCTGCGGGCGGCGGGCTGGCGCCTCGCGCTGCTGACCAACTGCGACCGCGACCTGATCGGTGAGACCCAGCGGCGGCTCGCGGTGCCGATCGACGCGATCGTGACCGCCGAGGACGTCGGCGAGTACAAGCCCGGCCACGGGCCCTTCCGCCGGTTCGCCGCCTCCTTCGACGCGACCGCCGCGAACTGGGTGCACGTGGCGCAGAGCCACTTCCACGACATGGTGCCCGCCCAGGCGCTGGGCATCCCGCGGATCTGGGTGAACCGGCACGCCGGCCCGCAGGACCCGGCGGTGGCGGACGCGGTCCTGCCCGGCCTGGCCGAGCTGGCCGAAACGGTGGAGCGGGTGCACGCCGGAGCCCGCTGACCGCCGTCACGGATGCCGAACCTCGACCCGGCGGGCCGGGAACAGCGCCGTCCACAACGCTTTCCACGGGTGTGAAGACGGCCGCTCGTGCGGCACCCGCGGCGCCGGCCGCGGCCCGGCCCGGTAGGCCATTTCCACCTGCACCCAGTCGTGGATCCAGTCGCCTCGCATGAACAGCTCCCTTCGTCGTGGAGCCCACGGTCGTCCTGAGGGGTGACCCGCCGCATCGGGTGATCACGCAGTCCGGCGCCGGCGGACCCCTACCCGCTATCGTGGCCGGGTGGCCGCGACGACCTACCTGTTCGTGCCCGGTGACCGGCCCGACCGCTTCGGCAAGGCGGCCGCCAGCGGCGCCGACGTCGTGATCCTCGATCTCGAAGACGCCGTCGCTCCCGCGGCGAAGGATGCGGCACGGGCTTCGGTGGGCGCATGGCTCGGGAGCCACCGCGCGATGGTCCGGATCAACCCGCCCGGCACCCCGTGGTTCGCCGCGGACGCCGAGCTGGTGGCCGCGCGCGGTGTGCCGGTCATGGTGCCGAAGGCCGAGACGCCCGGGGTGCTCGCCGGGTTCGGGGAGGTGGTCGCGCTGGTCGAGACCGCGCTCGGCGTGGAACGGGCCGGTGAGCTGGCCGCGGTGCCGTCGGTGACGCGGCTGGCGTTCGGCAGCGTGGACCTGGCGGCCGAGCTCGGGGTGGTGCCGGAGGACCGCGAACCGTTCGCCTACCCGCGCTCGCGCCTGGTGCTCGCCTCGGCGGCGGCCGGCCTGGCCCCGCCGGTGGACGGCGTCACCACGGACCTGCACGACCCCGCCCGGCTGTCGGAGGACGTCCGGTACGCCCGCCGGCTCGGCTTCGGCGGCAAGCTGTGCCTCCACCCCCGGCAGGTGGGCCCGGTCCGGGCCGGTTTCGCCCCGACGGAGGAGGAACGCGCGTGGGCCCGCCGCGTGCTGACGGCGGGGGCCGGGGTGTCCGTTGTGGACGGCCGGATGGTGGACCGGCCGGTGCTCGCCAGGGCCCGGCGCATCCTGGGGGAGTGACGGTGCGCCCCGGCCGCTGACGGTGATGATCCGGGTGTTCGCCCGGCCCTTTCACGGCGAGAACGAGATCACCTCTCGAAGTGGCGACCCGCCGGCGGCCCGAGCGGGCGGACCTGCGCTAGACCGCGCCCTGACGCCGCAACGCCGTCACGTCGAAGCCGAACTCCGTCAGGACCGCGTCGGTGTGCTCGCCCAGTGCCGGCACCGGGTCCATCCGGGGTGCGCGGTCCGGGACCGTGATCGGCGGCAGCGTCGCCCGGACCGGCCCGGCCGGGGTGGCCACCTCCGCGAACCGGTCGCGCGCGGTGAGCTGCGGGTGCGCCAGGACGTCCGGCAGGTCACGGCGGCGGGCGTGCGCGATCCGGCCCGCCCGCAGCCGGGCCTCCAGTTCCGGCCCGGTGAGCCCGGCGAAGATCGCGTCGATCCCGCCTTCCAGCGACGTCCGGTTCGCCACGCGGGCGCTGCCCGTCGCGAACCGCGGGTCGGTGACCCAGTCCGGGCGGACCACCGCGTGCTCGCAGAACGCCGCCCACTCGCGGTCGTTCTGCACCGCCAGGACCACCTCGGTGCCGTCGCCCGCGCGGAAGGTGCCGTAGGGGGCGATCGCCGCGTGGCTGGTGCCCGTGCGCGGGGGCGGCGTCCCGCCGTAGCCGGCGTAGTACAACGGGAAGCCCATCCACTCGACCAGCGAGTCGAACAGGCTGACTTCGAGCTCGGTGCCCTGCCCGGTGCGCTCGCGGTCGTACAGCGCGGACAGGATGCCGGAGAAGGCGTACATCCCCGCGCCGATGTCGGCGGCCGGGATGCCGCTCTTGGCCGGCTCCGCCGCGGACCCGGTCACCGACACCAGCCCCGCTTCGGACTGGATGAGCAGGTCGTAGGCCTTCGCGTCGCGGTACGGCCCCGTCGAGCCGTAGCCGGACACCGAGCAGGTGATCAGCCGCGGCCGGGTGGCGCGCAGGGCGGCCGCGCCCAGCCCGAGCCGGTCCGCGACGCCGGGTGCGAAGTTCTGCACGAACACGTCGGCGCGGTCCAGCAGCGCGGCCATCACCGCGGGGGCGGCGGCGCTCTTGAGGTCGAGCGTCACGCTCTCCTTCGAGCGGTTCAGCCAGACGAAATGACTCGAGAGGCCGTGCACCGTTTCGTCGTAGGCGCGGGCGAAGTCGCCGCTGCCCGGCCGTTCGATCTTGAGCACGCGGGCCCCCAGGTCGGCCAGGTGCCGGGTGGCCAGCGGCGCGGCGACCGCCTGTTCGCACGACACGACCGTGACGCCGTCGAGGGGCAAGGAGCGCATGGCCGCATCCTGCCACCCCGGCCGGGCTGCCGCGGTGCCGGACGAGCGGGCCGGATCCGCTGGAGTTTCGGGCAAAACCGTTGACGGCCCTCCGGGCGGCTTGCAGTCTGAATCGGATCAGCTGACCGCGGCAACCGGCGAACGAGGTACCCGATGGGCAGGGTGCGGCAGGCCGACATCGCGCGGGTGGCGGGGGTTTCCCAGGCGACGGTTTCGGTGGTGCTGGGCGGCAACCGCACCGGCGTCCGGCTGGCCGAGTCGACCCGGCTGCGCGTGCTGGAGACCGCCCGGCGCCTCGGTTACGCCGACCCGCTGGCGAAGCGGCAGGCGGGCCACGGTCTCCTCGGCATCTGCGCCGCCGCCCCGGCGTTCGAGGCGCACCAGGAGATCCTGGCCGGTATCGAGGCGGAGGCCGCCGCGCTCGGCAAGGACCTCATCATGTTCACCGCGCCCGGCCCGGGGTTCCCCCGCCGCAGCCGGCTCGCCGACGGCTGCCTGATCCTCGGCGGTCCCGTCCCCGCGGAGCAGCTCGCCGCCGGCTATCCGATCGTCCACATCGGACGCTGCACGGACCTCGGCGCCCGCGTCCCGTGGGTCGACGCGGACTACGCAGCGGCTTCGGCGGAGGTGATCACCCGGCTGCGGGAGGCGGGCCACCACCGCATCGGCTACCTGCGCGACCCGGCCGACACCCCGGCGGCGCGCGAGCGCGAACGCGGAGTCCGGTCCGCGGGCACCGGCCTGACCATCGGCCACGACCCGGCCGCGGTCCAGGGCTGGCTCCGGGAAGGCGTGACCGCGCTGGTCGTCGACGAGCCGGTGGTCGCCGCGGCGGAGCGCGCCCTGCACGCGGCGTCGATCCCGGGGGACGTCTCCCTCGCGGTTCTGGGCCGCGCACCGGCGGGCTCGGAGTTGAGCGGCTTCGAGGTACCCCGGCGCGAACTCGGCCGCGAGGCGGTGCGGCTGCTGGCGTCTGTCGTGGCGACGGGGGCGGGGGAGCAGCGGTTGCTCGCTTGCCCGCCCGTGGCCGGGGCGACGATCGCGCCGGTTCGGGAGAGGCCGCTGTAGTCGGGCAGAATCCACTCGGGACAGCCGGGGGAGACCCCGGAACGACGGGTTCGCCCGGCCGCGGCGAAGGACGAGGGGCACAGCATGGCCACAGCCAGTGAGACCGCCGCCAAGCTGGCGGTGCTCATCGACGCGGACAACGCCCGGCCGGGGATCACCGAGGCGCTGCTGGCCGAAGTGGCCAAGTACGGCACCGCGCACGTGAAGCGCGCATACGGCGACTGGACCGGGACGAGCCTGAAAGGCTGGAAGGACCAGCTGCTGGCCCAGTCGATCCAGCCGATCCAGCAGTTCGCCTACACCACCGGCAAGAACGCTACCGACGCCGCGATGGTCATCGACGCGATGGACCTGCTGTACTCCGACCGCTTCGACGGGTTCTGCATCGTCTCCAGCGATTCCGACTTCACCCGCCTGGCGGCGCGCCTGCGCGAATCGGGCCTCACCGTGTACGGCTTCGGTGAACGCAAGACACCCAAGCCGTTCGTCGCGGCGTGCGACAAGTTCATCTACGTCGAGAACCTCGGCTACCCCGGCAGCGCGGCCGCGCCGGCCGACTCGGCCCCCGCGCAGGTGCCGTCCGCTCGCGCCGCGCAGCTCGCGAGCGACGTCGCGCTGACAGCACTGCTGCGCAACGCCGCCGAAGCCGCCTCCGACGACGACGGCTGGGCCTCGCTGTCGGCCATCGGGAACATCGTCACGAAGCAACGTCCGGACTTCGACTCCCGCACCTACGGCTACGCCAAGCTCAGTGACCTGATCGCCGCGACCACGCTGTTCGAAATGAACCGCCGCAGCCCGGGCGAAGACAAACCGCCGGTCATCTACGTGCGCGACCGGCGGCGCCAGGGTGAACCCGTATAACGCCGTATCCGGCGCGGCGATCAGCCGAACCTGCCGGTCCCACGGCCAGCGCGTCCGGCGGCGCCAATGATAGGAATGGCCGGTGACCGAACCGAACCTGATCGAAGCCGCCGCGGCCGAGGCCGTCACGCTGACCAGTGAGCTCATCCGCATCGACACGACCAACACCGGCGATCCCGACACGCTGGTCGGCGAGCGGGCGGCGGCGGAGTACGTGGCCGAGAAGCTGACCGACGCCGGCTACGAGATCACCTACGTCGAGTCGGGCGGGAAGGACCGGCACAACGTCATCGTCCGGCTCGAAGGGGCCGACCGGTCACGGGGTGCCCTGCTGATCCACGGTCACCTCGACGCCGTGCCCGCCGATGCGTCCGAGTGGTCGGTCCACCCGTTCTCGGGCGCCATCCAGGACGACTACGTCTGGGGCCGCGGCGCGGTCGACATGAAGGACATGTGCGGGATGGCGCTCGCGCTGGCCCGGCACTACAAGCTGAACAACGTCGTGCCGCCGCGGGACCTCGTCTTCGCCTTCCTGGCCGACGAGGAGGCCGGCGGCAAGTACGGCGCCCAGTGGCTGGTCGAGAACCGGCCCGAGCTGTTCGAGGGCGTCACCGAGGCGATCAGCGAGGTCGGCGGCTTCTCGATCACGCTCAAGGACGACGTCCGCGCCTACCTCATCGAAACGGCCGAAAAGGGCATCCGCTGGATGAAGCTGCGCGTGCGCGGCACCGCCGGGCACGGCTCGATGATCCACCGCGACAACGCCGTGACGAAGCTCTCGGAAGCCGTGGCCAAGCTCGGCAACCACCGGTTCCCGCTCGTGCTCTCCGACTCGGTGAAGGAGTTCCTCGCCGGCGTCACCGAGATCACCGGCTGGGACTTCCCGGAGGACGACCTGGAGGGCTCGGTCGCGAAGCTGGGCAACATCTCCCGGATGATCGGCGCGACCCTGCGCGACACGGCCAACCCGACCATGCTCACCGCCGGCTACAAGTCGAACGTCATCCCGTCGGTCGCCGAGGCCGCGGTCGACTGCCGGATCCTGCCGGGCCGCCTGGAGGCCTTCGACCGGGAGCTCGACGAGCTGCTCGGCCCGGACATCGAGAAGGAGTGGATGGAGCTCCCGCCGGTCGAGACGACGTTCGACGGCGCGCTCGTGGACGCGATGAGCGCCGCGGTGCTCGCCGAGGACCCGGGAGCGAAGACGCTGCCGTACATGCTCTCCGGCGGCACCGACGCGAAGTCGTTCCAGCAGCTGGGCATCCGCAACTTCGGCTTCGCGCCGCTCAAGCTGCCCGCCGACCTCGACTTCTCGGCGCTGTTCCACGGCGTGGACGAGCGCGTCCCGGTCGAAGCGCTGAAGTTCGGCACCCGCGTCCTGGACCGGTTCCTGCGCACGTCCTGATGACCGGGTTCGCGCTCGCCGACGGCACGCCCCTGCAGGTGATCCGCAGGGGCGACCCGAGCGCGCCGGTGACCGTCGTGTTCGTCCACGGCTACGCGCTCGACCAGCGCAGCTGGGGCCGGATCGCGCCGCTGGTGCCGGACGCGGCGGACGGCCCGGTGGCCGTGCTGACCTACGACCAGCGCGGCCACGGCGGCTCGGGGCGGGCGCGGCGCGGCACCGCGACCATGGCCCAGCTCGGCGACGACCTCGCCGAGCTGCTGGCCCGCGAAGTGCCCGACGGACGCGTGGTGCTGGTCGGGCACGACATGGGCGGCCTGGCCATCATGTCGCTGTCCCAGCGGCACCCTTCGGTGTTCGAGGCACGGGTTTCGGGCCTGGTGCTGCTGGCGACGTCGTCGGGCACGCTGGCCGCCGAGGTGTCGGCGACCTGGCCGAACGCGCTGGGGAAGCTGGCCCGCGACCTCGAGGCGGTGCTCGGTTCCAAGCTGTTCGGCGTGGTGCGGGAGCACACCAGCCGGGCGGTCAGCGCGGGCCTGCGCTGGTGGCTGTTCGGCGACGACCCGGACCCGGACCTGGTCGAGCTGACGGTGAAGATGATCCGCGGCAACTGGCCCCACACGGTGTCTCTGTTCCGCCCGGCCATGGACGCCTACGCGCGCGAGGCGGCCTTGGCGCAGGTCGCCGGCCTGCCGGTGACGGCGATCGTGGGGGAGCGGGACCGGATCGTCCGGGCCGCCGACGTCGAGCAGTGGGTCCAGGGCCTCGGCAACGGGACGGCGGTGGTGCTGCCCGGGGTCGGGCACGTCGTGCCGCTGGAAGCCGCGGCCCAGGTGCTGCCGCGGGTGGTCGCGCTGGTCAACGCGGCGCACCGGAGCTGAGGTCAGCGGGTCCCGGCGGCCACGAAGATCGGCACGGCCACGAACAGCCGGTCGGCGCGGGCCCGGGCCGTCTGCTCGTCGAGCCAGGCGCCGTCGCCGCCGAGGTTGGCCAGCACCGGCAGGGCCGCCGCGTCGGTCCACACGAGCGTGTGGACCTCGACCGTGACGTCGGTGAACCCGTGGTCCAGCAGGAGGTTCCGGTACCGCCGGGCGATCCGCGGGTGCGGCATGCCGTCGGCGCGGGTGTGCACGATCGAGCGGGTACGGGCGGGGTCGTCGGAGTCGATCACGACGGTGTCCCAGTCCTGGCCGGTGAGCACCGCCCGGCCGGCGGGGGCCAGGACGCGGCGGGCCTCGGCGACGGCGCGCGCGGGGTCCGGCAGGACGTGCAGGACCTTGTCGGCGCGGTAGCCGGTGACCGAGCCGTCGTCGAGCGGCAGGGCGGTGGCGTCGGCGACGTGGAACTCGCCGTCCGGCCGGCGCGCGGCGGCGACCTCGATCATGGCGGGGTCGGCGTCGACGCCGATGGCGCGCACCCCGCGCGCGGCCAGCTCGCCGACGGCCCGGCCGCTGCCGCAGCCGACGTCGACCACGGTCTCGCCGAGGCCCCGGTAGGTGCGTTCCCGCAGTTCGATGGCTTGTGGACGGTCGTCGAGGGCGTCGAGGAGGGGCAGCAACGTGGACATGGCGCCCATCCTGCGACTTAATGCCGCCATGAAGTCAATCGGCGAAGTGGCCGCCCGGTTCGGGTTGCCGGCCCACGTGCTGCGCTACTGGGAAGCGGAAGGACTGCTGACGCCCGCCCGCGACGGGGCCCGGCGCCGCTACACCGACGCGGATGTGCGCCGGGTGGCCGCGATCCTGGTCGCCAAGGAAGCCGGGTTCGAACTCGCGGACATCCGGTCGATGCTGACCGACCGGTCCGCGGCCGGCCGGGCGGCCATGGCGGCCCGGCAGCGGGACCGGCTGCGGGCGCGGATCGCCCGTGCCCAAGCGGCGCTGGAGCTGCTCGACGGCGACTGCCCGCACGACGACCTCATGACGTGCCCGCACTTCCAGAGCCTCCTGGACCGACAGCTCGATCGTTCTTGACAAATTATCTGTTCGGCAGCATGCTGGGCGCATGTTTCCGGTTGCGGTGATCGAAGACGCGGCGGCGGCCGAGGTGTCGCTGGACCCGGTCCGGGCGCGGCTGCTGGCCGAACTGGCCGAGCCGGCGTCGGCGACGATGCTCGCGGCGCGGGTCGGCCTGCCGCGCCAGAAGGTGAACTACCACCTGCGGGCGCTGGAAAGCCACGGCCTGGTGGAGCTGGTCGAGGAACGCCGCAAGGGCAACGTCACCGAGCGGATGATGCAGGCGACGGCGGCGTCGTACGTCATCTCGCCGACGGCGCTGGCCGCGGTGCAGCCGGACCCGGCCCGCTCACCGGACCGGCTTTCGGCGCGCTGGCTGCTCGCCGTCGCCGGCCGGCTCGTGCGCGACGTCGGCCTGCTGATCACCGGCGCCGCCAAGGCCCGGCAGCGCCTGGCGACATTCGCGCTCGACGGCGAGGTGCGGTTCGCCTCCGCCGCCGACCGGGCCGCGTTCGCCGAGGAGCTGACCGCCGCCGTCACCGCACTGGTGGGGAAGTACCACGACGAAACGGCCGAGAAGGGCCGCCCGTACCGGGTGGTCGTCGCCGTGCACCCGAGCGTTCCGGAGGAGTCCTGAAGTGGGACACGAATTCGAACTGACCGACCTGGCCGATGTCGCCGCGACCCCGGAGCAGGTGTGGGAAGCCATCGCGACCGGGCCGGGCATCGACTCCTGGTTCATGGGCCGCAACGAGGTCGAGGGCGGCACCGGCGGCACGGTCCGCGGCGCCTTCGGCGAGTACCGGCCCGAGTTCCGGATCGGGGAGTGGGAGCCGCCGCGGAAGCTCGCCTACGGCGCGACCGCACCGGACGGACGCCGGATCGCCTACGAGTTCCTCGTCGAGGGCCGGGACGGCGGCAGCACCGTGATCCGCTGCGTGACGAGCGGCTTCCTCCCGGGCGACGACTGGGAGGACGAGTTCGAGGCGATGACCGCGGGCGGCGCGCTGTTCTTCCGCACCCTGGCCGAGTACGTGACGCACTTCGCGGGCCGGACGGCAACGCCGGTGACCGCGTTCGGGCCACCGGTGGCGGACTGGGACGAGGCGTGGGCGCGGCTCGGTGCGGAACTGGGGCTGCCGGCGCGCCCGGCCGAGGGTGACCGGGTCCGGATCGGCCAGGAGGGGATCGTGTACGCGGTGAACGACCAGACGGTGGGCGTGCGGACGCCGGAGGCGATGTTCCGGTTCGTCCGCGGCTTCCACGGCGCGATGGTCGCCTGCCACGCCGTGTTCACCCCGGGCGCCGCCGCGGACGTCGAGGAAAAGACCTGGGGTGACTGGCTGAACCGCGTGTTCGGTTAGGTCGGCAGGGCGCCGGGGAGGCTCTGCGCCGTCTTCTTGCGGCGCAGCCAGACCCGGCGCGTGCCGTCGGCGTAAAGCCGGACCGTGCGCAGTTCCCAGCCCGCGAACTCCGCGTGGATGGAGAGCTGGGTCGCCGCCGCGCGCCGGGACACGCCCGGGGGGAGGTGCAGGCGGCGGTACTCCCAATCCCCTTCGACCACCGCCTCGCCGACCGTCGTCATGGCTGGATCACCTGGGTCCCTTCTCCGGCGGCCGAGCCGATGACCACCCGGCCGCTGTTCTCGTCCACCCCCACCGAGTCCGGCTGGCGCACGGTGGGGAACCGGTACTTCTCCACGGGTTCGCCGCCGCGGACGTCGAACCCCACCACTTCGTTGCGTTCGGTCAGCGTCACCCAGGCCAGGCTCCGCCGCGCGTCGTAGGCGATCCCGTACGCCCCACCGGGCACCGGGAAGCGCTGGCGCATGATCAGCGGCGAAGCCGAGAACGCGATCAACGCCCCTGCCCGCGCGTCGGTCACCAGCACCCGGCCGTAGGAGTCGGCCACGACGTTCGCAGCGCCGTCGCCGGCCCGCAGGCCCTCGTCCACCTTCCCGGCGGCGACGTCGAGGGAGAACACCGCCGTCCGCAGCCGGTCCAGCACCACCACGCCGTCCCCGGTGTCGACCACGTCGTCGGCGCTGTAGAGCTGCCCGCCGATCGTCCGCGCCGGCCCGGCCGGCGGCAGCACCTGCACGTCCTTGCCCGCACCCATCGCGACCAGCCGATCGGCGCCGTAGGCGATGCTCGACGCCGGCTGCCCGCCCGTCTTCGTCTCCGTCAGCCTCCGGTCCGGCAGGCTCAGCTGCTGCACCACACCCTGGCCGGGCTCGGCGATCTCGACCTTCCCCGGCGTCACGGTCAGCCGCGACGCCGGACCGTATAACGGCATATTCACCGGCGGTGACGCGAGCGCGTTCAAGTCGTACAGCCGCAAAGCCGGGGGAGCAGGGACCG
The DNA here is from genome assembly GCF_040610315.1 of Amycolatopsis sp. NPDC004169. Classification (NCBI taxonomy): domain Bacteria; kingdom Bacillati; phylum Actinomycetota; class Actinomycetes; order Pseudonocardiales; family Pseudonocardiaceae; genus Amycolatopsis; species Amycolatopsis sp. NPDC004169. The sequence continues at coordinate 20,895 of NZ_JBEXMD010000059.1, forward strand.
CAACGACGAGGGTCGAGGTCTTCGGGTCCACGGCCACCGCCGAGACCGAACCCGAGCCGAGCACCTGACCGGCGGGTTTCACCGTGACGGCGGGGGAGACGGCCGGGCGCGCGGCGACCGGGTTCGCCACGATCTGCAGCTCGTCGGAGTTCGACTTGGCCGACGAGCAGCCCGAGAGCACCAGGGCACCGGCGAGCGGGAGCGCGATCCACGACACGGCGGCGAGCCGATGCACGTTGCGGCCTCCAGGCGCTCCTCGGCGGTTGGTCTTCACCAGCATGCTCCTTGATCCCCGTGCCGTCACGTGCGTGTCACCGAACAGACACCTGGCGCTCACCGGGGCCAGCGTTCGGGGTAGCCGACCTCGATCGCGCTGACGTCGTCGAGCGCGGACCGGATGGCGGGCGGCAGGGTGATGTCCTCGGCGGTCAGCGAGCCGGTGAGCTGGCCGGTGTCGCGGGCTCCGACGACCGGGGCGACGACGCCGGGCCGGTCGCGGACCCAGGCCAGCGCCACTGAGAGCGGGGACGTGCCGAGCCCGTCGGCGGCCGTCGCGACGGCCTGCACGATCCGGGCGGCGCGGTCGGTGCGGTGGTGCTCGACGTACCCGGCGTAGGCGCTGTTCGCGCCGCGGGAGTCGGCGGGCGTGCCGGTGCGGTACTTGCCGGTCAGCACGCCGCGGCCGAGCGGCGCCCAGGGCAGCAGCCCGATGCCGTGGTGCTCGGCGGCCGGCACCACTTCGCGGTCCACGCCGCGCTCCAGCAGCGAGTATTCGACCTGGGTGGAGACGATGGGGGCGATCGCCGGGGCGCCGGCGGCGGCGGTGGCCAGCTGCCAGCCCGCGTAGTTCGAGACGCCGACGTAACGGACCTTTCCGCTGGTCACGGCGTACTCGAGAGCGGAGAGCGTCTCGGCGAGCGGCACGCAGCCGTCCCAGGCGTGCAGCTGCCAGAGGTCGATGTGGTCGGTGCCGAGCCGGCGGAGCGAGCCGTCGAGCGCGGTGAGCAGCGCGCCGCGCGAGGCGCCGCCGCCGAACGGGCCGTCGGTGCGCCTGGCGACGGCTTTCGTCGCGAGCACGACGTCTTCGCGGGGCACGAGGTCGCCCAGCAGCGAGCCGAGCACCCGCTCGCTCTCGCCCTCGCCGTAGATGTCGGCCGTGTCCACCAGGGTGCCGCCGGCGTCGACGAAGGCGACCAGCTGGCTGGCGGCCTCCTCCGCGTCGGTGTCGCCACCCCAGGTCATGGTGCCGAGCGCCATACGGGAGACGCGCAGTCCCGAGCGGCCGAGCAGTCGCTTTTCCACGACCGCCGAGCCTAGTGGGCGGCCTCCCCCGGAGGAGACCAAGGTGAGTCGTGTCGCGATCATGGCCCCCCGTTAGGGTCTGGCCCCGTGCGACTCGGACTCAATCTCGGCTACTGGGGCGCGGGGAACGACCCCGCGAACCTGGCACTGGCGAAACAGGCGGAGGACCTCGGCTACGCCGTCGTGTGGGCCGCCGAAGCCTACGGCTCGGACGCGGTGACCGTGCTCACCTGGATCGCGGCGCAGACGTCGCGGATCGACGTCGGGGCCGCCGTGCTGCAGATCCCGGCGCGCACCCCGGCGATGACGGCGATGACCGCCGCGACCCTCGACACGCTCTCGGGCGGCCGGTTCCGGCTCGGCCTCGGCGTGTCCGGCCCGCAGGTGTCGGAAGGCTGGCACGGCGTCCGGTTCGCCTCGCCGGTGAGCCGCACCCGGGAGTACGCGCAGATCGTGCGGACCGCGCTGCGCCGGGAGCGGCTGAGGTTCGAGGGCGAGCACTTCACGCTGCCGCTGCCGGACGGCCCGGGGAAGGCGCTGCGGCTGACCGTGCGCCCGGCCCGCAAGCACATCCCGCTGTACCTGGCGGCGATCGGCCCGAAGAACCTGGAGCTGGCCGGGGAGATCGCCGACGGCTGGCTGCCGGTGTTCTTCTCGCCGGCCCACGCGGGGGAGCAGCTGGCCCACGTCCGCGCCGGCGCCGAGCGGGCCGGGCGCACGCTGGAGGGCTTCGACGTCGTCCCGTCGGTGCCGCTGGTGCCCGGCGACGACTGGCGGGTGTGCGCGGACGCCGTCCGCGGCTACGCGGCGCTCTACCTCGGGGGGATGGGAAGCAGGGAGAAGAACTTCTACAACCGGCTGGCGTGCCGGATGGGATTCGCGGCCGAGGCCGCCGAAGTGCAGGAGAAGTACCTGGCGGGCGACCGGGCGGGGGCGATGGCGGCGGTGCCGCCGGAGTTCCTCGATGCGACGTCGCTGCTGGGTCCGAAGGAACGGATCGCGGAGAAGATGACGGAATACGCCGAAGCCGGCGTGACGACCCTGTCGGTGTCGCCCTACACGCCGGAGCCGGCCGAGGCGCTGCGCACGGCGGTCGAGGCCCTCGAGCTGGCGGGGGTGGCCTGACGTGGGGTGGTTCGAGGCACTGGTGCTGGGCCTGGTCCAGGGCCTGACCGAGTTCCTGCCGATCTCCTCCAGCGCGCACCTGCGGATCGTCGCGGCGCTGGCGGGCTGGGACGACCCGGGCGCGGCGTTCACCGCCGTCACCCAGATCGGCACCGAGCTGGCGGTGATCATCTACTTCGGGCCGAAGATCGGCAAGATCCTGCGGGCCTGGTTCTTCTCGCTGTACAAGGCGGAGTGGCGCCGCGACCCGGACGCCCGGCTGGGCTGGCTGATCATCGTCGGCTCGCTGCCGATCGTGGTGCTCGGGCTGCTGCTGCAGGACCAGATCGACAGCGCGTTCCGCGACCTGCGGATCACCGCGACCGTGCTCATCGTGTTCGGCGTGATCCTGCTGGTCGCCGACCGGATCGGCAGGCAGGACCGGACGCTGGACGACCTGACCGTGCCGCACGGGCTGGGCTTCGGCTTCGCGCAGGCGCTGGCCCTGATCCCCGGCGTGTCCCGCTCGGGCGGCACGACGAGCGCGGGCCTGCTGCTGGGCTACACCCGCGCCGAGGCGGCCGAGTACTCGTTCCTGCTGGCGCTGCCGGCGGTGTTCGGGTCGGGCGTGTACAAGCTCAAGGACATCGGCGCGGGTGGCGTGCCCGCCCAGTGGGGGCCGACGATCCTGGCCACGCTGGTCGCGTTCGGCGTCGGGTACGCGGTGATCGCCTGGCTGATGGCCTACATCAAGAAGCGCAGCTTCGTGCCGTTCGTGGTCTACCGGCTGGTGCTGGGCGTGCTGCTGTTCGTGCTGATCTTCAGCGGTGTTCTCGACCCGAACGCGGGCCCGGTCGGCCATTGATCGCGGCCACGTAGGCTGGGGTCCGTGAGTACGGTCATTCTGCTCCGGCACGGCAAGTCGACGGCCAACGGCTCCGGCATCCTGGCCGGGCGGTCGCCCAAGGTCAACCTCGACGACACCGGCCGCGCCCAGGCGGAGAAGCTCGTCGAGCGGCTCGACGGCGTGCCCCTCGCGGGGCTCGTCGTGTCGCCGATGCTGCGGTGCAAGCAGACCGTCGGCCCCCTGGCGGCGGCCAGGGGGCTCGACAAGGTCGTCGAGCCCGGGCTGTCCGAAGTGGACTACGGCGACTGGACCGGCAGGGAGCTCAAGCACCTGGCCAAGGAACCGCTCTGGCGGGTCGTGCAGGCCCACGCGTCGGCCGCGGTGTTCCCGGGCGGCGAAGGGCTGGCGGCGATGCAGGCGCGGTCGGTGGCCGCCGTCCGGGCGCACGACCGGCGGATCACCGCCGAGCACGGCGACCACGCCGTGTGGCTGCTGTGCAGCCACGGCGACGTGATCAAGTCCATCCTCGCCGACGCGCTCGGCCAGCACCTCGACGCCTTCCAGCGGATCGTCGTCGACCCGGCGTCGATCTCCGTCGTGCGCTACACCGAGACGCGGCCGTTCGTGATGCGCGTCAACGACCACGGTGGTGACCTGCGCGGCATCGTGCCGCCCGAGCCCAAGCCGAAACGGGGCAAAAAGGCCCCTTCGAGCAGCGACGCCGTGGTGGGCGGTACCACGGGCCGGTGACCGCGGCCACCTCCGGAAAGCGCTGACATCGACCCAGGTGGACCCCGTAGGGTGGCAAGACCGAGTGTCTGTCCCCGACCAGGAGCCTGCCCGATGATTTCGCCGGACAATCCGTTCGCCGCACCCAGCGAGCTGCCCTACGCCCTGCCGCCCTTCGACCGGATCTCCGACGAGCACTACCGGCCCGCGTTCGAGGCCGGGCTGGCCGAGCACGCGGCGGAGATCGAGCAGATCGCCGAGCAGGACGCCGAGCCCACGTTCGAGAACACGATCGTGGCCCTCGAGCGGGCCGGCGAGCTGCTGGGCCGGGTGGCGAGCGTGTTCTACAACCTGGCCGGCTCCAACAGCACCGACGAGATCCAGGCCATCCAGGCGGAGTTCGCGCCGAGGCTGGCCGCCCACCACGACGCGATCCACCTGAACCCGCAGCTGTTCGCCCGGATCGACGCCCTCCACGCCCGCCGCGGCGAGCTGGGGCTGGACGAGGAGTCGCTGCGGCTGCTGGAGCGGCGCCACACCGACTTCAGCCGGGCCGGCGCCGGTCTCGGCGCGGCCGAGCAGGCCCGCCTGCGCGAGCTCAACGAGCAGCTCTCCACGTGGCAGACGAAGTTCCAGCAGAACCTGCTCAAGGACACCAACGAGCTGGCCGTCGTCATCACCGACCGCGCCGAGCTCGACGGCTTCGGCGAAGGCGCGATCGCCACCGCGGCCGAAGCGGCGTCCGCCCGTGGTGAGGACGGCAAGTACGTGCTCACCCTGAGCCTGCCGACGAGCCAGGCGTCACCGCTGGAGACCCTGCGCAACCGGGACGTGCGCGAGCGCATCCACACCGCGTCGATGGCGCGGGGCAACCGCGGCAACGCCTTCGACAACAACGCCGTCGTCGCCGAGATCGTCCGCCTGCGCGCGGAACGGGCCGTGCTGCTCGGCTACCCGAACCACGCCGCGTACGTCATCGCGGACGAGACGGCGAAGACGGCCGAAGCCGCCGCCGGGTTGCTGGAGCGGCTGGCGCCGGCCGCGGTCGCGAACGCCCGCGCGGAAGCCGCCGAGCTGCAGGAGCTGCTGGAAGCGGACGTGCCGAGCGCGACGCTGCGGCCGTCGGACTGGCCGTTCTACGCCGCCCAGGTCCGCCGCGAGCGTTTCGAGGTCGACACCGAGGCGCTGCGGCCGTACTTCGAGGCCGACCGCGTGTACCTCGACGGCGTCTTCTTCGCCGCGACGAAGCTGTACGGCCTGACGTTCACCGAACGCGACGACCTGCCGAAGTACCACCCGGAGGTCCGGACCTTCGAGGTCTTCGACGCCGACGGCACCCCGCTCGGCCTGTACCTGCTCGACCTGTACACCCGCGACGCCAAGCGCGGCGGCGCCTGGATGAACACCTTCGTCGACCAGTCCGAGCTGCTCGGCCGCAAGACGGTCGTGGTGAACGTGCTCAACGTGAACAAGCCGCCGGCGGGGGAGCCGACCCTGCTGACCTTCGACGAGGTCGTCACGGCGTTCCACGAGTTCGGTCACGCCCTCCACGCGCTGGTTTCGGCGGTCCGCTACCCGACCTTCTCCGGCACCAACGTGCCCCGGGACTTCGTCGAGTACCCCTCGCAGGTCAACGAGATGTGGATGCTGTGGCCGGAAGTCCTCGCCAACTACGCGAAGCACCACGAGACGGGTGAGGCGCTGCCGCAGGAGCAGGTGGACAAGCTGCTGGCCGCTCAGCAGTACGGCGAAGGCTTCTCCACCACCGAGTACCTGGCGGCGTCACTGCTCGACCAGGCCTGGCACGGCCTCGGCGTCGACGACCGCGTGGGGGAGGTGCAGCGCTTCGAGGCGGAGGCACTGGTGAAGGCCGGTGTGGCCGTGGACGCGATCCCGCCGCGCTACCGCACGACATACTTCGCCCACATCTTCAGCGGCGGCTACAGCGCCGGGTACTACTCCTACATCTGGAGCGAGGTCCTCGACGCCGACACCGTCCAGTGGTTCCGCGAAAACGGGGGACTGGCCAGGGAGAACGGCGACCACTTCCGCCGCACCCTGCTCGGCCGGGGCGGCAGCATCGACCCGATGGACGCCTTCCGTGCCTTCCGCGGCCGCGACCCGGAGATCGAACCGCTGCTGGCCCGCCGAGGGCTCGGCGGCGCCTGACCCCGCCGGCCCGACCCGGGTCACACCGGTGATCTCACCAAATGTATAACGACCTATACGCCGGGGCGATTTTCGAGGAAAATCGCTCCGGCCGCTGTCGTGCAAAGAACGCAAAGACCGAGGGGACCGGCTCAGCCGGCGACGATGTGGTCCACGAAGCCGTACGCCAGTGCTTCGTCGGCGTCGAACCAGCGGTCCCGGTCGGCGTCGGCGGTGATGCGTTCGACGGTCTGGCCCGTCTGGCGTGCGGTGATCTCCGCGATGCGGCGCTTCATCCTGCCGAAGACCTCGGCCTGGATGGCGATGTCGGTGGCGGCGCCGCCGATGCCTGCCGAGGGCTGGTGCATGACGATCCGGGTGTTGGGCAGCAGGTAGCGCTTGCCGGGGGTGCCGGAGGAGAGCAGGAACTGGCCTATGGAGGCGACGAAGCCGAGGCCGTAGGTGGCGACGTCGGGTTTGACGAGCTGCATGGTGTCGTAGATGGCCATGCCGGCGGTGACCGAGCCGCCCGGTGAGTTGATGTAGAAGGTGATGTCCTTCGCCGGGTCGTCGGCGGCGAGCAGGAGCAGCTGGGCGACGATGCGGTTGGCGACCTCGTCGGTGACTTCGGAGCCGAGGAAGACGATGCGGTCGCGCAGGAGCTGCTGGTAGACCGAGTCGTCGGGGGACTGGACGGGGGCCTGCATGTCGGCTGCGGCGAGAAGGGTCATGGGGCGACGGTAGGGCGCGTGATCGGGTTCGCGGTGGGGGTTTCGCTGTGAGCGTGCGGTGTTCGCCGGACGCGAAAGGGCCGCCGTCCAGTGCGGACGGCGGCCCCGGTTCGGTGGGTCGGCTCAGATGAGGCCGAGCTTCTGCACGGTGTCGCGCTCCTCGACGAGCTCGGCGACGGAGGCGTCGATGCGGGCGCGGGAGAAGTCGTCGATCTCGAGGCCCTGGACGATCTTGTACTGGCCGTTCTCGGCGGTGACCGGGAAGGAGGAGATGAGGCCTTCGGGGACGCCGTAGGAGCCGTCGGAGGCGACGGCGGCGGAGGTCCAGTCGCCGGCCGGGGTGCCGTTGACCCAGGTGTGGACGTGGTCGATGGCGGCGGAGGCGGCCGAGGCGGCGGAGGAGAGGCCGCGGGCTTCGATGATGGCGGCGCCGCGCTTGGCGACGGTGGGGATGAAGTCGTTCTCGAGCCAGGCCTGGTCGACGGCGTCGGCGATGGCCTTGCCGCCGAATTCGGCGTGCTGGACCGAGGGGTACTGGGTGGCGGAGTGGTTGCCCCAGATGGCGACCTTCTTGAGCTCGGTCACCGGTACGCCGAGCTTCTTGGAGAGCTGGGCGAGGGCGCGGTTGTGGTCGAGGCGGGTCATCGCGGTGAAGCGGTCGGCGGGCACGTCGGGGGCGTGCGAGCGGGCGATGAGGGCGTTGGTGTTGGCGGGGTTGCCGACGACGAGGACCTTGATGTCGTCGGCGGCGCCGGCGTTGATGGCTTCGCCCTGTGGCTTGAAGATGCCGCCGTTGGCTTCGAGGAGGTCGCCGCGCTCCATGCCCTTGCTGCGGGGGCGGGCGCCGACGAGGAGGGCGATGTTGGTGCCTTCGAAGGCCTGCTTGGGGTCGTCGAAGATGTCGGTGCCGGCGAGGAGCGGGAATGCGCCGTCTTCGAGCTCCATGGCGGTGCCCTCGGCCGCCTTGACCGCCTGCGGGATCTCGAGGAGCCGCAGCTTCACCGGGACGTCCTGGCCGAGGAGCTGACCGGAAGCGATGCGGAAGAGCAGCGCGTAGCCGATCTGGCCGGCGGCGCCGGTGACGGTCACGTTGACGGGGGCTTGGGTCATTGCGGTTCTCCAGCTTGAGACGACTTTGGCTAGTGGTGTGGAGCCTATCCCTCCTTGGCGTTGCCGGTTGGGTGCGTCCAGTCACTGTTGCGAGGATCGCTTTTCGGGGGGGTTCGGGTGGCGAGGGCCTGGTCGGAGGCGTGGGCGGCGGTGCGGGCGTGGGCGGCGCCGGTGGGCGCCGGTGGCGGGCGGCGATGTACCTGAGCCCGATCGGGTGCCGTTCCGGCCGGGTGGTGGTGCAGGTGCGCGGGTGGCGGTGCTGATCGGCCGAGCCGGACGTCGCGCGGTGATCGTGGGTGACCGCCGGGGGAGCAGGGGCGCGAAATCGTTTTCCGTGCGCATTTATTCACGGGCACGCGGAATGGGCTTTACGAAATTTGTCGAAACGTGAGCAATGCCGCTTGGTGGGACGTCTGTCCAGCGTTGCTCCGTTCAGCGGGGTTTGCTTCCATGATCCTTTCGCTACCATGGTTCGGCCCCCGTCCCCAATTTGAATGTATTGGGAAGGATTCCGATGCTGTCTGCGGTCGTTGCTGCCGTAATGGCGCTGTCTTCTGTGGTCGCCCCGCATTCGTGGAACACTCCTCCGCCGCCCGACAAAATTGTCATCGACGTCGTCAACGCCATCGGTACCGGTTGTCCGACGGGCACGTCCGCGGTGGCTGTCTCGCAGGACAACACGGCGTTCACCGTGACCTACAGCGCTTACACGGCGTTGGTCGGGGTCGGCGCCGGGCCGCTGGACGCCAGGAAGAACTGCCAGATCGGCCTGCGGGTGCACGTGCCGCAGGGCTTCACGTACGGAATCGCGCAGGCCGACTACCGCGGATTCGCGCACCTGGAACGTGGCTCGACCGGCCTGGAAAGGGCCAATTACTATTTCCAGGGTAATTCGCCGACGGCCTACGTTCAGCATCCGCTCACCGGGCCGTTCGAGGATGACTGGCATTTCACTGATTCCACGGAGGTCGGGGCTATCGTGTTCAAGCCCTGTGGAGAGGAACGCAATCTGAACATCAACACGGAATTGCGGGCCGCGGTGGGTACGTCGGATCCGAAGAAGACGACGAGCTACGTCACGATGGACTCGACCGACGGCAGCATCACCACCACGTACCACTTCGCGTGGCTGACCTGCCCGTGATCGGCTCCGGGCGACCGGAGGTCCAGAGGGGCGGCGCGGCCCGATCGGGCTGCGCCGCCCCGGTCAGGGCTTCGCCGTGGCCCGGGGGTCGGTGGCTTCGAGGCCGAAGACGCGGCCGAGGGAGACGAGGGCCTCGTCGAGGTGGCTGAGGCTGGAGAGGACGGCACGGGTTTCGGCCGCTTCCACGCGGTCGGAGACCGGGGTGCCGTCGTCGCGCACGAGCGTGCCGGGTGTGGGGCCACCCGGCGCGTCGAGCGCTTTGCGGAGGACGTCGATGTTGGCCAGCAGCCGTCCGGTGAACTGCCGCAGCCGGTCGGCGTCGGCGCCGGTGAGCTGGCCGGGCTGGGCGCGGGCGGCGACGTGGCGGGCGCGGAAGGCGATGGTTTCCAGGGTGGTGAGCACGTGCCAGCCGTAGTCGCGGCGGGCGCTGCGGAGGTTCACCGGGTGGGTCAGCGGTTCGATGGTGGTGCGGACCTGGTCGACGCTGCGGTCGAGGTCGCGGGAGAGTTCGATGATGTTGACGTTCTCCTCGCCGGCGAGGAGGCCGCGGGTGTGCTCGAGGAACTCTTCGAGGTCGTCGAGCACCGTGTTGATGTCGTCGAGCATGACCGAGCGGGTGCGGACCGGGACGATGACGACCGCGGCGAGGATGCCGGCGACCGCGCCGACGGCGGTCTCGGCGACGCGGATCCAGAGCACTTCGAGGCTGAAGGTGCCGAGCAGGCTGTAGAGCAGCCCGAGCATGCTGGTGACGAAGAAGGCCATCACCACCTGGGACACGCGTGCGGTGTAGACCATCCCGAAGACGCACACGAGGATGAGGGCGAGGGTGGCGGCGGTGTTGCCGCCGACCAGCAGTGCGAGCAGGACGCCGCCGAGGATGCCGATCAGGGTGCCGCCGAGGCGGCGGATGCCCTTGACGAAGGTGGCGCCGGCGCTGGAGGCGCCGATGAACACGACGAACACGGTGAGCACGGCCCAGTACCAGCGCTGGTGGGAGACGAGGGTGCCGCCGAGCACGGCGAGGCCGCCGCCGACGACGGCCTGGATCGCGCTGCGGGTGCGGTTGTCGTAGGCGAACGCGCGAGTCGGTTCGGCGTCGTCTTCCTCGAGCGGGTCCGCCGCGGTCTCCGGGGCGGCGGCGCGCTGGGCGCGGTCGTCGGCCAGTGCGAGTTCGGCCAGTGCTTTGCGGACGCCGTCGCCGGGGGCGGCGTGTTCGTCGATGCGGCTGCCTTCGACGAGCATCCGGCTGTACTCGCCGGTTTCGCTGATCAGCGGTAGTTCCCGCGGGTCGCGTTCCATCAGGGCGCGGAAGCGGGCGAGCCGGGCGATGAGGTCGTCGCGGACGTCGGCGGCGAGTTCCTCGGAGCAGGTGCGCTGGACGGTGATCGCCAGCCAGCCGACGGCGAGCTCGACTTCGATGGCGCGGCGGCGCAGCCGGTCGGCGGCACGGGCGTCGAGGACGTCGGGGGCTGCGTCCTCGATGAGCAGGACGCACTCGTGGAGCCGGGCCAGCGCCGAGCGCAGCTGTTTGCGGGTGCGTTCGCTGCCTGACACCGCGAGGTGGGCCTCGGTGGCGCGCAAGACCGCACCGAGGCGGGCGCGGAAGGCGCGGCGGACGCGGAGGAACTCGGCCTCGGCGTTGTGCCGCATCAGGACGAACCGGACGACGGCGTTGGCGAGGACGCCGACGGCGAGCGCCATCAGCAGCTGCGGTACCTGCTTGACGTGGGCCTGCAGGAACATCGGGAAGAAGAACAGGAAGAAGGCGATCGAGCCGAGCGCGGTGCCGCGGGCGCCGAAGCGCTGGGCGTAGACGGCGACGAAGATCAGCAGGACGAACACGATGCTGTCCAGCGGCGGCCTCGCGGAGCCGAGGCTGGCCACGGTGATCGACGCGGCGCCGGTGAGGAAGGCCAGGACGAGGGTGACGGCCTGGCCGCCCGGGGTGGGGTCGTTGACGGTGAAGGCGGTCATCATCGCGGCGATGGCGCCGACGAGGGTGACGGTGAGCGGGACGTGGGCGGGCAGCAGCGCGGCGACGGCGAGGACGATGCCGAGCACGGCGGAGCCGGCCAGCCGCAGCCGGACCAGGCCGGGGTCGGCCGCGACGAGCCGGTCGAGAGCGGCGGTGCGGAACCGGTTCATCGGGCGAGGAGCTCCCATTGGGCGAGGGTGGCGCGGCGGCCGCGGGTCGCGGTGATCCGCAGCCGGTAGCGGGCGTGCGCGGCCGGGGTGGCGAGGACGAACGGACGGGTCTGGCACCGCCAGCGGAACAGTTCGCCCTCGCGTTCGTCGAGGGTGGTCCAGTGCTCGCCGTCGTCGGAGCCTTCCAGGACCCAGGCGCTCGGGTCGCCGCGGCGGGTGCCGGAGGTCAGGGTGTAGAGGGTGACTTCGCGGGGTTCGCCGGTGACGGTGAACTCGATCGACGGGGTGGCGCTCCGGAAGGTGACCTGGGTGCGGGTGGTGTCGTCGAACAGCGCGCCGGTCTTGGTGCCGTCGGAGCTGGTCGCGGTGCCGGTGAGGTCGGTGGCGGGGTCCGGGTGCGCGGCCGGTGGGGGTGGGGCGCCCCAGTCCGCCGGTTCGGTGCCCAGGTCGAAGACGAGTTCGGCGCCGGCGGCGAGGGTGGCGTGGGCGATCGAGGTGGTCTCGTGCGGACGGCCGTTGACGGTGAGGCCGCGGACGTAGACGGTCTCGTCGGTGTTGCCGGGGGCGTGGACGACCAGCTTCCGGCCTTCGCCCAGGTGCACGGTGGCCTTTTCGAACAGGGGTGAGCCGATGGCGTAGCGCGGGCTGCCGATCTGCAGCGGGTAGAAGCCGAGGGCGCTGAAGACGTACCAGGCGGACATCTCGCCGTTGTCCTCGTCGCCGGGGTAGCCCTGGCCGATGTCGCTGCCGAGGTAGAGCCGCCGCAGCACCTCCCGCACGACGGCCTGGGTCTTCGCGGGCGCGCCGGCGTGGTTGTAGATGTAGGGGATGTGGTGCGAGGGCTGGTTGGAGTGGCCGTACTGGCCCATCCGGACGTCGCGGGCCTCGGTCATCTCGTGGATCAGCCCGCCGTAGGCGCCGGGGCGGCGGCCGGTTTCGGGGGTGGCGAAGAAGGTGTCGAGCTTGGCTTCCAGGCCGGCGGTGCCGCCGTGGAGGGCGGCGAGGCCGGGGCCGTCGTGGGGTGCGGTGAAGGCGGTGTTCCAGGCGTTGGTTTCGACGAAGTCGCCGCCCCAGGCGGCCGGGTCGTAGCCTTGCGGGGCGAACTTGCGGCGGCCGTCGCGGTGGCGGCCCTGGAAGAAGCCGATCTCCGGGTCGAAGTGGTGGACGTAGTGCTTCGCGCGCTCGCGGAAGTAGTCGGCGTAGTCGGCGTACCGGCGGGCTCGCGCGCCTTCGCTTTCCCGGGACAGCTCGGCGGCGAGGTTGGCCAGGCCGAAGTCGTTGATGCAGCCTTCCAGCGCCCAGGACAGTCCTTCGTGGACCGACACCGGCGTGTAGTGCAGGAAGATCGACTCTTCGAGGCCCTTGCGGCCGACCGCGCGGCGCGGCGGGGTGACGGTGGCGTTCTTCAGCCCGGCGTCGAAGGCGGCCTCGACGTCGAAGCCGCGGACGCCCTTGAGGTAGGCGTCGGCGAAGGCGACGTCCGAGCTGGTGCCGGTCATGAGGTCGGCGTAGCCGGGGGAGGACCAGCGGGCGATCCAGCCGCCTTCGCGGTACTGCTGGACGAACCCGTCGATCATCCGGCCGCAGCGTTCCGGGGCGAGCAGCGCGTAGGCGGGCCAGGTGGTGCGGTAGGTGTCCCAGAAGCCGTTGTTGACGTACAGCTCGCCGTCGACGACTTTCGCGCCGGTGCGCCGCCGGGTGCTCGGCCACCATCGGCGCACGACCGGGCTGGCGTGCCGGATGCCCTTCGGCGTGTTCTCGTGTGCCTCGTTCGGGTAGAGGAACAGCCGGTAGAGGTTGGAGTACAGCGTCGTGCGCTGGTCTTCGGTGGCGCCTTCGACCTTGACGCGGCCGAGCTCGTCCTGCCAGCGCCGTCGCGCCTGGGCGGCCACTTCCGCGACCGTGGTCCCGGCCGGGATCTCCAGCTCCAGGTTGCGCTTGGCCTGGGCGAGGCTGATCAGCGACGTCGCGATCCGCAGCGTCACGTCGGGGCCGTCGAACTCGAAGTAGCCCGAGACCCGCCGCCACGGCGGGAAGTGCACCTTGGCGCCGCGGGTGGCGGGGGCGTCGGTGACGGCGTAGACGAACATCCGGCGCGCCCCGGCCGACAGGCGGCTGCGGACCCGGGTGTAGCCGGTGATCACGCCGGTGTCGGGGTCGATCCGGATGCGGCCGCGGTTGCGGACGTTGTCGAACAGCAGCCAGCCGTGCTTGTCCGGGAAGGTGAACCGCATGATCGCCGCGTGCGACGTCGGGGCGAGCTCGGCGGTCATCCCGTTGGCGAACCGGACCCGGTAGTGGTGCGGGGCGTCGGTCTCGTCGTCGTGGGAGAAGGCCAGGGCGCGCTTGCGGCGGTCGGGCTCGACCGGGCCGGTGCCCGGCATGAGGTGGAAGGTGTGCCGGTCGCCCATCCACGGGCTCGGCTGGTGCGACAGCGCGAACGCCTGCAGCGCCGTCCGGTTCCGTTCGTCGTTGTGGCGGTGGTAGGAGTAGAGCCAGTTGGTGACGCCGGCGTCGGTGACCGGGGTCCAGAAGTTGAACCCGTGCGGCACCGCCGTGGCCGGGAAGTTGTTGCCGCGGGAGAACTCGCCGCTGGAGTGGGTGCCGCGGGTGGTGCGGACGCAGTCGACCGGGTCGCGCGGCGGGTCGGGGCGCTCGGCGATCCGGACGTCGTCGAGCCAGCCGGTGATCTCCCCCGGCGCGTCGGTGCGCAGCACGAGCCGGGCGATCCGCCGCCCGGCGAACGCCCCGAGCGGGCGGCGGACGAGGTTCCACTGGTCCACCCACAGCGTCTTGTCGTCGACCGGCTCGAACCCGGCGGCGGTGCCGTCGGCGAACTCGACGTCGAGGCAGGCGCGGGTGGCGTGGTAGGCCGGGATGTCGCCGTCGGCTTCCGGGAAGACCACATAGGACAGCTCGGTGCGCGCGGTGACGGGCACGTCGAGTTCGAACAGGACGGCGCGGGGGCGGGCGGTGTAGCGCAGGGCCTTCAGCCCGGTGAAGCCGACGCCGGTCTTGGCGGTGGGTGAGCGGCCGGGGCCCTTGTCGATCGTCAGCCGGGGGTCCGCCGGCTGCGGATCACCGGATTCGAAGGACGAGAAGAACACGGCATCGGGCATGCGACCACCGTATCGGCCGAACGGCCCAAGCCGCGCCGCGACGCTGCCTTCCCGGCCGCGCGGGTGCCCGAACGCGGGAAGGCCACCCCGAGCTGCTCGAGGTGGCCTTCCCGGACTCGCTGCGGACCTAGATCGTCGCGCACTGCCCCGCGACCGGCCCCCGAACCGTGTTCGGCAGGTCGTGGTCGGTCGGTGCCGGGTCGTTCACCGCGCACGCCAGCGGGCCGCCCACCGTGCTCGAGGTGAGCACCGGCCCGTGGTTGCCGGTCAGGGCGACCGGGCCGCCGATGTCGGTCAGCTCGATCGACACCGCCCCGGTCACGCCGGTGATCGCCACCGGGCCGCCCACCTTGGTGCGGTTCAGCACCACCTGGGCCGCGCCGGTCGCCGACAGCGGTCCCTTGACCGAACCGCCGCGGACGATCAGCGACGCGCCGGGTGCGACGGTGACCGGGCCGGACACCGTCGCGTCCTGCAGGCACACCGTGCCGGACGTCACCGACAGCGGGCCGGAGGAGGCACCCGTGATCGTCTTCGTGCACGCCGCGTCCGGCTTGCCCAGCAGCTCGAACTCCGCCAGCTGCGCCGGGGCGCCGGTGCTGGTCGCGGTCACTTCGAGCCGGTAGTAGGCGTAGTGCGCCGGGGCGGCCACCTTGAACGCGCGGGTCTGCTGCCGCCAGCTGAACGCCTGGTTCTCCTGTTTGTCGGCCACCGCCCACGTCTTGCCGTCGTAGGAGCCCTTCAGCACCCAGCTCTTGGGGTCACCCGCACCGGTCTGGGACGTCAGCGTGTAGTGCGTGACGGCCTCGTCGGTCGAGTTGAGCTGGTACTGCAGGGCGCCGGTGACGGCGGCCTGGGTGCGTGAGGTGTTGTCGATCAACGCGCCGGCGTCGGAGCCGTCGGAAGTGGACAGCGTGCCCTTGCCCGCGCCGGTCTCGTCGTGCAGCGGTGTCGCCACCGCGTCGCCCGTGGTGATCGACTTCGGCGCGTCGTTCGGGCCGGTGCCCCAGTTCGAGGGGTTCGGGCCCATGTCGAAGTCGATGACCCCGCCGCGGGCGATCAGGTCGTGCGGCAGCGACGTCGAGGTGTACGCCTTGCCGTTGACCTTCACGCCCTGGACGTAGACGTTCTTCGCGCTGTTCTTCAGCGCGTTGATCACCAGGTCCTTGCCGCCGGCCAGGTGGATCGTCGCCTTCTTGAACAGCGGCGACCCGATCGCGTAGTCCGGGCTGCCCATCTGCAGCGGGTAGAAGCCCAGCGCGCTGAAGATGTACCACGCGGACATCTCGCCGTTGTCCTCGTCACCGGCGTAGCCCTGGCCGATCTCGCTGCCGTTGTACAGCCGCGACAGCGCTTCGCGGACCTTCGCCTGGGTCTTGGCCGGCTGACCCGCGTAGTCGTACATGTAGAGCAGGTGGTGGGCCGGCTGGTTGGAGTGGCCGTACTGGCCCATCCGCACGTCCCGCGCCTCCCGCATCTCGTGGATCACGCCCCCGTAGGAGCCGGGGAAGGTGGCGGTCTCCTGGTCGGCGAAGAACTGGTCGAGCTTGGTCGCCAGCCCGGTCTTGCCGCCGTAGAGGTTGGCCAGGCCCCGGCCGTCCTGCGGCACGGTGAACGCCATGCCCCAGCCGTCGGTCTCGGTGTAGTCCCCGCCCCACGAACGCGGGTCGTACTGGTCCTTGGTCTTGGTGAACTTGCCGCTGGCGTCCTTGCCCTGGAAGAACCCGACGCTCGGGTCGAACAGGTTCACGTACTGCTGGGCGCGGCTGGTGAAGTACTCGTAGTTCTCCTGGTACTCCGCCTTGCGCGGGTCGTTCGGCGCCGCCTCCCCGGCCAGCTTCTTCGACAGGTTGGCGATGCCGAAGTCGTTGACGTAGCCCTCGATCGCCCACGAGAAGCCCTCGCTGGCGGTGTTGGGCGTGTAGCCGAGGAAGATGCCCTGGTCCAGCCCCTTGCGGCCGACCGCGGAGTTCGGCGGCGTCACCGTGGCGTTCTTGATCGCCGCGTCGTAGGCCGACTTGACGTCGAAGTTGCGCACGCCCTTGAGGTAGGCGTCGGCGAACGCGACGTCCGAGCTGGTGCCGGTCATCAGGTCCGCGTAGCCGGGGGAGGACCAGCGCGCGATCCAGCCGCCGTCGCGGTACTGCTGCACGAACCCGTCGACCATCTTCCCGGCCATGTCCGGCGTGAGCAGCGAGTACGCCGGCCACGTCGTGCGGTAGGTGTCCCAGAAGCCGTTGTTGACGTACATCTGCCCGTCGGCCACCTTCGACCCGGTCCGGGTCGCGGTGTCCGCGCCGGTCTTCGGCGAGACCGGGCTGGCGTACTGGTAGGCGGGCTTCTGCGCCGTGCCGGTGTTCTCGAACTGCGAGTTCGGGTAGAGGAACAGCCGGTAGAGGTTCGAGTAGAGCGTCGTGAGCTGGTCCTTCGACGCGCCCTCGACTTCGATCACCTTCAGCTGGTCGTCCCACGCCTTCTGCGCCGCGTCGCGCACCGAGTCGAAGGTCGCCGCGGGCGCGATCTCCAGGGCGAGGTTCTTCTTCGCCTGCTCGACGCTGATCAGCGAGGTCGCGATCCGCATGTTCACGGTCTTGCCGGCGCCGGCGTCGAAGCGCAGGTAGCCGGTGACGTTGTCGCGGCCCTGCCCGGTGAGCTTGCCGCCGGCGGTGACCGGCTTGTCGAAGGTGGCGTAGACGAACATCCGCCCCGCGCCGGCGTACACGCCGGTGTCGGTGTAGCCCGACAGCGTGCCGGTGGCGTTGTCGAGCGTGAGGCCCGCGGAGTTGTTGACGCTGTCGAAGATCAGGCTCGAGTCCGCGCCCGGGAAGGAGAACCGGAACATCGCCGCGTGGTCGGTCGGGGCGATCTCGGTCTTGATCCCGTTCTGGAACTGCACACCGTAGTAGTGCGCCCGCGCGACCTCGTCGCTGTGCTTGAACGGCAGCGCCCGCGCGTCGCGGTTGGCGTCCGGAACCCCGGTGGCCGCGGACGGCATCACCTGGAACGCCTGCCGGTCACCCATCCACGGGCTGGGCTCGTGGCTGACGCTGAACGCCTGCAGCTGCGGGAGGTTCTGCGCGTTGTTCTGGGTGCTGTAGTTGTAGAGCCAGCTGGTCGAACCGGCGTCGGTGACCGGGGTCCAGAAGTTGAACCCGTGCGGCACCGCGGTGGCCGGGAAGTTGTTGCCGCGGGAAAAGGTGCTGTTGGCCATCGTGCCCCGGGTGGTGACCACATTGTCACTCGGACGGGTGCTCGCCGGCGGCGTCGGTGTCGCGGAGACCTTGACGTCGTCGAGCCAGCCCTGCAGCGTGCCCGGGCCGTCGGGGTTGTCGTAGCCGACCAGGATCCGGTCGATGGTCTTGCCCTTGGCGACCTGACCGATCGCCGAGCGCACCAGGTTCCACTGGTTGGCGTAGAGCACCTTCGACGCGCCCTGGCCCTCGGGCGTCAGCGGGAAGCCGTACTGGTCGGTCGCGCCCAGGTTGCGCAGGTAGGTGCCGTCGGTGAAGGCCAGGTCGATGGCGACGTTGGTGCTCGGGTACTTCAGGTCGCCGGTGATGAACTGCGGCTGCACCTTGTAGGACAGCTCGGTCGAGGGCACGACCGGGATGTTCACGTCGAAGATCTTGTTGTAGGACCAGCCGTGGGCCTGGGTCTGGCTGCCGGAGTAGCGGAACGCCTTGAGCCCGGTGAAGCCGACGCGGTTCTTGTTCGTGTAGCCGCTGGTCGGGCCGGAGTCGACGAAGCTGCGCATGTTCGGCAGCGGCGGCGGAGCCGGGTCGTCGTTGGCCAGCAGCAGCTCCGACAGCTGCAGGATCGGCCCGCCGTTGTTGCGCGTGACGTCGAGCCGGTAGTACTTGTACGCGGCGCTCGGGGCGGCCAGCCGGTAGTCCTTCTGCTGGAACCGCGCGGTGAACGCCTGGTCGGTCTGCTTGTCCAGGTCCGTCCAGCTGCTCGCGTCGTTGGAGCCCTGCAGGGTCCAGTCCTTGGGGTCGCGCTCGTCGAAGTCGTTGGCCGAGGAGATCGCGTAGTGCGTGATCGAAGTGGCCTCGGACAGGTTGATCTGCGCCCACGCGGTGGGGTCCCAGGACAGCCACTTGGTGTCGGTGGTGCCGTCGACGAGGTTGGAGACGACCTCGCCGCCGCCGGTGTTCTCGCTGCTGGCGCTGGTTTCGGTCACCTTGCCGCGGATGTCGCCGGGGATCGCGGTGCCGTTGGCGCCGTTGATCCCGGACGCGCGCGGCTTGCCCGCCGCGTCGGTGTCGACCGTGTCGGTCCACGTCGGCTGGACGTCACCGGGCTCGAAGGAGGACGAAAAGTCGGCGGGAAGGGCGTCTTCGGCGGCGGACGAGGCCGCGGGGATGGCGACCAGGCCGGCGGCGACCACGGCGGCGGTCACCAGGAAAGCGACCGGCGGTCTGGCGCTTCGGGGCATCGTTGCTCCAAGCTCGGAGGGCGGACAAAGCAGCGCCGCGCAGGCGGGGACCGGCGGCGCCAACGAAGGGAAACGCGCGGGTGACATCGATGTCAAGACCGCTCGCCAAACCTGGCCGGAATCAGACAACGCGGAAAACGGGGGCCCGATGAGAACGTTCCGGATCATCACCGCCATCGCCACCTTGACGCTCGCCACCACCACATTCACCCCGGTCGCCGCCTCCGCGGCACCGGAGTTGGCCATCCGGCCGGTGACCACCTGCGCCGGCCTGGTCCACGGGTTCACCCTCCCGGGCGCGCCCACCCACGTCACCTCGGCCGCGGTCGTCGCGGCGACCGCTTCCGACCCCGAATACTGCGACGTCGCCGGGTACGTCGAACCCGCCGTCCGGTTCGAGCTGCGCCTGCCCACCAGGACCTACGCCGGGCGCTACCTGCAGTACGGCTGCGGCGGCTTCTGCGGCCTGGTCAACCCGCCCGCCTTCGCCGACTGCGGGCTGCCCCACGGCGGCGACTTCGCGGTCGCGGCCACCGACGACGGCCACGTCGGCAAGACCCCCGCCGTCGTCGACGACGGCAGCTGGGGCGCGCACGACCAGGCCGCCCGCGACGACTTCGAATTCCGCGCGCCCCACGTCGTCTCGCGCGCCTCGAAGGCGATCATCCAGGCCTTCTACGGCGCCCCGCCGCGCAAGTCCTACTTCAGCGGCTGCTCCGACGGCGGCCGCGAAGGCCTCCTGCTCGCCCAGCGCTACCCGGCCGACTTCGACGGCATCGACGTCGGTGCCCCGGCGAACTACTGGGGCCCGCTGCTCGGGGTCTACCAGACGTGGCTCGCCCGGGCCGACAATGCCGCCGACGGCAGCCCGATCCTCACCGCCGCGAAGCTGCCCGCCCTGCACGAAGCCGTCCTCGCCGCCTGCGACCGCCTCGACGGGCTCGCCGACGGCCAGCTCGACGACCCCCGCGCCTGCTCCTTCGACCCGGCCACGCTGACCTGCACCGGCGCCGAGACGCCCTCCTGCCTCACCCCGGCCCAGGTCGCCGTCGTCCGCAAGCTGTACTCGCCGCCCACCGACGGCCGCGGCACGCTGCTCTACCCCGGTGGTCAGGAGCCCGGGTCGGAGCTGTCGTGGGCCGGGTGGATCATCGCCACGCCCGAAACCGGCGGATCCGCCTTCGCCCGCAACCTCGCCGACAACTATTTGCGCTACCTCGGCTACCCGATCGGCGCGCCGGCCTCGACCGTGGACACCTTCGCCTTCACCAAGGCGGAGTTCGACCGGCTCACCCCGGTCGGCGTCCGCTACGACGCGATGAGCCTCGACCTCTCGGCGTTCCAGCGCCGCGGCGGCAAGCTGCTGCTCTGGCACGGCTGGGCCGACGAAGCCATCCCGCCGGCCGGCACGCTCGACTACTACCAGCGGCTCACCCGCGGCGGCCCGCAGGACTGGGCACGGTTGTTCATGGTCCCGTCGCTCTACCACTGCGGCGGCGGCACCACGCTCACCGAATTCGACCCGCTCGAGCAGCTGGTCGCCTGGGTCGAACGCGGCAGCACGCCCACGGTGGTCACCGCGACCGGCCGCGCCGCCGACGGCACCGTCACCCGCACCCGGCCGGTGTTCGCCTACCCGCTACGGGCCGTCTACGACGGCACCGGCAGCATCGACGACGCCGCCAACTTCCGGCCCGCCCCGCCGTCCGCGCCGGTCCGGGACGTCGTCCGCTGGGCCGGCGAACCGCTGTACGCGCTCCCGGGGCCGGTCGCGCGGTAAACCGGTCTCGCGGGTCCGGCGTCGTCGCTAGGGTCACGATCATGACGACGCCGGAACCCGCCGACCGCGTACTCGCCCGCGCCTCCCTCGCCGAAGGCGACCCGACCGCCTGGTTCGACCAGCTCTACACCGCCGCCGCCCGCGGCGAAGCCGAAGTCCCGTGGACCCGCGGCAAACCGGGCATCGACCTGGCCGCCTGGGCCGAGACCCACCCCGGCGCCGGCCGCCGCGCCCTGGTCGTCGGCAGCGCGCTGGGCGACGACTCGGAACTGCTGTCGGCCCACGGCTGGACGGTGACGGGCTTCGACGTCGCCCCGACCGCGGTGGCGGCGGCCCGAGCCCGGTTCCCCGAGTCCGCCGTGGACTACGTGGTCGCGGACCTGCTGAACCCGCCGGGGGAGTGGACGCAGGAGTTCGACCTGGTCGTGGAGATCATGAACGTCCAGGCCATGCCCCGCGACTTCCGCCCCGCGGCGCTGAAGTCGCTGGCCTCGTTCCTCGCCCCCGGTGGCACGGCGATCGTGTGCGAGGTGGCGGAGGAGAACATGGACATGGCGAACTGGCAGAGCCCGCCGTGGCCGTTCAGCCGCGCCGAGATCGAATCCGTCGCCCAGGACGGCGTCCGCCTGCTCGGCCTGGACACCATCCGCGACGGCGCCCGCTACTGGGCCACCTTCACCCGCTAGCGCGGTGCCGGCCGGGGGTCGTCCCCACCACGGCCGTGAACGCCGCGATGAAGTGGCTCGGGTTCGCCCAGCCGCACGCCCGCGCCGTGTACGCGGTGTCGTGGCCGTCGGCCAGCAGGATCAGCGCGTGGCCGATGCGCACCTGCGTGCGCCACTCGTAGAACGTCATCCCGAGCTCGTCGCGGAACAACCGGCTGAGCGTGCGGGCGCTGGCGCCGATCCGCTGCCCGAGCTCGGCCAGCGGCGTGGTGTCCCCGGGCTCCTCGTAGAGCCGCCGCGCGATGGCCCGCAACCGGTCGTCGCGCGGCTCGGGCAGGTGCAGCGGCTGTTCGGGAGCTTCGCGCAGCTCGTCGACCAGGACCCGCCGCAGGCGCGCGCTCGCCGCCCGGTCGTATTCCCGCGGACCGGTGAGGGCCAGCAGCACCTCGCGGGCCAGGTCCGAAGCGGTGAACACGGCCGGACGGGCGGGAATGAGCCGGGCCAGTGACGCCGGCAGGAACACGATCCGCATGTCGGTGTGGCCGTGCGCGCGGTGCCGGTGCACGAACCCGGCCGGGGTCCAGGCCACCCGGTTGGCGGGCACGATCGACGTCCCCCGTTCGGTGTGCACCGACAGCACACCCCGCGCCGCGTAGACCAGATGGCCGCGGTCGTGGGCGTCGGCTTCGCTCATGCCGCCCGGCGGCCACAGGTGCACGCCACCGGAGGGCCAGATCCGCGAAGCTTGGCGGCCGATGGGCATGGCTTGGCATCCTACCGGTGGTCGGCCACCGCTGCGGCCGGTGACAGTGGGCCCATGAACACGATGCGAGCAGCGGTCTGTGTCCGGGCGGGCGGCCCGGAAGTCCTCGAGGTCCGGGAGCTGCCGGTCCCGGCGGTCCGGGACGGCTGGAGCCTGGTGCGGGTCGAGGGCACCGGCCTGAACCGGTCGGAGCTGCGGACCCGGCAGGGGCATTCCCCGTCCGTGCGGTTCCCGCGGGTGCTGGGCATCGAATGCGTCGGCGTCGTCGCCGCCTCGACCGACCCGCGCCTGCCCGAAGGCACCACGGTCGCGGCGGTGATGGGGGAGATGGGCCGCGCCTTCGACGGCGGCTACGCCGAATACGCCCTGCTGCCGAACCCGCTGCTGATGCCGGTCACCACCTCCCTGCCCTGTGAGGTGCTGGCCGCGCTGCCGGAGACGTACCTGACCGCCTGGGGCGCACTGGACGCGCTCGGGATCGGCCCGGGCCGCACCGGACGGCTGCTCATCCGCGGCGGCACGTCCTCGGTCGGGCTGGCCGCCGCCTCGATCGCGGCCGGTCACGGCCTGGAGGTCGCCGCCACCACCCGCCGCCCGGCCAAGGCGCCCGCGCTGACCGGCCACGTCCTCATCGACGACGGCGGCCCGCTCACCGGACTGGCCGAACTGTGGCCCGAAGGCCCGGACTGGGTCCTCGACCTGGTCGGCGCCCGCACGGCTGTGGACTCGCTGCGCCTGGTCCGCCGCGGCGGCACGGTCTGCGTGGCGGGCTCGCTCAGCGGCTGGATCGTCCCGGACTTCGAGCCGATCGCGAAGATCCCGTCCGGCACCAAGCTGACCGCCTTCCACAGCGACGACCTCAACGGCCGCGCCGACGTGCTCCAGCGGATCGTCGACGAGGTCGAGGCCGGCACCTACCGGCCGAACATCGACCGGGTCTTCCCGCTGGCGGAGATCGCCGCCGCCCACCGGTACATGGAGGAGGACCGCGCGGCCGGAAAACTCGTCGTCCTGCCCTGAGCCGGTGGCCTAGGCTCGGCGATCATGCCCACCCAGTCACTGCAGATCCCCACCGAGGACGGCCGGGCCGACGCCTTCGCCGCGTTCCCCGACGGCGGCGAAGGCCACCCCGGGGTGCTGATGTACCCGGACGGCTTCGGCATCCGGCCCGTGCTGCGCGAGATGGCCGAGGAACTCGCCGGCCACGGCTACTACGTGCTCGTTCCCAACCCGTTCTACCGGCACGGCCCGACACCGCTGATCGAGCTCCCCGACCACATCGGCGAAGAAGCCCGGCCCGCGATCTTCGCCGAGCTGATGCCGATGATCCAGGCCCACACCACCGACCGGGTACTCCGCGACGCCGACGCCTGCGTCCGGTTCCTCACCACCCGGCCCGAGGTCGGTCCCGGCCCGATCGCCACCACCGGCTACTGCTTCGGCGGCCTCCTGGCGACCCACACCGCCGCGGCCCACCCCGGCCGGGTGGCCGCGCTCGCCGGCTTCCACGCCCCGGTGGGCACCGCCGGGCCCGAAAGCCTGCACCGCATCGGCGCCCGCGTCCACTTCGGCCACGCCGAATCCGACCTGACCCCCGAAGCCCTCACCGAGCTCAACGAAACCCTGGACGCCGCGGGCCTGGAGTACACCTCGGAGATCTACCCCGGCACCGTCCACGGCTTCACCATGGCCGACACCGACGCCTTCAACCCCGCCGCCCTGGAGCGGCACTGGGACAGCCTGCTCGCGCTCCTGCGAGAAGCGCTCGGCTAGCTGTGATGTCCAGGGACGTTGTCCCGAGTGTCAAACACGGCTGGAGCTGCACGGCAGCGGCCAAGATGTTCATGGTCGCCGCCAAACCGCCCGAAAATGGACTGACCGCTACTGGCTCGAGGGCGTGACCGGGATGACCGACCGCAGCTCACGCCCGTATCGCAGCCCGACCCGCACCCCCGAACACCTGCTGCGAGCAATCGTGCGGCTGCGATGGCGCCATCGGCTGGGACCAGTCCAGATCGCCGGCCGACTCGGCCTGCCCGCCTCCACCGTGCACGCGGTACTGGTCCGATGCCGGCTCAACCGGCTCTCTCGCAACGACCGGGTCACCGGCGAATCGCTGCGCCGCTACGAGCACGATCATCCCGCCTCGTGACCGACGGCAAGCCGCCGGTCACGAGGCGGACCAACCTCCCGGAACATCACAATTAGCAGCTCTCGAAGAACCGGGTCAGGACGCGGGTGCCGAAGTGCAGGCCCTCCACCGGCACCCGCTCGTCCACCCCGTGCGCCATCGCCCGGTACGGGAACCCCTTCGGCAGCCACAACGGCGCGAAGCCGTAGCAGTCGATCCCCAGCTGCGCGAACGCCTTCGCGTCCGTCCCGCCGCCCAGGCAGTACGGCACCACCACCGCCTCGGGGTCCTCCGCCCGCAACGCCGAGGCCATCGCGGCGAACCACGGCGACTCCACCGGTGCCTGCACCGGCGGCTGGTGCGCCACGAACTCGCGCGTCACACCCTCGCCCAGCAGCTCGTCCAGCGCCGCGAACAACGACTCCTCGGTGCCCGGCAGCACCCGCACGTCCACCTGCGCGGTCGCCGTCGACGGGATCACGTTCACCTTGTAGCCCGCGTCCAGCATCGTCGGGGTCGTGCTGTTGCGGACCGTCGGCACCACCAGCGCACCGGCCGGGCCCAGCGCCGCCACCGCCGCGTCCACACCGCCGGACGTGGACAGATCCACCGGCACCCCCAGGGCCGCGCCCGTCCGCTCCAGGAACGCCCGCACCGCCGGCGTCAGCGACACCGGCCAGCGGTGGGCCGCGATCCGGTGCAACGCCCCCACCAACCGGGTGACGGCGTTCTCGTCGTTCGGGCGCGAACCGTGACCGGCGCGGCCGCGAGCGGTCAGGCGCAGGTGCGCCGTCCCGCGCTCGGCCGTCCCCACCGGGTACAGGTGCACGTCCCGGCCGTCGGCGGCGGGCACGTGGTAGGTGTAGCCGCCCGACTCGCTGATCGCCGCCGCGCACCCCTCGAACAGCTCGGGGTGGCGGGCGACCAGCCAGTGCGCGCCCCACTCGCCGCGGTCCTCCTCGTCGGCGACGAACGCCAGCACCAGCTCCCGCCGCGGGCGCACCCCGCCGGCCAGCGCCGCCAGCACCATCGCCACGAAGTCCTTCATGTCGGTCGCGCCGCGGCCCCACAGGTACCCGTCGCGCACCTCGCCGGCGAACGGCGGCACCGACCAGTCCGCCGCGTCCGCCGGGACCACGTCCAGGTGCCCCTGCACCAGCAGCGCCGCCAACGACGGATCGGTGCCCGGCACCCGCGCGATCACGCTGGCCCGCCCCGGCGCGGCTTCGAGGATCCGCGAGGGGATGCCCAGGCCGTCCAGGAACGCGGCCACGTACTCCGCGGCCGGCCGCTCGGGGGAGGCGTCGTTGTTCCCGCGGTTGGTCGTGTCGAACCGGATCAGGTCCGCGCACAACTCGACGACATCAGCCATAGATACCCTGCACCGCCCCCGCCGCGATCGCCGTGACGACCTTGAACGCCTTCATCGCCTCGGTCATGGTCGGCGCGTCGAACCCGACCCGCCGCGTGCCGATCTGCTCCACCGTCGGGATCACCGCCGTCGCCTGCGCCAGGTGGCTCGCGTCGAACTCCACCTCGATCCGGTGCGCCCCGGGCTGCCGCTCGTCCCGGCCGGCCCGGGCCATCGCGTCGGCCGCCGCGCCGGTCAGCAGCTCCGCCGTGCGCGCCGGCGGCAGGCAGATCGCCGCGTACCGGCTCACGCATTCCTTCACCTGGACCAGCTCCGCCTCCGGAGCGTAATCACGGGCGTCGTCGCACGTTTTGTCGTCACCCGAAACGAGCAGGACAGGGACGCCGTACTCCGCGGCCAGGCCCGCGTTCAGCCGCCCTTCGCTCGCCGGCACGTCGTCCAGCCACACCCCGGTGATCTGGTTCTCCAGGTAGGTGTGGGAGAGCACCCCGTCGAAGCCCGCGCCGGCGTGGTACCCGAGGAACACCACACCGTCCACACCGGAATCGACACCCTGCATCATCGACAGCGGCTTGTGCCGCCCGGTGAGCATCCGCGCCCGCGGGTCGAGCTCCTCCAGCAGCAGGTTCCGTTGCGAGGAATGGGCTTCGTTCACCAGCACGTCGCTCGCGCCCGCCTCGAACAGCCCGGCCAGCACGGCGTTGACGTCGCCGGTGAACAGCCGCCGGAAGCGGTCCCACTGCGGCGAACCGGGCACGACGTCGTCGGTCCAGGTGACACCGGTGGCGCCCTCCATGTCCGCCGAGATCAGGATGCGCATGCCCGGCACTCTAACCAGCCCGCCCGGCTCCCGGACGCGGAACGCCCCCATCACCGGATGTCACTCAGCGTGACGATCAGGGAGTCGATAACGATCGGGCACCTGCCGAGGCGGCAACATATTGCGCGATTGTCCCGGTATGTGGTTACTTCTCGTCCTTGGGGAGGCTCACATGCGAACGATGGGGTGGTTTTCGGTGCAGTTCCAACACAGAACAGGGCGGCTCGCCCGCGTGGGCGCGGTCGTCGCGGCCGCGACGCTGGCGGCGATCCCGCTCGCCGTTCCCGCCCAGGCCCAGCAGGCCAAGGTGCTGCGGGTCGCGCTCACCACCGGCATCGACCACCTCAACCCGTTCACCGCGGCGCTCTCGGCGTCCACCCAGATCGGCCGGTTCACCTTCGAGTTCCTGACCATCCCGAACGCGGAAAAGGCCGAAGCCTCGCCCGCGCTCGCCGAGTCGTGGACCCCGTCGCCGGACAAGCTCACCTGGACCTTCAAGATCCGCAGCGGCGTCAAGTGGAGCGACGGGCAGCCGGTGACCGCCAAGGACGCGGCCTTCACCTTCAACCGCATGCTCACCGACGAGAACGCCCGCACCGCCAACGGCAACTACGTGGCCAACTTCGAGACGGTCACCGCGCCCGACGACACCACCCTCGTCATCAAGACCAAGGCCGTGCAGGTCAACATGAACCTGCTCGACGTGCCGATCGTGCCCCAGCACATCTGGGAGCCGATCCAGGACCTCAAGGCCGCCTCGACCGACACCCTCGCCGTCTCCGGCGTCGGCGACGGCCCGTTCAAGCTCACCGAGTACAAGCCGAACGAGTACGTCAAGTTCGCGGCCAACAAGGACTACTGGCGCGGCGCGCCCAAGGTCGACGAACTGCAGCTGCTGCAGTTCAAGGACACCGAAGCCGCGGTCAACGCCCTCAAGCAGGGCGAAGTCGACGTCATCAACCGGCTCAACCCCAACCAGTTCGCCGCGCTGCAGGGCCAGCAGGGCATCACCACCAACGCCGCCCCCGGCCGCCGCTACGACGAGCTGTCGCTCAACTTCGGCGTCACCGACAACGCCGACAACCCGATCGGCGACGGCAACCCGGTCCTCAAGGACATCAACGTCCGCAAGGCCATCACCCAGGCCGTCGACACCCAGGCCATCGTCGACAAGGTCCTCAAGGGCCTCGGCCAGGTCGGCGGCGGGGTCGTGCCCCCCATCTACGCCGCCTACCACTGGGACCCCAGCGACAGCGAGAAGATCAAGTTCGACCTCGCCGCCGCCAACGCCACCCTCGAGCAGGCCGGGTACAAGAAGGGCGCCGACGGCGTCCGCACCACCCCGGCAGGCGCCAAGCTGGAACTGCGCCTGACCGGCCACGCCAACCGCAGCTACGACCAGGGCGTCGCGCAGTACGTCACCGGCTGGCTCAAGGACATCGGCATCACCGTCAAGCAGGACCTCGTCTCCGACGACGAGCTGTCCGACCGCACCCAGGCCGGCAAGTACGACCTCGCCATCGGCGGCTACGGCACCAACCCCGACCCGGACTACGTGCTGTCGCTGCACACCTGCGGCGCCCGGCCCGCCCCGGACGGCAAGGGCGGCAGCACCGACACCTTCTTCTGCGACGCCGCCTACGACGACCTCTACAAGAAGCAGCTGACCGAAACCGACGACGCCAAGCGCGCCGGCTACGTCAAGCAGGCACAGGCCCGGCTCTACAGCCAGTTCCCGACGATCGTGCTCGACTACCAGAACACCCTCGAGGCCTACCGCTCCGACAAGTTCGCCGGCTTCACCACCCAGCCGCAGCCCAAGGGCGCCATCCTCGAGCAGACCGGCTACTGGGGCGTCTACGGCGCCACCCCGGCCGGCACCACCAGTGCCGCGAGCAGCGGCTCCGGCAACACCGTGCTCTGGATCGTCATCGGCGCGGTCGTCGTGGTCGTCCTGGTCGGCGGCGGCATCGCGCTCGGCCGCCGCGGCAAGACCGCAGAGGACCGCGAGTAAGACATGACCACCCCCGACCAGGCCGCGGGGGGGGGGGGCCCCCCCCCCCCCCCCCCGCGGGGGGGGGGGGCCCCCGGGGGGGGGCACCCAAAAAGCGGGACGCGGGGTGAACAGCAGGGGGGGGGGGGGGGGTGGTTTGTGTA
>NZ_JBEXMD010000060.1:0-45595 GCF_040610315.1 Amycolatopsis sp. NPDC004169
TCGATGGTGGAGACGCGGTGGTCCTCATCCGCGCTCACCAGGTGCAGGCGTGTCGTGGGCACGCCGAATTATGGACGAAAACATGTCAACAGGCGGATCGTCGCCGATAGTGGCACTACCACAACTGCTGATCAGCGACCCAAGCCGCCAGCGTGGGAAGCGGTTGGCCTGGCCTTTCGGTTGGTGTCGCACGTGTCACATTTTTGCCCTTTTGTGATTACGCCGAACACGTAGACTCGCGATCTTCGGCGCGCTTCTCCGGATGAGGTGAGAGTGAAGTACGGGCGCCCCACCTAGACATCGCGGTCCGCAAAGCAGTGGTGGACGAGCTCGCGGTGGCCGACCTCGCCGACGACGAAGCGGTTCGCACCCTGATGGTAAGCGAACCGTGGGACCGTTAGCGAGTTTCACACCACTGGGACTAGGCATGAGTGCTCGCCGCGCCGCGTGCTATCTCTTCCAGACTCCCCGCTACGCCGACGCGTCCGCGGCGTTTCCGGGCTCTCCAATTTCAACGCCGGGCCCGGGGAACTGCCGCACCTCTGATCTTCGTCGAACTGATCGCCGGCGAATGCGACGATAACCTCGCGGCGGAGCTGCGCGTGTGGTCCGACAGTCAGGTGCGGCGGCTCCGCCTCGGCGACGCTCTGGAACAGCTGCGCGCGGAACTGGCCGCTGCCCGCCCGGCACCGGACAGCCTCCACCTGCTAATCGTCGTGCGCCCGGCCCCGTCGAGAAGAACCTGTACAAGCTTTCCTGCTGGCGGCAGGAAGATCCGGACGCCTGGTCGCTGTCGAAGGCGAGGCCGCGCGCTGGTGCGCGAAAGCGAGTCGGGACGCCGCGTCGAAGAGCTGATCGCCGAAACCGGGCAAGCCTGGTCGCAGGTGGTGTCCGACGTCGTGGTCGAGTTCGTCCTGCCGCGTGCGCTGCTGAACCTGCCGGTGCATTCCTGGGCGACCGAGCGTGCTTCCGGTGCGCCGAAGCCGTTGTACCTCAGTTACTCGACGATCGTGCGGTCACTGGAACGGATGTGTGCCCCGCGTTGGCACCCCGTCTGGCGCCAACGGTGGGAGTCGTGGGTCGGTGATCCTTCGTTCGAACGGGTGTATTTCTGTCGGGCCGGGGACCGGCACGATCCACTCCGGCTCGAGGCGATATTGAGCAACGAGCAATGGGCGATGGCGGTGCTGACCGAATCGCCGCCGGTCAGCGCGATCTCCGGCCATGACGAGCTTTTGCCAGCGTTGCGGACCGGCGTCCCGGTCATCGTCTGGCACCCATCGGCTTCTTCGGAAGTCGTTCGCGAAGCGGTAGCCTTACTGGCCGAAAGCAGTGGTGGATTGGGGGATTGCCCGCACTGATGAGAGAGTCTCGGCTGGACGCGCTTCGGAATCCGCCGTCGTCGGGCGATGGCGGAGCACTCATGGACCTGGTGGTGCTATGGGACGACCCGAGTCGGTTGCTTCCCATTGGCGAAACCGGGATCGTGGGGCGCCCAGGAGGAGGTGCCGACCAACGTGACCGAGCTTCCTGAACATCGCGCTGGAGGGCCGTCGCACCCGGACAGTCCGCCCGATTGGTGGATCTACCGCGGGACCGGACGGCCGCTGCTGGTGACGGGCCGCTCGGGAAGCGGCAAGTCGTCGCTGGCCTACCGGATTTCGCGGGAATTGGGGCTGGGGCGCGTCCTCCGCTGCGCCAGCGCCGAAGCACGGGGGCAGGCCCCGATCTGCGAGTTCGTGGTTCCCGAACTGGTCAGGGATGCCCGTCGCTCAACGTCGGCAGAGGTGTTCACGGCGAATCCTAGCTACAACGCCGAAGTCCGGGACGACCGCGTCTGGGCGGCAGCCTTCCCGATGGTGATGACTGCGAACAACGGTGAGCGGGAGTTCCCGCCCGCGTTTCTCCGCAGTTGCCTGCAGTTGGAGACGCACGAGCCAGACGCCAGTCAGCTCGCTGCCATGGTTGCGGCGCACACCCTGGACCCCGAGGGCGGCCGCGCGAGAATGATGAAGACGTCATCGCTCGCAGTGCGGCCGTCGGTGACTTGCCCGCGAACAAACTGCTCGACGCGGTCCTCCCGGCCATCTCAGGTGCCTACCGTCCGGAGGATGGAGCGTGGCCGCAGCTCGTCGGTTCGCTCTGGCGGCACCTCACCCGGCAGGTGCCATGAGATGCCGAAGCGACCAAACCTGACTGCGGGGCCACCACGTCCTAACTTGGACCGGATCGGGCGACAGCCTGCGGCACGTGACGGCCATCGACGTACCCCTTGCCGCCGCTTCACCTCAGACGCCCTACCCGGGACGAACGGCCTGCTCCCGAACTACAGGCGGGACGACGTCGAGCTCGACGAAGACCGCACCGCGGAAGAAGCGTCCCAGACCGGGATGTGGCTGCCGGTCACGAGACGGCGGCGCGGTCGCTGGCTGGACCTGACGCTCGTCGTGGACTCGTCTCCGTCGATGGCGCTGTGGACCGCCACGGTGAATGCGTTCGCCCGATTGCTGGAACGTCTGGGCGCGTTCCGGTCCGTACGGGTCCGGCTGCTGGAAACCGGCAAGACGGGGACGGCCGAAGGAGGCGAGGTCCTCGGCCCCACCCTGCGTGGCGGCACGGCCGACGCGCCGGCGCGCGGGGCAGGCGAGGTCATCGGCGCGGCGGACCGGAGCATCCTGCTGCTCATGACCGACGGGGTCAGCGACGCCTGGCACCGGGACCTCGTGTCGCCGCTGCTCGCCCGGTGGGCGCGCGCCATGCCGGTCGCGATCGTGCACCTGCTGCCGCAGCGCCTGTGGCCGCGCGGCGGGATGGCCATCCACCGGGCGGTGCTCACCCCACCCGGCCCGCTGCGGCCCAACGGCACCTACGACGTGCGCTCGGCCGACCTCCTGCTGAATCCGGCCGAAGCCACCGAGCTCACCGACGGCGCGATCGCGGTGCCCGTGCTCGAACTGCAGGACCGGTGGCTCGGCTGGTGGGCGTCGATGATCACCGGAGTGGGTGACATCGCCCGCAAGGCGGCGGTGGTCCTCGCCCGCGACCAACCACGACCGGGTGACCACGCCGCGGGACCGGAACCAGAACGGTCGGCGCGGGAAAAGGTGAAGCGGTTCCACAGTTCCGCTTCCCCGTCGGCGTTCCGCCTGGCCACGTTGCTGGCAGCGGTGCCCGTGGACGTCGGCGTCGCCCGAACCCTGCAGGCGGAGCCGTTACCCGGTTCCGGCCCCGACCACCTGGCCGAGGTCTTCACCAGCGGGCTGCTGGAGCGGGTCCGTGACGGAACGCCGTGGGACCGGGCGAACTGGGAGTTCTCGGATCACGTGAAGCAGCTGCTCTTGCGTGGCGCACGGCGTTCGGACACCGCGCACGCCGTGATCAGCGCGTCGCGGCGCTTCGGAGATCAGAATCCGGTGCTGGCGCGCCTGCAAGCCGCCCTGGCGGCTCCGGACGCTACGCCCGATCCGGCGGCCCCTGCGGCGACCAAGGCGGAGATCGCCCTAAAGCGTGACCTCATGCGTGCGCTATCCAGGCCGTATTTGTCACGGGCGGATCGCTTGGAGAGTAGAATCGCGACCATTGGTCAACACGGCGTGGACCCACCCACTACGATCCCGGCGGTGAGTGAAACAAAGTCGCAGGAACTCAAACCGGCGAGTTCCTCGAAACAACCTGCATCTGCCGCCCAGCCGGACGCCGGGACTGGCAAAACTTCGCCGCCACAGGACCACGAAGTTTCGGCCGCCGTGGCGTGGAACGTGTCGTTCGACCAATTGAGCCACAGCAACCCGGTGGTCCCACCAACTGCTGCGGGTTTGCGCGTTCTTCGCCCCCGAGGCGGCGTCACGGAGCTTGTTCGCTGGCACCAGCGGGCTAATGGTGTCGCTCGAACTCGACGCGACCCTGCGCGACCTGATCAAACCGAGCCGGGCGATCCGGGGCATCAACCGCTTCAGGCCCGCGAAGATCGACCACCGAACCTACCAGATTCTCCTGCTCCGGCTCGTCCGGCTGATCCTGCGCAACCGCATGCCGTAGCAGCACCGCAAGGAAATGTGGCACGGCGCACACCAGCTGCTTGCCAACTTCGACCCGAGGGATCCGGAGTCGCTCCGGCAGTGGCAGCGTTACCGCGAGTTGCTGCCGCGCATCTACGACGCCGAGCTGATCGAGCGCGCGGGCCAAACTCCGCCCTCAACCACTTCATTCACGCCACTAACACACAGTCCGCGAGTTTTGGTTTAGTAAAGTTACCTTCCCACTACGGCGCGTTTGAACTCATGACGCACTACCATCTTCTCATCTGCGACAAATCCGCAAGATACGTAGCACCGATCAGCCCTGCTCCAACCACAGAACACTGAGCGCCGAACCTCATTACCGGCGACACTCAGCCTAGAAAAGAGACCACGCCCGTGCAGCCGCGAGTGATCAACATCTTCATAGCGTACGCTCGCGAAGATGTTCGACATCTTAAAACATTTCTTACCTATGTCGCAGACATAGAACGTGACGACGTCGAGTTCTTCAATGACCAAGATATTCACCCCGGACACAACTGGGAAACGACTTTACTCAGCAGGCTCAACTCTGCAGAAATAGTAGTCTTCCTGATAACGCCAAACTTCATTGGCTCGAAATTTTGCATGGACCGCGAGTTGCCAGTGGCATTGAATCGACATTCAGCTGGCAATTGTAAAATTTTGCCATTGAAAGTCGCGCCATTCGTCGTAAGAGACAGCTCTCCGCTAAGGAAATTTCAATGGACCCCTAGCGGCAAGCCCATAACTTCACGCCAGGGCCCTGCCCTGCGACACGCATGGGTCGAGGCTGCCGAAGCAGTGCGTCGAGAGGTCGAAGCACTGCGAGTCAAATGACACGGTCATTCGACAGGTAGTGCAACAACCGCCCAACACGACCGCACTCGTGTATAACATGCCACCAGACCTGGCGTCCACAATCAAGCCCCCTATGGCGACTCCCTGCAGCCAGCGCTATCGCGCTTGACGGCGGCGCTGCCAGCGACGCCGTCAAGCGCTTCATGCGCGCCACACACCGACGACCACAACCAATCTCATCCTCCGTGTCCACGCAGTGGCACTCGACGCTACAGCGGTCGCTGGAAGGACCCGCGGGGTCCCAGAAGTTGATCACAGCGTTGACCAGTAGCTTTACGGCACTCCGGTCGTTGTTCGCCCTAGTCCTCGATGGTCCCGAGGTGGCTCAGCACCGGATTCGACTCGGTCGGCCAGCGGGATCCGGATTCGATTTCTGCTGCCAAAGAGACGCTTGGCCTTGGCCTCGCGGGCAGCCACGATGATCCCATGACCGATCCGACTGTCAACCTGCTCTGGCGCCGGCAGAGCGTCTGGTCACAGGCCGCCGACCGACTCAAGGCGCGGCTCGGCCGGTCTCGGACGACCGCCCTCGTGCTCACCATCACCGGGGCAGTGCTCGGGACCACTTCAGCCGAGTTGATCGGGGCCGCCGCCCTTGCTGGGCGGATTCTCGCCGCCTGTTCCTGTGTTGCTCTCGCGCTCGCCTCTTACGTCATCGCCGCAACCGGGCCGCAGGTGGCCCGGAACTGGACTCGGGCGCGGTCAGTGTCGGAAGCGCTCAAGGCCGATGTCTACTGCTACCTCGCCGGCGCAGGGCCGTTCCGCGATGAAGACCGTGAGACGACCGGACAGCAGCGGTTGGAAGAACTGAGCGGCTCGGCCGGAGACCTGCTAAAGCACATCGCCGATATCGAGCCTATCGTACGGGAGCTGCCGCGGGTGAGCGACGTCAATTCGTACGCCAAGGAGCGCGTGCGGGCCCAGCTCGAGACCTACTACCGTCCGAAGGCACGGAAGTTGGCCGGATGCGTTCGCTGGGGACGTCGGATCGAAGTCGGGCTCGGGGCGCTCGCAGCTGCGCTCGGCGCCGTTGTCGCGGTGTTTCCCGCCGCCACCGTGTCGGCGTGGATCGGCGTCGTCACCACCGTTGCCACGGCGATCGCCGCGCATGTCAGCGCTGCCCGATATGAGCATCAGCAGATCGAGTTCACGCGGACCGCTGACGAACTAGAGCGGCTCCTGGCTCGCCGCTCTGGCGCTGACAAACTCGATGACGACGCCTTCGTCCAGGCGTGCGAGCGCGTCATCTCCATTGAGAACGAAGGGTGGATGGCAAAGCTCGGCATCGATGACGATATGTAACAGCTCCCCGCGAAGCCGGTCAGCTCCCAGACTTTCGCTCGCCGCGCACAATGTCTCAACCAGAGTACAGTGGCAACCCATCTTGCCTGGCCCATGGAGATCCGATGTCGCGAGAGTCGGCGGCCGAGTAAGCAGCTGCCACTCAGACGACATGTCTTCGCTGGTCCTGAAGTACGGCATGCGCCGGACGCTGTCGTGAGCCGCGCCGAGCTGTTCGATGGGCGCGTCGGACCCCGGCTGCGGGCCCGGTGTCGGAGCCTCTCGGCCTGCCACCCCGCGACAAGGGCAGCCAGGAGGTCGCATGCTTAGCGACCTCGGCGAGGAGCTCGAGGCCCACGTCGACGTGGACCTCGAACTCCTCGTGCAGCTCGCCCGTGGCTTCCCACACGGTGTACCCGTGTGACAGGACCCGGCGTGTCGTCGCGGTCAACAGCGGAGCGAGCATCGAGTCGGCCAGAAGGTTCGTGTTGGTGAACTTGTCCACGAAGTAGCATCCGCTCATAGTCCGGACACTCGTACAGCCTGGACTCACCTTCCAAATCGGAGACTAACCAGACACTCTCCGGTTAACATAGCCGAGTCACGACCTGCCCGTCGGATACGTGCCCAACGGGTTACGAGCATGCGTTCCACCGCCGTTGCCAAATTCGCCTGGCGATCGTCCGGCGACGCCGACCTGAACGAACGACACTGAAGTCGCCCGCTCGGAAAGGAACCAGAGCCGACGACCTGCGGCAGTGCGCATTTCACCTGGCCAAGCCAGGCATTGCACTTCCCTGACACGGAAGAGGTCACTGGTTCAATCCCAGTATCGCGCACTCGATCGCGGGGAGCCCTGCTTGCGGAACGTGCAAGCAGGGCTCTCTTCGTCGTGTCCTGTGGGGGCCGAGCCCCCACGCCCCCGCCGGGGGCAAGCCCCCGGACCCCCAGGTCGGGTCGCCTTTCGTAGCCGCGTGCCGGCGGCCAAGGGACCAGGTGGCCCAAGCGGAGTGAACGATCCGTTCGGATCATCCGTATCTGCTTGCGAGAGCGGTTCGCGCCCCCGCCGCGGGGGCCCGCCGAACCTGCCTTCGAACCCGGCCGCCGCGGTGGCTTTCTGTCGAACGTCACCCCTCGGGAGGTCGATGTGATCCTGGGCACGTCCTGGGCGCGCGGCCGTCCGGCGGCGACGTGCGACAGAACCATCGCGCGTGACGGTCAACCGGCGAATGTCACTGTCGGTGTCCGGCGGGCTCCCGGGCCGGCGTTCGGCGCCCGGCTCCGGTCCACTGTGGATCGCTCGCCGCCGCAGTGTCCACAGTAGAGCCCTGAGGGATGCGCTGGGCCGTTCGGCGGTGCTTGGTCCACCCGAGTGCGGGCAACGTTCCATTCGTTACAGAACGTAATTTTCACCAGGGATACGCCGTATAACCCATTGTCTTCATCTTGTTATCTTCCGGCCATTTTCTGTCGGGGATCGCACGCAGCATGTGGCTGGAAATCCTTGTAACACTGCCGAGAGAGCCGCCGATAACTTGCCGTGTGAAGCCTCCGCGGGCTCTGCGCGACCACCGATATGCCGTGACTCTCCGAAGTCATCTCCGGTGACGCTGCGTGCCTGCGGCTCAATTGGATCCAGTCCGGGAGGTCAGATGGAAGAGTCGGTGCGGCCTTCGTACACGGTGAGCCAGCCACCGCCGCACATCGACCTCCAGGCCATCCCGCGTCCCGCCAAGCGGGACGACCACCCCGAGGACGGCGGCCCGGCCGCCAAGGCGTGGCCCGCGGCCTGGGAAGCGCGGTACAGAGCCTGGGTCATCGGCAGCGACGTGTTCATCACGCTGCTGGTGATCGCGATCAGCGCGTTCGTCATCGATCGCGTTGCCCCGCACGACATGCACGCCTTCGGCACCATCCTCGCGGTGTTCGTCTCGCTGCCCGCCAGCCGGGCGTGGAGCCCGCGGGTGCTCGGCGAAGGCGCGGAGGAGTACCGCACGCTCGGCCGCGGCTTCATTACCGCCGCCGTGCTGGTCGCCCTCGGCGGCCTGCTGTTCGGCGCGCTCGAGGTCCAGGTCTGGGTGTTCGTCGTCGTCCCGGCCATCGCGCTGGTCGCCTTCCCGCAGCGCTACCTGCTGCGCCAGGTGCTGCACCGCAAGCGCGCCAAGGGACTCTGCCTGCTGCCGGTGATGGCCGCGGGCAGCCCGGAAACCGTCGCCGACCTGATCGCCCGCACCCGCTCCGAAGTGCACGTCGGCTGGCGCGTCGAGGCCGCCTGCACGTTCAGCGGCCACGGCGAAGACCGCGACAGCGGCGAGATCGACGGCGTCCCGGTGGTCGGCAGGCTGGACGAGCTGTCCCGGCACGTGCGCCGCGGCGGCTACCGGGTCGTGGCCATCACCGCCGACCAGTACTGGACGCCGAAGCGGCTGCAGCGGCTGGCCTGGGACATGGAGGGCACCGGCGCGGAGATGGTGGTGGCGCCCGTGCTGATGGAGGTCGCCGGGCCCCGGCTCAACGTCACCGGCGTGCTCGGCATGCCCCTGCTGCGGGTCACCGCGCCGATGTTCACCGGCGGCCGCCGGGTGGTGAAGGAGATCGTGGACCGCTGCGGCTCGGCGCTGCTGCTCACCCTGCTGTCCCCGCTGCTGCTGGTGATCGCGGTGGCGATCAAGCTCAACGACCGCGGCCCCGTCATCTACCGGCAGCGCCGCGTCGGCCGTGACGGAGCGTCGTTCACCATGCTGAAGTTCCGCACCATGGTCACCAATGCCGACGAAATCAAGAAGAAGCTGGCCGCCGAAAATGAGGGAGCCGGTCCGCTTTTCAAGATGAAGCGCGACCCGCGTATCACCCGCGTGGGTGGTTTTCTGCGCCGGTATTCGCTCGACGAGGTACCGCAGTTGTTCAACGTCCTCTCCGGGAAGATGTCGCTCGTCGGTCCGCGGCCGCCGCTGCCGGAGGAAACCGAGCAGTACGCCCCCGACGCGCGCCGCCGGCTGCTCGTGAAGCCGGGCCTCACCGGCCTCTGGCAGGTCAGCGGGCGCAGCGACCTCACGTGGGCCGAGAGCATCCGCCTGGACCTGCGGTACGTCGAGGACTGGTCCCTCGCGCTGGACCTGGTGATCCTCTGGAAGACCTTCCGCGCGGTGATGGGCGGGCAGGGCGCCTACTGACCCGTCTCCGCCGCGCCGCGCGCCACGGCCGCCGGTTCCCGCCGAGGGAGCCGGCGGCCGTGCCCGTTCCCGGGGGTATCGATCGGGTGAGAGGCCGGTGCGGGCTGTGATCCACGCGACTGGTTGAACGCGAAATAGTTCAACGCTCAACCTGGTTGCACGGGGTACCGACCCAACGGAAGGAAGCCCAGCCCCATGACCACCTTTGCCGAGCAAACCGAGGCCATCGCCCTGCCCGCGGACGTCCAGGACCTGCTGTTCCGCGAGGCCCGCACGGCCAACAGTTTCAGCTCCGAGCCGGTGACCGAGGAGCAGGTCCGCGCGATCTACGACCTCGTCAAGTGGGCCCCGACGTCGATGAACACCCAGCCGCTGCGCGCGCTGGTGCTCCGGACCGCCGAGGCGAAGGCCCGCCTGCTCCCGCACATGGCCCCGGGCAACCGGGACAAGACCGAAGCCGCCCCGCTGACCGTCGTGCTGGCCGCGGACGTCGACTTCCACGAGAACATCCCGCAGGTCTTCCCGCACGCCCCGCACGTGAAGGACAACTTCGCCGACGAGCAGGGCCGCGTCGAGTTCTCCAAGCTGAACTCGCTGCTGCAGGTCGGCTACTTCATCATCGGCGTCCGCGCCGCCGGCCTGGCCGCCGGCCCGATGACCGGCTTCGACGCCCAGGGCGTCGACGACGAGTTCTTCGCCGACAAGAAGTGGCGCTCGCTGGTCGTCGTGAACGTCGGCAAGCCGGGCGAGAACCCCTGGTTCGACCGCCTGCCGCGGCTGGACTTCGACCAGGTCGTCGAAACCCTCTGACGCCGCTCGGACGGGCCGTCTCCGGAGCCGGAGGCGGCCCGTCCGGCGTTCGCGCCACGCGCGTGAGGCGCGCGAGGGCCGCCGACTAGCATCGACGGCGTCATCTCTGTCACTCCAGCTTGAGGAGCCGATCGTGTCGCAGTCGCCCCCCGTTTCCCCCGTGGCCGCCTCCCGCGTGGTGGTACCGGCGGGCACTACGGCGGGCGCGGCGGTCCGCGAAGCCGGTCTGCCGACCAAGGGCGAGGGCACGGTCGTCGTGGTCCGCGACGCCGACGGCAAGCTGCGCGACCTCGCCTGGGCGCCGGAAGCCGACGCCGAGGTCGAGCCGGTCGCCGCGAACACCGAGGACGGCCGCAGCGTCATCCGCCATTCGGCGGCGCACGTGCTCGCCCAAGCCGTGCAGCAGCAGTTCCCGGACGCCAAGCTGGGCATCGGCCCGCCGGTCAAGGACGGCTTCTACTACGACTTCGCCGTCGACAAGCCGTTCACCCCGGAGGACCTGCAGGCGCTCGAGAAGCGCATGAAGCAGATCGTGAAGGGTGCCCAGCAGTTCTCCCGGCGCGTGTTCGACTCCGTCGACGAGGCCAAGAAGGAGCTCGCGGACGAGCCGTTCAAGCTCGAGCTCGTCGACCTCAAGTCCGAAGTGGACACCGCCGAGGTGATGGAGGTGGGCGAGGGCGAACTCACCATCTACGACAATCTCGACCCGCGCACCAAAGAACGTGTCTGGAGTGACCTCTGCCGCGGCCCGCACGTGCCGACGACGAAGTTCATCCCCGCGTTCAAGCTCACCCGCGTCGCCGCCGCGTACTGGCGGGGTAGTGAAAAGAACCCGCAGCTGCAGCGGATCTACGGCACGGCGTGGGAATCCGCGGAGGCGCAGGACGCTTACCTCGAGCGCATCGCCGAGGCCGAGCGCCGCGACCACCGCAAGCTCGGCGCCGAGCTGGACCTGTTCTCCTTCCCCGAGGAGATCGGTTCCGGCCTTCCGGTGTTCCACCCGAAGGGCGGCATCATCCGCCGCGAGCTGGAGAACTACTCGCGCCGCCGCCACGAGGAGGCGGGCTACGAGTTCGTGAACACCCCGCACATCAGCAAGGGCGAGCTGTTCCACACCTCCGGCCACCTGCCGTACTACGCGGACACGATGTTCCCGCCGGTGCAGTTCGACGAGGAGAACTACTACCTCAAGGCGATGAACTGCCCGATGCACAACCTGATCTACCGCTCGCGCGGGCGGTCCTACCGCGAGCTGCCGCTGCGGCTGTTCGAGTTCGGCACCGTCTACCGCTACGAGAAGTCGGGCGTGGTGCACGGCCTCACCCGCGTGCGCGGGCTGACGATGGACGACTCCCACATCTACTGCACCAAGGAGCAGATGCCGGGGGAGCTCAAGTCGCTGCTGAAGTTCGTCCTCGACCTGCTCGCCGACTACGGCCTCTCCGACTTCTACCTCGAGCTGTCCACCCGCGGTGACTCCGACAAGTTCATCGGCGAGGACTGGGAGTGGGAGGAGGCCACCGAGACGCTGCGGCAGGCGGCGATCGACTCCGGCCTCGAGCTGGTCCCGGACCCGGGCGGCGCCGCCTTCTACGGCCCGAAGATCTCGGTGCAGGCCAAGGACGCCATCGGCCGCACCTGGCAGATGTCGACCATCCAGCTGGACTTCAACCAGAACAAGCGGTTCGAGCTCGAGTACACCGCGCCGGACGGCTCGCGCCAGCGGCCGATCATGATCCACCGCGCGCTGTTCGGTTCGATCGAGCGCTTCTTCGGCGTGCTGACCGAGCACTACGCGGGCGCGTTCCCGGCGTGGCTCTCGCCGGTGCAGGTGGTCGGCATCCCGATCACCGCCGACCAGGTCGAGTACCTGCAGGACGTCGAGAAGGCCTTGCGCGTCAAGGGGATCCGCGCCGAGGTCGACGCGAGCGACGACCGGATGCAGAAGAAGATCCGCACGCACACCACGCAGAAGGTGCCCTTCATGCTGCTGGCCGGCGCGAAGGACGTCGAGGCGGGCGCGGTGTCGTTCCGCTTCCGCGACGGCGGCCAGATCAACGGCGTGCCGGTGGCCAAGGCGGTCGAGGCGATCGCGGAGTGGGTCGCCCGCCGCGAAAACGCCTCGCCGTCGGCCGAGGCGCTGGAGACGGTCGTTCGGTGAGTGAGGGTCCCGAGCTCGTCGAGCAGCAGGGCGTCGGGGTCCAGGACGCGTTCCAGCGCCTCTGGACCCCGCACCGGATGGCCTACATCAAGGGCCAGGACAAGCCGGACGACGACGGCGACACCGGCTGCCCGTTCTGCCGGATCCCTTCGCTGGACGACAAGACCGGCCTGATCGTCGCCCGCGGCGAGGTTGTGTTCGCGGTGCTGAACCTGTACCCGTACAACCCCGGCCACCTGATGGTGGTGCCGTACCGGCACGTCGCGGACTACACCGAGCTGACGGTCGAGGAGACCCGCGAGCTCGCCGAGTTCACGCAGCACGCGATGAAGGTGATCCGCGCGGTGTCCGGCGCCCACGGGTTCAACATCGGCCTGAACCAGGGCCACATCGCGGGCGCGGGCATCGCCGCGCACCTGCACCAGCACCTGGTGCCGCGGTGGGGTGGCGACGCGAACTTCATGCCCGTCATCGGCCAGACGAAGGTGCTCCCGCAGTTGCTGGCCGAGACGCGGGACCTGCTGGCCGACGCCTGGTGACGCGGAGGCCGTGACCCGCGAAACTCCTGATTGAGTGTTCAACCGAGAGTATGATGGGGTTATGTCCGGAACCCGATGGCTCAGCGACGACGAACAGCGCGTCTGGCGTGAGTTCAACGCGGCCACCCGCATGCTCAGCGCGCACCTCGAAGCCCAGCTGCAGCACGACTCGGGCATGCCGCACACCTACTACGAAGTCCTCGTCGCCCTCTCCGAAGCGCCCGGCCGCCGGCTCCGGATGAGCGAGCTCGCCGACGCCCGGCAGGCGTCCCGCAGCCGCCTGTCCCACGCCGTCGCGCGGCTGGAGGCGAACGGCTGGGTCCGCCGCGAGGCCTGCCCGACCGACAAGCGCGGCGCCTGGGCGGTGCTGACCGACGCCGGGTTCGCCGCGCTCGAAGCGGCCGCGCCGGGGCACGTCGAGGCCGTCCGGGAGAGCCTGTTCGACCCGCTGACGCCGGAGCAGGTGACGGCGCTCGGGGAGATCAGCGCCGCCATCCGCCGTCAGCTGTCGCCGAAGTGCGCCGCCGCGGTGGCCGCCGAAGAGGCGCGGGAGCACGAGGGCCAGCTCACGAAATCGGGCTGACCCGGGGCGGCGCGTCGGGTTCACCGAGGCGGGTGGATAGGCTGCATTCGCCCACCCGCCCCTCGTAGCCAGGTGCCTCGACGAACCGATGCTCAATATCTTCGCGCGTGCCTCCGTTTCCCGCGTCACCGATCCGATCGGCCAGGCGCTGGTCCGCGCCGGGCTGACCCCGAACGTGATGACCGTGTTCGGCACCGCCGGCGCGGTCGTCTGCGCGCTGGTCTTCTTCCCGGCCGATCACCTGCTGTGGGGCACCTTCACGGTGTGGGGCTTCGCCATGCTCGACGTCCTCGACGGCGCCATGGCCCGGGCCCGCGGCTACGGCACCCCGTTCGGTGCGGTGCTCGACGCGACCTGCGACCGCCTGGTCGACGGGGCCCTCTTCGCCGCCATCGCGTGGTGGTGCTTCGTCGTCGACGACAACCGCCCGGCCGCCGCCGCGGCCCTGCTGTGCCTGGTCCTCGCCCAGGTCATCTCCTACGTCAAGGCCCGGGCCGACGCTTC
The DNA here is from genome assembly GCF_040610315.1 of Amycolatopsis sp. NPDC004169. Lineage (NCBI taxonomy): Bacteria > Bacillati > Actinomycetota > Actinomycetes > Pseudonocardiales > Pseudonocardiaceae > Amycolatopsis > Amycolatopsis sp. NPDC004169. Next base: position 13,950 of record NZ_JBEXMD010000060.1, read on the forward strand.
CGGCCTGCCGGTCGACGGCGGGCTCGTCGAGCGCGCCGAACGGCTGATCATCGCGCTGGTCGGCACCGGCCTGCACGGCTTCGGCATTCCGTACACCGTGGACGTGACGCTCTGGCTGCTCGCCGCCGGATCGGTCGTCACGCTGCTCCAGCGCTTCGCCGCGGTGGCGAAAGCGGCCCGCGCGGCCGCCGGGGAGCAGCCGGCATGAGCAGGCTGAGCGAGCGGTTGAGCGCCTTCGGCTACGCGGCCGGGTGGAAGCTCGCCGGGTGGCTGCCCGCCGGGTTCGGGGGCGCCGTCTTCTCGCTCGGGGCGGACCTGGCCGTCCGCCGGGACGGCGGGGGCGTGCGGCAGCTGCGCGCGAACCTCGCCCGCGTCGTGCCGCAGGCCGATCCGGTCGAGATGGACGAGCTGACGCGGCGCGCGATGCGTTCGTACGCCCGGTACTGGCACGAGACGTTCCGGCTGCCGTCGATGGACCACAAGGAGGTCAGCGCCAAGGTCGCGGCGTCGATCACCGGCGTGGAGAACCTCGACGCGGCGCTGGCCGAGGGCAACGGCGCGGTGATGGCGCTGCCGCACAGCGGGAACTGGGACGTCGCCGGCGTCTGGCTGGCCGACTACCTCGGCGGCTTCACCACGGTGGCGGAACGGCTCAAGCCCGAGTCGCTCTACCGCCGGTTCGTCGAGTACCGGGAGTCGCTCGGCTTCGAGATCGTCCCCCTGACCGGTGACAGCTCGGCGATGCGCGTGCTGCTGAAGCGCCTGCGCGAGAACAAGGCCGTCTGCCTGGTCGGCGACCGCGACCTGACCACCAGCGGCATCCCGGTGAAGTTCTTCGGCGAGAAGGCCCGCTTCCCCGGCGGCCCGGCCCGGCTGGCGGCGACGACCGGGGCCGCGCTGATCCCGGCCGGCTGTTGGTTCACCGAGGACGGCTGGCAGATCCGGCTGCACCCGCGGATCCGGGTCACCGCGCGGGCCGAGGTCCCGGCCGCGACCCAGGCACTGGCGGACATCTTCGCCGGCGACATCGCCGCGCACCCGGCCGACTGGCACATGGTGCAGAAGTTCTGGCCCGCCGACCTCGAGGCCGCCGAGCAGGCAAGCCTCGAAGAAGCGAGCTGAGCGGTGGCCACGCGGCCGATGCGAATCGGGATCGTGTGCCCCTACTCCTTCGACGTGCCGGGCGGGGTCCAGGGGCACGTCATCGACCTGACGAAGGCGCTGCTCGCGCGCGGGCACGAGGTGTCCGTGCTGGCGCCCGCGGACGAGGACGCGGAGCTGCCGGAGTTCGTGCACCCGGCCGGGAAGGCGCTCGGCATCCCGTACAACGGCTCGGTCGCGCGGCTGCAGTTCGGCCCGGTGTCCTACGCGCGCGTACGCCGCTGGATCCGCGAAGGGGACTTCGACGTCCTGCACCTGCACGAGCCCGCCGCACCGAGCCTGTCCCTGCTGGCGCTGCTCATCGCGGACGGCCCGATCGTGGCGACGTTCCACACCGCGACCACGCGGTCGCGCACGCTGTCGGCGTTCCAGCCGGTGCTGCGGCCGCTGCTGGAGAAGATCACGGCCCGGATCGCGGTGTCCGCGCTGGCCCGCCGCGTCCAGGTCGAGCACGCCGGCGGCGACGCCGTGGAGATCCCCAACGGCGTCGACGTCGAGTTCTTCTCCTCGGCCGTACCGCTGCCGGGCTACCCGCGGGCCGGGGGCACGGTCGGGTTCGTCGGCCGGTTCGGCGAGCCGCGCAAGGGCATGGGCGTCCTGCTGGCGGCGCTGCGGCTGATCCTGCCGGAGTTCGAGGACCTGCGGCTGGTCGTGGTCGGCCGCGGGGACGCCGAGCAGCTGCGCCGGGACGCCGGGCCCGAGCTGGCCCCGCACCTGGAGCTGCTGGGGCAGGTCGACGACCACGTCAAGGCCCAGGCGCTGCGCAGCGTCGACGTCTACTGCGCGCCGAACACCGGCGGCGAGAGCTTCGGGATGATCCTCACCGAGGCGATGGCGGCCGGGACGCCGGTGCTGGCCAGCGGGCTCGACTCGTTCCGGCGGGTGCTCGACGACGGCCGCGCCGGGCTGCTCGTCGAGACCGGTGACCCGGCCGCGCTCGCGGACGGGCTGCGCGAGCTGCTCGGCGACCCGGCGCGCCGGGCGTCGCTCGCCGCGGCGGCGGGGGAGCGCGTCACGATGTACGACTGGTCGGTGGTGGCCACGCAGGTGCTGCGCGTCTACGAGACGGCCGTCGCCGCCGACCCCCGGCGGGTCGCGGCGCCGGAGGGGGAGCTCGCCCGGTGAGCGTGCTCGGCTGGCTGCTCCCGCTGCTCGCCCTGGTCGTGGTGCTGGGCGGGCTGTTCCTGGTCGCGACGGCGAACCGGCTCGACCGGCTGCACGTCCGCACGGACGCCGGCTGGGCCGCGCTCGACGCGGCGCTGGCCCGGCGGGCGGTGGTGGCCCGCGCGGTCGCGGCGGTGCTGGGCGACACCGGGCTGCGGACGTCGGCCGAACGGGCCGAAGCGGCGCCGCGGGCCGAACGCGAAGCCGCGGAGAACGAGCTGACGCTGGTCTTGGGGCGCGTCGACCGGACGGTGCTGCCGGCCGAGCTGGCCGAGGAGCTGACCGACGCGGAACACCGCGTGGTGATCGCCCGCCGCGTCCACAACGACGCCGTCCGCGACACGCTGCGCCTGCGGCGGCGGCGGAAGGTGCGGTACTTCCGCCTGGCGGGGACCGCGCCGTTGCCGGAGTACTTCGAGTTCGCGGAGCCGGAGGTCTGACATGTGGTGGGTGGTCGTCGAGGAGCAGCGCGGCGGCGGGGACGCGCGCGCCTGGAACGTCACGAAGACGAAGCCGGCGGGCGGCGATCGCGAGCACGCCGACGAGCTGGCCCGGCGGCTGGCCTTCTCGCACGAGCCGGTGCACCCGTCGGGGGTGAAGGAGCGGAAGGTGCTGCGGGTCGGCGACGGGTACCTGGTGATCGCGACCGGCCGGACGCAGACGTTCCACTTCCGCGTGACGCTCGGCGAGACCGTGACGGAGCCGGAATGACCTGGTGGGTGGTGGTCGAGGAGCAGCGCACCTCGGAGCGGAACTGGTCGCTGTCGGAGACGTTTTCCTACGCCGACCAGGAGACCGCCGAGGCCGAGGCGCTCCGGCTGGCGCGCGAGTACGAACCGGCCTTCCCGTGGGCGCCGAAGTCCCGGAAGGTCCTGCGGGGCCCGGGCGGGTACGTGGTGATCGTCGAAGGCCGGACGAAGACGTTCCACTTCCGGCTGAGCGTGCTCGAAGAGGTGTGAAACCGACCGCGTCCGGGCCGCGTCGGAAGCGGCATGGGTGCGACGTGGTGGGTGGTCATCGAAGAGCAGGGCGGCGCGGGCGACGGCCGCGGCTGGGGCGTCGCCGACGCGGCGGGGTACCCGGATCGCGACACCGCGTTCGACGAGGCGTACCTGCTGGCCAAGCAGCACCGGCCGCCGCGGCCGTCGTCACCGCAGAAGCGGGTCGTGCTGCGGGTGGGCGATGGGTACCTGGTGCTGGTGAAGGGCCGGACGGACGTGTGGCAGTTCCGCGTGACGGTGGGCGAGCAGGTCGGCGGCTGACACACTGACGGCATGAGTGAGACTTGCGACGTCGCCCACGGCACGGCTCCGGCCGACCCGGGGGTGCGGACCCTGGTGGCGGTGTTCGCCTCGCCGGTTTCCCGGTTCCTGCTGAAGTTCGCTCACGAGCTCGGTTACCACGTGGCGCTGTTCGAGCCCGATCCCGCGCGCGTCACCGACGTCCCCGAGGGCTTCGAAGCGGACACCGCCCTGCCGCGGCTCGACGCGTCGGCCGACGTGGTCGTCACCGACCACCACCGGCCGGAGCTGGGCGCGGTGCTCAAGGCCGCGCTCGAGGGGAACCCGCGGTGGGTCGGGGTGCTCGGCAACCCGCGTCACCCGGGCCCGCACGTCGCCGCCCTGCAGGGGCTGGGTGTGTCCGAGGCCGACATCGCCCGCGTCCACCGCCCGGTGGGCTTGAACATCGGCTCCCGCACGCCGCCGGAGATCGCCCTGGCCACCCTCGCGGGCCTGGTGGCCGACCGCAACAACCGCCCCGGCGGCTTCGACTTCCCCCCGTGACTCGCGTGCTCGGGAACCGAACTCGCGTGATCGAAGCCGGAACTCGCGTGATCCGAGCCGGTACGGCCTCAATCACGCGAGTTCCGGACTCGATCACGCGAGATCCGGCTAGTGGACCGCCATTCCTTCCGGCATCGGCTCGAACCTCGCGTGGCGGCGGGTGAACGTCGCCGTGCCCGAGGTCATCGAGCGCAGGTCGATCAGGTAGCGGACCAGCTCCGTGGCCGGGACCTCGGCGCGGATCACCGTCCGGCCGCCCTCGCCCGCCTCGGTGCCCAGGACGCGGCCGCGGCGGGACGACAGGTCGCCCAGTACCGTGCCGAGGTGCTCGTCCGGCAGCCGGATCGCCACCTCCTCCAGGGGTTCCAGCATCGTGATGTGCCCGTTCGCCGCGGCCTCCCGCAGGGCCAGTGCGCCCGCCGTCTGGAACGCCGCGTCCGAGGAGTCCACGCTGTGCGCCTTGCCGTCGACCAGGGTCACCCTGACGTCGACCACCGGGTGCCCGTCGGCGAGCCCGCGCGCCAGCTGGGCCCGCACCCCCTTCTCCACGCTGGGGATGAACTGGTGCGGCACCGCGCCGCCGACGACCTTGTCCACGAACTCGAACCCGCCGCCCCGCGGCAGCGGCTCGACCTCGATGTCGCAGACGGCGAACTGGCCGTGCCCGCCGGACTGCTTGACGTGCCGCCCGTGGCCCTTGGCCGGCTTGCTGAACGTCGAGCGCAGGCTGATCCGCACCGGTTCGGTGTCCACGTCCGCGCCGCCCGCGCGCAGCCGCGAGAGCACGACGTCGGCGTGGGCTTCGCCCATGCACCACAGCACCAGCTGGCCGGTCTCGGCGTTGCGGTCCAGCCGCAGCGTCGGGTCGCCGGCGACGAGCCGGGACAGGTTGCGCGCCAACGTGTCCTCGTCACTGCGGGTCTTCGCGACGACGGCCACCGGCAGCAGCGGCTCCGGCATCGCCCACGGCTCCATCAGCAGCGGGTCGTCGGGGGAGGAGACGGTGTCGCCGGTCTCCGCCGAGCCGACCTTCGTCAGCGCGCACAGGTCGCCCGCGACGCAGAAGGGCACCTCCCGCAAGGAGGAACCGAGCGGCGAGTACAGGTGCGCGACGCGCTCGTCGGCGTCGTGGTCCTCGTGGCCGCGCTCGGCGAGCCCGTGCCCGGACACGTGCACCGGCCGCTCGGGGCGCAGCGTCCCGGAGAACACCCGGACGAGTGACACCCGGCCGACGTAGGAGTCCACGGCCGTCCGGACGACCTCCGCGGCGAGGGGGCCCGCGGGGTCGGCGGTGATGGCGGCGTGCTCGCCGCCGTCCGGCGTGGTGACGTCGGGTGGCCGGTGCTCCAGCGGCGAGGGGAACGCGCGGACGACGCCGTCGAGCACCTCGGCCAGGCCGAGCCCGCTGGTCGAGCAGACCGGGATGACCGGGTGGAAGGACCCGCGCGCGACCGCGGTCTCCAGGTCGGCGATGAGGGTGGCCTCCGCGATCTCCTCGCCGGCGAGGTACCGGTCCATCAGTGTCTCGTCTTCGCTCTCGGCGATGATCCCTTCGATCAGCTCGTTGCGGGCCTCGGCCAGCCGTTCCAGGTCGGCCGCCGCGGGCTCGCCGATCGTCGGTGGGTGCCCGCGGGAGTAGTCGAAGTACCGCTGGGTGATCAGCCCGACCAGGCCGTCGGCCGCCGGCAGGTACAGCGGCAGCACGCCGGCGCCGAAGGCGGCCTGGCAGGCGGCGATCTCGGCCATCGCGTCGGCCCGGTGGTGGTCGAGCCGGGAGACGACGACCGCGCGCGGCATCCCCACCGCGGCGCACTCCTCCCACACCGCCACCGTCGCCGCGTCGACGCCCTCGGCGGCGGAGACGACGAACAGGGCCGCGTCGGCCGCGCGCAGCCCGGCCCGCAGCTCCCCGACGAAGTCCGCGTACCCGGGCGTGTCGATCAGGTTGATCTTGTGGCCCTGGTGCAGCACCGGCGCGACCGACAGGCCGACCGAGCGCTGCTGGCGGACCGCCGCCGGGTCGTGGTCGCACACCGTCGTGCCGTCGACCACCGAGCCCGCCCGCGGCACCGTGCCGGAGGCGGCGAGCAGGGCTTCGGCGAGGGTGGTCTTCCCGGACCCGGCCGGGCCGACGAGCACGACGTTGCGGACCTTGGCGGGGTCGTCCACAGCGACGGCGGCCCCGGTGTCGGCGTTCTTGGCTTGTTTGTCTGCCATGACGACTCCTCGGCGAACGGCTGGTGTACGGGATGTGTCCTCGATCACACACCCGCTACCCTGGTCACGGCAAGGCAGGGTCTCCGGGACCAGCCGAATGCCCCGGAGGCGCCGGCAGAGGGGAAGCGGCATGGACAGAGCGGCTTCCGGCGCGGCGTTCCCCTCGGCGGCCGACTGGGAGCGCCTGCGCGGGCGGCTGGCCGGCCCGCTGTTCCGCCCGGGTGAACCGGGCTACGCGACCGCCCGGCGGGCGTTCTTCACGATGTTCGACGACCGCAGGCCCGCCGCCGTCGTCGGCGCGGCGCGCGTCGAGGACGTCCAGGCCGCCGTCGGTTTCGCGGCCCGGCACGGCCTCCCGGTCGCCGCCCGCGCCGGCGGGCACAGCTACCCCGGCTACTCCACAGTGGACGGCGGAATCGTCGTGGACCTGGGCCGGTTTTCCGGCATCGAGGTGCGGCCGGACGGGCGGGTGGTGCTCGGCGCCGGGACCCGCCTCGGCCCGGTCGCGGCGACGCTCGCCGCCGCCGGCCGGGTGCTGCCCGCCGGTCTGTGCGGGGCCGTCGGCATCGCCGGGCTCACCCTCGGCGGCGGGATCGGCGTTGTCGACCGGATGTACGGGCTGACGTGCGACCACCTCGAGGCGGCACGGGTCGTCACCGCCGACAGCCGGGTGCGCACGGTTTCGGCGACGGCGGAACCGGACCTGTTCTGGGCGCTGCGCGGCGGGGGCGGCGGGAACTTCGGGATCGTCACCGGGTTCACCTTCCGCACCGTCCCCGCCGCCGACCTCGCCACCTACACGCTGGAGTTCCCGGCCGCCGCGCGGGCCGCGTTGTTCGGTGCCTGGCAGGACTGGCTGCCCGGGATGCCGGACGAGCTGTGGTCCGGCATCGAGTTCGCGCCCGGCCGCACCGCGCTCGCCGGGACGTTCCTCGGTCCCGAGATTCGGCTGAACGGCCTGCTGGACGAGCTCGTCCGCCGGACCGGCGCCCGGCCGTCCGCCCGGCGGACCCGGGTGCTCGACCACCTGAGCGCGGTGCGCTCCTTCGACGTCCGGGACTCCCGGCCGGCCCTGCGCGAGGCCTACACCGGCACTTCGCGCATGCTGATGCGGGCGGCCGCCGACCCGGCGGCGGTGACCGAAGTGGTGACCCGCGAGCCGGGCGTCACCACGCTCATCGACTCCGCCGGTGGTGCCATCGCGCGCGTCGGCGCCCGGGAAACCGCCTTCCCGCACCGGAGCGCACTGGCCAGCTTCCAGTTCCTGCACGACGCGGCACCCGCCGACGGCGGCGAAGCGGGGGCCCGGCGTGCGCTGGCCGCCGTGCGGGACGGGCTGGGGCCGGAGTTCGGCACCACCGGGTACGTCAACTACCTCGACCCGGAGATGCCGGACTGGGCGCAGGCGTACTACGGGGTGAACCTCCCGCGGCTGCGCGCCATCGCCCGGAAGTACGACCCTGAAGGGATTTTCACGTTCCCGCAAGGCCTCGCGGCGCCCCGCTCGACTGTCCACATCGGAGAGACTTAGACTGCCCCCGACTCCGGGCAGAGAGGCAGCGCGTGCTCGACCTGGCATTCTCCACAGAGGACCTGGCGCACACCCGGTTCGCGTTCTCCCCGGCCTGGGAGATCGTCGCGAGCGTCCGCGTCCTGAACTCCCCGGGGCAGCACGCGCTGCACCTGCCGTGGATCAAGCGCGCCACCGCCGCGCTGGCCGGGGCCGGTCTCGACATCGGGCTGCTGCGCGAGCTCGTCCCGCTGCGCCACCTGCCCGGGTTCCTGGCCGGCACGCCGTCGACGCCGCTGCCCGAGCTGGCCGACGAGCTCGCCGACCTGCGGGACGTGCCCGCCCGCCTGGTCCGGCGCGAGCTGGACGCGATGGCCGGGCCGCGCACGCCCGCGCTGACCCGCTTCCACCGCGAGCCCGAGGCGGGCCTCGAGCGGCTCGCGACGCTGATGGAGCAGTACTGGCACCTCGTGCTGGCCCCCGACTGGCCGCGCATCCGCGCGCTGCTCGAAGCCGACGTGCTGTACCGGTCGCGGCTGCTGGCCCAGGGTGGGGCCGCCGAGCTGTTCAACGACCTGACCCCGCTGGTCCGCTGGCAGGGCGGCACGCTCACGGTGGCGCACCGGCACCTGCACGCCGCCGTCCCGCTCGACGGGCGCGGCCTCGTGCTGGTGCCCTCGGCGTTCGTCTGGCCGCGGGTGTTCTCCAAGACCGACACGCGCTGGCAGCCGGTGCTGCGCTACCCGCCGCGCGGGATCGCCACGCTGTGGGAGACCGGCACGGCCACCGCGCCGGGCGCACTGGCCGCCGTGGTGGGCCGCGGGCGGGCGCTGCTGCTGGCCGAACTGGCCGCCCCGGCGTCCACCGCGGAACTGGCCCGGCGGACCGGCCTGAGCGCCGGGGCGGTGTCCCAGCACCTCGGCATCCTCAACGCCGCGGGCCTGGTCAGCCGGCATCGTGCCGGACGTCACGTGCTCTACGCGCGCACTGCGCCGGCGGAAGCCCTGGTCGCGGGCACCGGCGAAGTGGACTGCTGAGATAGCCGCGCACTGGCCTGCCTGAAGGGTCCACCGCCGACCTACCCTCGGACTCGTCACCCCCGTTCTCCTTGTGGAAAGGCCCCGTCGTGTCCGAGCAGCAGACCACCCCCAGTGGCACCGTCCAGTCCGTCACCGGCACCGCCAAGGTGAAGCGGGGCATGGCCGAGATGCTCAAGGGCGGCGTGATCATGGACGTGGTCACCGCCGAGCAGGCCAAGATCGCCGAAGACGCCGGCGCGGTCGCGGTGATGGCCCTCGAACGCGTGCCCGCCGACATCCGCGCTCAGGGCGGCGTCGCCCGGATGAGCGACCCCGACCTGATCGACGGCATCATCGAAGCCGTCTCGATCCCGGTGATGGCCAAGGCCCGCATCGGCCACTTCGTCGAGGCGCAGGTCCTGCAGTCCCTCGGCGTGGACTACGTCGACGAGTCCGAGGTCCTCACCCCGGCCGACTACGCCAACCACATCGACAAGTGGGCGTTCACCGTCCCCTTCGTCTGCGGCGCGACCAACCTCGGCGAGGCCCTGCGCCGGATCACCGAGGGCGCGGCGATGATCCGCTCCAAGGGCGAGGCCGGCACCGGCGACGTCTCCAACGCCACCACGCACATGCGCAAGATCCGCCAGGAGATCCGCCGCCTGCAGAACCTGCCCGAAGACGAGCTGTTCGTCGCGGCCAAGGAGCTGCAGGCGCCGTACGAGCTGGTGAAGGAGGTCGCCGAGGCCGGCAAGCTCCCGGTCGTGCTGTTCACCGCGGGCGGCATCGCCACCCCGGCCGACGCGGCGATGATGATGCAGCTCGGCGCGGAGGGCGTGTTCGTCGGCTCGGGCATCTTCAAGTCCGGCAACCCGGCCCAGCGCGCCGAGGCGATCGTCAAGGCGACGACCTTCTACGACGACCCGGACGTGCTGGCCAAGGTCTCGCGCGGCCTGGGCGAGGCGATGGTCGGCATCAACGTCGAGGAACTGCCGGAACCGCACCGCCTCGCCGAGCGCGGCTGGTGATCCTTCCGCCGGGGGGCCGTGGACGAGCCGTCCACGGGCCCGCCCGGCCTCAGGGGATGAGCACGATCTTGCCGCGTGAGTGGCGGCGCATCAGGTCGCGGTAGGCCTCGCGGACCTCGGCGAGCGGGTAGGTCGTGGCGATCGGGACCTCAAGTTCGCCCGCCGCCACCAGCTTGACGAGCTCGCCCAGCACCTCGACGGTCGAGGACCCGGCCATCCCTTCGGCCTTGACGCCGGTGCGGGCCGCGCCGGCGAAGTCGATGATCGTGTTGATCCGGTCCTTCGCCACGCCGAGTTCCAGCGCCAGGTCGACGTAGCCGTCGCCGAAGTTGTCGACGAACGCGTCGACCCCGTCCGGCGCCGCCGCGCGGATCCGGTCCGGCACGCCGTCGCCGTAGGTCACCGGGAGCACGCCGTGCTCGCGCAGCCAGGCGTGGTTGCCCTCGCCAGCCAGTCCGATGACCGTCGCCCCGGCGTGGCGCAGCAGCTGCACGGTCAGCGAACCGACCCCGCCCGCGGCGCCCGCGACGACGACCGTGTCGCCCGGTCCGGCCCCGACGGCCTGCACGTTCGCGTGCGCGGTGGCCCCCGCGACGAACAGCGAGCCGCCGACCTCCCACGGCACCGACGGGGGCCGCGGCACGAGCTGGGCGGCCGGGACGACGACCAGTTCCGCGTGGCTGCCGCGGGTGTCCACCCAGCCGATCACCTCGTCGCCGGCGGACCAGGTGCGGACCTCGGAGCCGACTTCTTCGACCACGCCGGCCAGGTCGCTGCCCTCGCCGGACGGGAACGTCGCGGGCCAGCGCTCGTGGAGCGCGCCGATCCGGATCGAGTTCTCGCCCGGGTTGATCCCGGCGGCGCGCACGCGCACCAGCACCTCGTCCGCGGCCGGTGCCGGCCGCGGCACGTCCCGCACCTCCAGGACGTCGATGTCGCCGTAGTGGTCGAACCGCACTGCCTGGGGCATCTCGCCCCTCCTTCCGGATTCCTTGTTCCTGAAGACCAGGGAACCGCAAGCGCGCGGCATGATCCATGCTGGATTCGCGCGAAGAAATATGCGATCGTCTCATCGCGTGGACGTCCTCACAGATCTGCTGCAGCGCTCACGAGCCCGCGGTGCCGCCTTTTCGCACTCCACGGCGCGCGGTGACTGGGGCATCGAGTTCCCGACCGGCGCCAAGCTCGCGATCCACGGCATCCTCGGCGGCGAGGCCTTCGCGTGGACCGAAGACCCCGCCCGCGCCCGCCACGTGCTGCCCGGCGACGTCGTCCTGGTCCGCGGTCCGGTCCGGCAGTTCATGGCCCACACGCCGGGCGCCGGTGTCGAGCCGTTCCTCTACCACCCGGCCGAACCGGGCGCGGGCACGCGCCGGATGCGGTTCGGCGCGGCAGCGGGCGACCCGACCACGTTCTTCTGCGGCGCGTACACCTTCGAGGGCGAGCTGTGCGCGGGGCTGCTCGCCGGGCTGCCGGACCTGACCGTGGTGCGCCCGCGAGCCGGGTCGAGCCTGCGCGCGGTCCTCGACGTGTTCGCCTCCGAGATCCTGCGTGACGCGCCGGGGCAGCAGGCGCTGCTGGACAGCCTGCTCGACGTCGTCCTGGTCCAGGTGCTGCGCGAACAGCTCGCCGCCGACGTGCAGACCGCGCCGGCGTGGTTCCGCGCGATGGACGACCCGGCGGTGGGGGCCGCCCTGCGTGCGGTGCACGAGGCCCCGGCGCGCGCGTGGACGGTCGCCGACCTCGCCGACGAGGCAGCGCTTTCCCGGGCGACGTTCGCCCGGCGGTTCACCGGGCTGCTCGGCGTGGCCCCGCTGACCTACGTCGCCGACTGGCGCATGGCGCTGGCGCGTGAGCAGCTGCGCGACGGCGACGCCGGGCTGGCCGCGATCGCGCACTCACTGGGGTACTCGTCGGAGTTCTCGTTCGCCGCCGCGTTCAAGCGCCACCACGGGACGCCGCCCGGGCGCTGGCGCGCGTCGAAGGCTCAGACGTATTCGGAGATCTCGACGCCGTAGGTGCCCGGCTCCAGGGCTTCGAAGATGTGCGGGACGTCGCCGGGGTAGCAGATGTAGTCCCCGGGCAGCAGTTCCTCCGGGTCGTCCATGACGCCGATGCGGGCCCGGCCCGCGCACAGCACGATGTGCTCGACCACCCCGGTCATGTGCGGGTCGGAGCGCCGGGGCGTGCCCGGCTCTCCGCGGACGACGTAGATGTCGCGGCGCGCGCCGGTGGGGCAGGCCGACAGGAGCGTGCAGGCGTAGTCGGCGTGTTCGGCGAACACCGTCGGCCCCTTGCCCGCCCGCACCACGCGGACCTTGGGCCGTTCGGGTTCGACCAGCCGGGAGAACGGCACGTCCAGGGCGACGCCGAGCGCCCACAGCGTCTCGACGCTGGGGTTGCCGGTGCCGGACTCCAGCTGCGAGAGCGTGGACTTGGCCAGGCCGGCGCGGCGCGCGACCTCGGTCAGGGACAGCCCCGCTCGGGTCCGCTCGCGGCGCAGCGACGCCGCGATGATGTCCAGCGGCGCCCCGGTGGTTTCCTGCGACATGCCGTTCGCTCCATCGGTCTGTCTGTTCGCCTTGACGAACACGTGGCCTACCGTTCACCATAGAACACATGCGTTCGATATGGCGAACACTCGATCGGGCCCTCGCCCGTGACATCGGTCTGGTCTGTCTCGCCGATTGTCTCGTGGGCGTGTCCTACGGCGCCATCGCGGTGAGTTCCGGCTTCCCGCTGTGGCTGCCGATGCTGATGTCGCTGCTGGTCTTCGCCGGGGCGTCGCAGTTCATGTTCGTCGGGATCGTGGCCGCGGGCGGCAACCCGTTCGCCGCGGTGCTGGCCGGGCTGCTGGCCAACGCGCGGCACCTGCCGTTCGGCTTCGCGCTCGGCGACGTGCTGGGCAAGCGGTGGGCCGCCCGGCTGGCCGGCAGTCACCTGATGATCGACGAATCGGTCGCGTTCGCGCTGGCCGAGCGCGAGGCGCACCGCCGTCGTGCGGCCTACTGGGCGTGCGGGATCGGCCTGTTCGCCAGCTGGAACATCGGCGTGGTCGCCGGCGCGTACGCGGGAACGGCGATCAGCGACACGGACGCCTTCGGCCTCGACGCGGCGTTCCCGGCGGTGCTGCTGGCCCTGGTCCTGCCCTCCCTGCGGGACAAGGCGGCCCGGCTGCCGGTGCTGATCGGGGTGCTGGTCGCCCTGGCCGCGACGCCGTTCCTGCCGGCCGGGCTGCCGGTGCTGCTCGCACTGGCCGGGGTGCTCGCCGGCGTCGCCGCCAAGGAACCGGAGCTGGAGGAGGCGCGCTGATGGACGGGACGGAACTGCTGGTCGCCACCGCGGTGCTGGCCGCAGGCACGTTCGCCTTCCGCTTCGCGGGGCCGGCGTTGCGCAGCCGGGTGAAGCTGACACCCCGGGTCGAGCGGCTGATGGCCCTGGCGGCGGTGGTCCTGCTGGCGGCGCTGGTCGCGGTCAGCGCGCTGACCGAGGGCCACGGCTTCGCGGGCATCGCCCGGCCGGCCGGGGTGCTGGTGGCCGGGGTGCTGGCCTGGCGGAAGGCCCCGTTCGCGCTGGTGGTGGTCGCCGCCGCGGCCACGGCCGCCCTGCTGAGGCTGGCCGGCGTCCCCTGACCCGGACGTCGACGTGCCGAACGAGGCATCACCCGTGACCAGCCGGGCTCCACGCGTGATCGGAGGGGCATCACGCGTGATCGGAGAGGCATCACCCCGATGCCCCGCCGGACACACGTGATGCCCGCCCAGTCACGCTTGATGCCCCGCCCATCACGCGTGATGCCCCGCCGGGCACGGGGAGGGTGGGCCGCGGGACCGGGGCTGACCTGCCGGTAAGGCGTCCGGCCGGTGCGTCTAGGCTGGTGGGAAGGTCTTTCGGGAGGTCGGGTGGCAGGAGTGTCGTCGGAACCGGTCATCGGTGTGCTCGCCATGCAGGGTGCCGTGCGGGAGCACGTCGCCATGCTGGCCGAAGCGGGTGCGCGGGCCGTGCCCGTCCGGCGGGCCGCCGAGCTGTCCGAAGTGGACGGCCTGGTGCTGCCCGGCGGCGAGTCGACCACGATGTCGCGGCTGCTGGAGAGCTTCGAACTGCTGGAGCCCCTGCGGGCGCGGATCGCCGAGGGCATGCCCGCCTTCGGCTCGTGCGCCGGGATGATCCTGCTGGCCCGGCAGACCCTCGACGGGCGGCCCGACCAGCAGCAGCTCGGCGGGCTCGACGTCGTCGTGCGGCGCAACGCCTTCGGCAGGCAGGTCGACTCCTTCGAGGCCGACCTGGACTTCGCCGGCGTGGACGGCGAAGTCCGTGCCGTCTTCATCCGCGCTCCCTGGGTCGAGAAGGCCGGTGACGACGTCGAGGTGCTGGCCACCGTCAGCGGTGTGCCGGGCGTGGACGACGACACCGCTAGGATCGTCGCGGTCCGGCAAGGGGCGGTGCTGGCGACCGCGTTCCACCCGGAACTCACGCCCGACGTGCGGGTGCACCGGCTGTTCGTCGACCTCGTGCGAAAGGCTGCCTGAGACGCGGTGCCCGGCCGGGGTACGGAACAGATGGAGGAGAGATGAGCGGCCACTCCAAGTGGGCCACCACGAAGCACAAGAAGGCCAACCTCGACGCGAAGCGCGGCAAGCTCTTCGCGCGGTTGATCAAGAACATCGAGGTGGCCGCCCGCACGGGCACCGGTGGTGGCGACCCGGACGGCAACCCCACGCTCTACGACGCCATCCAGAAGGCCAAGAAGAACTCGGTCCCGCAGGACAACATCGAGCGCGCCCGCAAGCGCGGCGCCGGTGAAGAGGCCGGTGGCGCCGACTGGCAGACCATCACCTACGAAGGCTACGGCCCGAACGGCGTCGCCGTCCTGATCGAGTGCCTCACCGACAACCGCAACCGCGCCGCGTCGGAGGTCCGGACCGCGCTGACCCGCAACGGCGGCTCGCTCGCCGACCCGGGTTCGGTGGCCTACCTGTTCAACCGCAAGGGCGTCGTGCTGATGCCCAAGGGTGACGCGGCCGAGGACGACGTCCTCATGGCGGTCCTCGACGCCGGTGCCGAAGAGGTCAACGACCTCGGCGAGAGCTTCGAGATCGTCTCCGAGGCGACCGACCTGGTCCCGGTCCGCAAGGCGCTGCAGGACGCCGGCTTCGAATACGAGTCGGCCGACCTGACGTTCCTGCCTTCGGTGAGCGTCCCGCTCGACGCGGACGGCGCGAAGAAGGTCTTCAAGCTGATCGACGCCCTCGAAGACTGCGACGACGTCCAGAACGTGTACGCCAACTTCGATGTCTCGGACGAGGTGCTCGCCGAAGTCGGCTGAGTTTTCCCTTGCGTCGCAACGCTTTGGGGCCCGGGCCGGAAACTTTCCGGCCCGGGCCCTGTGTTCCCGCCGGTTCGTCAGGCAGAATGTGCGCCGTGACTTCGACGACCCCCGCCGCTGCCGCCGACATCACCGCCGAGCTGTCCGCGGACGAAGTGCGCCTGATCGAATGGATCGAGGGGCAGGCCAAGGAACGCGGCAACGCCGTCATCAACGTCGCCTCGGACGACGAAGGCGCCGGCTACTCCTTCACCGCCTGCGCGTGGGCGCTGCACAACGTGCCGGAGGCCGTCGTGGTCGGGCTGCCCGGCCAGATGGGGCAGGTGCTGCTCGACGCCTACGTCGACCGCGCCGCCAACGGCGAGATCTTCGAGGTCGGCCGGCGCTACGACGACTTCTTCGACGGCGTCCCGGTGGTCCTCGAGCGCGTCGACAAGGGCCACTACCCCGAGTACTTCGGCAGCGCGTTCCTCATCTACCCGGACGGCGACTTCCCGGCGCTGCAGCTGATCGTCGCGACGCCGGAGGGCAAGTTCCCCTGGCACCCGGACGCCCCCGAGGGCTTCGCGCGGTGGCAGCCGGTGCTGACCGGGAGCGGCGACCCGGAAAGCTGGACCCCCGGCGTCGACGGCCCCTAGCACTGACCCCTAGAACTTCCGCAGGTCGGCGGCCGCTTCCGGGTACCGCTGCGCCAGTTCCGCGGCGGGCGCGAACTCGACGCAGTCGTCGGTGTAGGGCGGCACGACGACCGTGCCCAGCAGGCTCCACGCGCCGAGCGTGACGGTCGCCTGCCACGTCCCGGCGGGCACCACCACCTGCGGGCGTTCCCCGGCGGCGACGTCGGTCCCCAGCACCGGCCGCTCGACCGAGCCGTCCGGGTGCAGCAGCAGCATCGCCGCGGGCGCGCCCGCGTGGTGGGCGTAGACCTCGACCCGGTCGAGCCGGTGCGGCGCGGAGCGTTCGGGCGCGACGAGCAGGTAGTAGATCGCCGACCCGTCGGCCGAGCGCCAGCTCTGCGCCCACTGCCCGCCTTCGACCGGGAGCGGCTGGAGACCCAGGTGGGTGACGAAATCCGACGGCTGCGGCATGTCGTCCATCCTGCCGCAGACGTGCCCCAGTAGCCTGCAAGCTCGAACTGGTGTTCGCGGCGGGAGGAATGCGGGTGCGGGTGCTCGGGGTCGACCCCGGTCTGACCAGGTGCGGCCTGGGCGTGGTCGACGGCGGCAGGGGCCGGGCGGTCCGCTGCGTCGCCGTCGACGTCGTGCGGACGCCGCCGGACGCCGACCTGGCCCACCGCCTGCTCGGCATCTCCGACGAGGTCGAACGCTGGATGGACAAGTACAAGCCGGCCGCGGTGGCGGTCGAGCGGGTCTTCGCCCAGCACAACGTCCGCACCGCGATGGGCACCGCCCAGGCCGGTGGCGTGGTCGCCCTCGCCGCCGCGCGCCGCGGCCTGCCGGTCGTGTTCCACACCCCGAGCGAGGTCAAGGCGGCCGTCAGCGGGTCCGGCCGGGCCGACAAGGCCCAGGTCACGGCCATGGTGATGCGCCTGCTCAACCTCGAGGTCGCCCCCCACCCCGCCGACGCCGCGGACGCCCTCGCCCTGGCCATCTGCCACCTCTGGCGGGAGCCGATGCGGGCCCGGCTCGCCGAGGCCGAAGCCCGCGCGGCCGAGATGGCCCGCACGCACAAAGCCCGGCTCGCCGCCGCGGCGAAGCAAGCGAAGAACCCTGGAGCAGCACGATGATCTCGTCGGTACGCGGAGAAGTCCTGTCGGTCGGTCTCGACCACGTCGTGGTCGAGGTCGGCGGGGTCGGCTTCGCCGTGCAGGCCACCCCGGCGACGCTGGCCACCCTCCGCCGCGGCGAAGAGGCCCGCCTGCACACCGCGCTGGTCGTGCGCGAGGACTCGCTGACGCTGTTCGGCTTCGCCGACGCCGACGCCCGCGAGCTGTTCGGGCTGCTGCAGACGGTGTCCGGCATCGGGCCGCGGCTGGCGCTGGCCACCCTCGCCGTGCTGGACCCGGACAAGCTGCGTGCCGCGCTGGTCGAAGGCAACATCACCGTGCTGACGTCGGTGCCCGGCATCGGCCGCAAGGGCGCCGAGCGGCTCACCCTCGAACTGCGCGACAAGGTCACCGCCCTCGGCGCCACCGGTGACGCCCCCGCCGTCACCGCTCCCGGCGCGCTGCGGGCCGAGGTCGTCGAGGCGCTCGCCGGCCTCGGGTTCCCGGCCAAGCAGGCCGAGCAGGCCGTGGACAAGGTCCTCGCCGACGGTGACGGCCACACGACCGCCAGCGTGCTGCGCGCCGCACTGGCCACCCTCGGCCGGAAGCGGTAGGCCCGGCCGTGGAGTATGAAGCCGTGGAGGAAGAAGAAGCCCTCTCGGCGTGGGCCCAGACCGGTGAGGAGAACGTCGAGGGCACTCTGCGGCCCCGCAAGCTCGACGAGTTCGTCGGCCAGCCGCGCGTGCGCGAGCAGCTGGAACTGGTGCTGGAGAGCGCGCGCCGCCGTGGCGTGCCGCCCGACCACGTCCTGCTGTCCGGGCCGCCAGGGCTGGGCAAGACGTCGATGGCGATGATCGTCGCCGCCGAGCTGGGCGCGGCCATCCGGATCACCTCCGGGCCCGCGCTGGAACGGGCAGGCGACCTCGCCGCGATGCTGTCCAACCTCGCGCCCGGCGACGTCCTGTTCATCGACGAGATCCACCGCATCGCCCGGCCCGCCGAGGAGATGCTCTACCTGGCGATGGAGGACTTCCGGGTCGACGTCGTCGTCGGCAAGGGGCCCGGCGCCACCAGCATCCCGCTGGAGATCGCGCCGTTCACGCTGGTCGGGGCGACCACCCGGTCCGGCTCGCTGACCGGCCCGCTGCGCGACCGGTTCGGCTTCACCGGCCAGATGGAGTTCTACACCGACGTCGAGCTGGAGCTGGTCGTCCGCCGGGCCGCGACCATCCTCGACATCCCGATCGACCGCGACGGGTGCGCCGAGATCGCCCGCCGCTCCCGGGGCACGCCCCGGATCGCGAACCGGCTGCTGCGGCGCGTCCGCGACTACGCCGAGGTCCGCGCCGACGGCAAGGTGACCCGCGAGGTCGCCCGGGCCGCGCTGGCCGTCTACGACGTCGACGAGCTCGGCCTCGACCGGCTCGACCGGGCCGTGCTCACGGCGCTGACCAGGTCGTTCGGCGGCGGGCCGGTGGGCATCTCGACGCTGGCGGTGGCCGTGGGGGAGGAGGCGACCACCGTGGAAGAGGTGTGCGAGCCCTACCTGGTGCGCGCCGGTATGCTCGCCCGCACCCCGCGCGGCCGCGTCGCGACCGCGACCGCGTGGGAACACCTCGGCATGGTGCCGCCCGCGGACCTCCCGGGGCGTCCCGACCAGGGCGGGCCGTCGCTGTTCGAACAGCCGTGAGCGGCCCGTACCGGCGGGTGGGTGCTGGCGTCCGCGCTGGTACCTGGCACACTTGACCGGAGCACATACCCAAAAACCGGACATTTCGGCTGGGCCCGGTGTCCGTCGAACGGAGAATCATGCAACAGCTATTGCTGCCCCTGCTGCTCGTGCTCGTCCTCGCCGTGCCGCTGGTGATGAGCACGCGCAAGCAGAAGAAGCAGCAGGCGGCGCAACAGGAGCTGCAGAACAGCATCGCCCCCGGTGACCGCGTGATGACCACTTCCGGTCTTTACGGCACCGTCGCCGACGCCTCCGGTGACACCACGATCGACATCGAGATCGCCCCCGGCGTCGTCACCACCTGGCTGCGGCTCGCGGTCCGCGAGAAGGTCGAGCCGGTCGTCGAGACCGAGGAAGACGCCGCCGACGAGGTCGTCGAGACCCCCGCCGAAGAGCCGGCCGTCATCGAGTCCGCCACCGCCGTCAAGACCGATGAGCCGCAGACCACCGCGCAGGTGGCGCCGCCGCTGGAGCACGGCAAGAAGTAACTTTCGCGGCACTCCTGGGCCGGGCGGGAATCCCGACGAAAGTCGGTGTGGCCTCGCACGCCGGGCTCACGCAGCACCGAGTAGTGTCTCGGTGCTGCGTGCGTGTCCGCCGTCATACCCGTGCCCGGGAGTGAATCGCACACAGTCCCTCCCGGTAACCCTCCGGGCGGGCACCGCAACGTTGGGGTCCACCCCGTCCGAGGAGACCGAAGCACCGTGGCAGCTTCAGCCGGGCATCTCCGCCCGGGACGCTATCTCGCCCTGTTCGCCCTGATCGTGATCGTCCTGTACGCGCTGGTGTTCCTCACCGGCAACCACAAGCCGACCCCGAAACTGGGCATCGACCTGCAGGGCGGCACCCGGGTCACGCTCACCGCCCGCACCCCCGACGGCGGCCAGCCGACCCGGGAGTCCCTGAACCAGGCGCGTCAGATCATCGAGCGGCGCGTCAACGGGATCGGCGTCAGCGGCACCGAGGTCCTCCTCGACGGCAACAACGTCGTCATCACCGTCCCCGGCGAGCAGGGCGACCAGGCGAAGAACCTGGGCAAGACCGCGAAGCTGGGCTTCCGGAAGGTCGTCTCGAGCGCCACCCAGCCGGTGGTGCCGCCGCAGACGAACACCCCGCCGCCGGCCACCGGCACCCCGACCTCGGGCGCGCCGAGCACGCCGCCTTCGGGCGCGACGGCCACCAAGCCGCCGACGACCTCGGCCAGTGCGCCGCCGACGGCCGGGGGCGGTGGCGGCGCCGCGGCCGCGCCGCAGCAGAACACCACGCCGGCCGCGCCGAGCAGCAGCACCCCGCCGCCCACGTCGTCGGCTCCGGCGCCCGCGCCCGCCGACGGCTCGGTCGACGCGGAAACGGCGAAGGAGATCCAGGCCGCCAAGGCCCTCCGGCAGAACCCCCAGCTGATCGGCGCGGACGGCCAGCCGAACCAGGAGCTCGTCTCGAAGGCGATGGCCGCGCTGACCTGCGCGCCGAACGCCAAGGACGCCCTCGAAGGCAACGACGACCCGAAGCTGCCGTTGGTGGCCTGCGGTGACCACAACACCTACAAGTACCTGCTGGAGCCGGAGTTCCTGCCGGGCACCGAGATCGCCGACTCGACCTCGGGCTACGACCAGCAGCGCGGCCAGTGGGTGGTGAACCTCAGCTTCAAGAGCGAGGGCACCAAGATCTGGGCCGACTTCACCTCGAAGAACACCGGCCAGCAGGCCGCGTTCGTGCTCGACACGCAGGTCGTCTCCGCGCCGAACATCCAGGTGGCCATCCTCGACGGCAACACCCAGATCACCGGCAAGTTCACGCAGACCGAGGCGAAGGACCTCTCGGACATCCTGAAGTACGGTTCGCTGCCGCTGTCGTTCGCCTCGTCGGACGCGACCACGGTGTCGGCGACCCTCGGCCTGGCCTCGCTGGAGGCCGGCCTGATCGCCGGCGGCATCGGGCTGCTGGTCGTGTTCATCTACTGCCTGTTCTACTACCGGCTGCTCGGCGTGCTCACCATCCTGTCGCTGGCCCTGTCCGGCGCGCTGGTGTTCGCGGTGCTGGTGCTGCTCGGCCGGTGGATCGGCTACACGCTGGACCTCGCGGGCATCGCCGGCCTGATCATCGCGATCGGCATCACGGCGGACTCGTTCGTCATCTACTTCGAACGGCTCAAGGACGAGATCCGGGAGGGCCGGACGTTCCGGTCCGCGGTGCCGCGCGGCTGGGTCCGCGCCCGGCGCACCATCCTGGCGTCGGACGCGGTGAGCTTCCTGGCCGCGGCCATCCTGTACGTCATCGCGGTCGGCGACGTCCAGGGCTTCGCGTTCACCCTCGGCATGTCCACGGTGCTCGACCTGGTCGTCGTGTACCTGGTGACGCACCCGCTGGTGGCCATGGTGTCCACATCGAAGAACACGTTCCTGTCCAATCCGAGGCACCTGGGCCTCGGCGCCGTGCAGCAAGTGGGTTCGCAGCGTAAGAAGTCGACCACGGTCGGCCGCGCGAACGTGAAGGAGGCCTGACGTGGGGGTCGAAGAACTGGGCACGGACGCCGAAGGCAACGCCAAGGCGACGACGAAGCCCGGCAAGAAGGAAAGCGTCTTCCACCGGCTGTACGTGGGCACTGGCGCGTTCGACGTCGTCGGCAAGCGCAAGCGCTGGTACATCTTCTTCTCGGCGCTGGTGCTGGTGTGCCTCGCCTCGATGATCTTCCGCGGCTTCAACCTCGGCATCGAGTTCGAGGGCGGCACGCAGATCCAGATGCCGGCCAACGGCATCCACGGCGTGATCACCGAGGAGCAGGCGAAGGAGTCGTTCCAGAAGGCTCTCGGCCACCCGGCCTCGGAGGCGCAGAAGGTCGGCACCGGCAACGCCGCGACCATCCAGATCCGCACCGACACGCTGAACGCGGCCGACGTCGCGAAGCTGAAGCAGGGCCTGTTCCAGGACCTGGGCCCGAAGGGCACCAACGGCCAGCCCAGCGTCCAGGCCATCAGCGACAGCGCGGTGAGCGCGTCCTGGGGTGGCGAGATCTCGCAGAAGGCGCTGATCGCGCTCGGCGTGTTCCTCGTCGCGGTGGTCATCTTCCTGGCGATCTACTTCGACGGGCGGATGGCACTGGCCGCGCTGATCTCGCTGCTGCACGACATCCTGGTCACCGCGGGTGTCTACTCACTGATCGGCTTCGAGGTCACCCCGGCGACCGTGATCGGCCTGCTGACCATCCTCGGGTTCTCGCTCTACGACACGGTGGTGGTGTTCGACAAGGTCCGCGAGAACACCCGCGGCCTGCTCGGCCTCACCCGCCGCACGTACGCCGAGGCCGCGAACCTCGCGCTGAACCAGACCCTGATGCGGTCGTTCAACACGGCGTTCATCGCGTTGCTGCCGATCCTCGGCCTGCTGATCGTCGGGTACGTGCTGCTCGGCTCGGGCACGCTGCAGGACCTGGCGCTGGTGCAGCTCACCGGTACCCTCGTCGGCGTCCTGTCGTCGGTCGCGCTGGCCACGCCGCTGCTGGTCGACTTCAAGATGCGCGACCCGAAGTATGCGCAGCAGGCCGAGCGGGTCCGCCAGCGCCGGGTCAGCCAGGAGCGCAAGGCGGCGTCGGGCGAGGACTTCGACGCCTCGGACGACGACGCGCTCGCGAAGGAACTGCGCAAGGAGAAGGCGTACGCAGCCGCGGCCAGCGTCCCCGCCCGGATCCAGAAGCAGCGCCCGGCCGGGAAGCGGAAGCGCTGACGTGCAGCTCGACGACGCCCTCGGCCTGATCGCCGAGGTGCCGGACTTCCCGGAGCCCGGTGTCCTGTTCCGCGACCTCAGCCCGCTCTTCGCGGACGCGGGTGCGTTCAAGGCGGTGACCGACGCGCTGGCGGGCACCCTCGATCCTTCGGTCGAGGCGCTCGCCGGCGTGGAGGCCCGCGGCTTCCTCCTCGCCGCGGCCGTCGGGTACGCCCGTGGCCTCGGCGTGGTGCTGATCCGCAAGCCGGGCAAGCTGCCGGCGGTGGCGGGCCGCGTCGACTACGCCCTGGAGTACGGCACGGCCACGGTCGAGCTGCCGGCCGGCGTGGTCCGGCCGGGCCAGCGCATCGCGATCCTCGACGACGTCCTGGCCACCGGCGGCACGGTCGCGGCCACCGGCAAGCTCCTGGAGGACGCGGGCGCGGTGGTCGACAGCGTGTCCGTGGTCCTCGAACTGGCCGCCCTCGGCGGCCGCCAGGTCCTCGGCGACCGCAAGGTCCACGCCCTCCAGACCTGCTGAACTCGTCACCCGCGTGATCCCCGCCGGAACTCGCGTGATCGGAGCCGGAACTCGCGAGTTCCGGCTCCGATCACGTCGGTGACGGCCCGGATCACGCGAGTGACGTGAACCGCCTGGTGGCGGGGCCCACATCCCCCTGAACGGGCGCACCCGACAGGGCTGCGAGGCGCAACGGCTACCCTGGTGGTCCGAAGGCCGCACGAGCAGCAGGAGGTGCGGGTGAGCCAGGAGCTCGACGCCGCGGTGCCCGCGAAGCAGGGCGCCCAGCAGAACGGGCAGGCGGCGGCACAGCCCGCGCCGCCGAAGCCGAACGGTGCGGCGCCGAACCCGTCCGCGACCCGGCGGGTCCGGGCGCGGCTCGCCCGGCGGATCACCGCGCAGCGCGCCGCCCCGGTCAAGCAGGTCCTCGAGCCACTGGCCGTCATCCACCGCGAGCTGCACCCCAACGCCGACCTGGGCCTGCTCCAGCGCGCCTACGACGTCGCCGAGGAACTGCACCGCAACCAGCGGCGCAAGTCCGGTGACCCGTACATCACCCACCCGCTGGCCGTCGCCACCATCCTCGCCGAGCTGGGCATGGACACCACGACGCTGGTCGCGGCCCTGCTGCACGACACGGTCGAGGACACCGGGTACGCCGTCGAGAGCCTGAAGGCCGACTTCGGCGAGAAGGTCGCCGAGCTGGTCGACGGCGTCACGAAGCTCGACAAGGTGCAGCTCGGCTCGTCCGCCGAGGCCGAGACCATCCGCAAGATGGTCATCGCGATGGCCAAGGACCCCCGGGTGCTGGTCATCAAGCTCGCCGACCGGCTGCACAACATGCGCACCATGCGCTTCCTGCCGCCGGAGAAGCAGGCCCGCAAGGCCCGCGAAACCCTCGAAGTGCTCGCGCCGCTGGCCCACCGGCTCGGCATGGCCACGGTGAAGTGGGAGCTGGAGGACCTCGCGTTCGCCATCCTGCAGCCCAAGAAGTACGACGAGATCGTGCGCCTGGTCGCCGACCGCGCGCCCTCGCGCGACATCTACCTGCGCTCGGTGATCACGGACCTGACCAGCAACCTGGTCTCGTCGCGGATCACCGCGAAGGTCGAGGGGCGGCCCAAGCACTACTACTCGATCCACCAGAAGATGATCGTCCGCGGCCGCGACCTGGACGACATCCACGACCTGGTCGGCGTCCGGATCCTGGTCGAGGACGTCCGCGACTGCTACGCGGCGATGGGTGTCGTGCACGCGCTCTGGCAGCCGGTGCCCGGCCGGTTCAAGGACTACATCGCCCAGCCGCGCTTCGGCGTCTACCAGTCGCTGCACACCACGGTGATCGGCCCGGACGGCAAGCCCCTCGAGGTGCAGATCCGCACCTACGAGATGCACCGCACGGCCGAGTACGGCATCGCCGCGCACTGGCGCTACAAGGAAACCAAGGGCACGCACACCGGCAACGCCATGGACGTCGACGAGATGGCGTGGATGCGCCAGCTCCTCGACTGGCAGCGGGAAGCGGCGGACCCGGGCGACTTCCTGGAGTCGCTGCGCTACGAGCTGGCCGCGCGCGAGATCTTCGTCTTCACCCCGAAGGGTGACGTGATCACGCTGCCGGTCGACTCGACGCCGGTCGACTTCGCCTACGCCGTGCACACCGAGGTCGGCCACCGCTGCATCGGCGCCCGCGTCAACGGCAGGCTGGTCGCGCTCGAACGCAAGCTGGAAAACGGCGAAGTCGTCGAGATCTTCACGTCGAAGGCGGAGAACGCCGGTCCGTCGCGCGACTGGCTGCAGTTCGCCGGCTCGCCGAAGGCCCGCGCCAAGATCCGGCAGTGGTTCGCCAAGGAACGCCGCGACGAGGCGATCGAGGGCGGCAAGGAAGCCATCACCAAGGAGATCCGCAAGGTCGGCCTGCCGATCCAGCGGCTGGTCTCCGCGGAGTCCATGGGCGCGGTGGCCACCGAACTGCGCCACGCCGACATCTCGTCGCTGTACGCGGCGGTCGGCGAGGGCCACACGAGCGCGAAGCACGTCGTCCAGCGGCTGGTGGCGCTGATCGGCGGCGTCGACGCGGCCGAGGAGGAGCTCGCCGAGCGCGCGACGCCGTCCACGGTGACGCGGCGCCGCGGCTCCAACGACGTCGGCGTGGTGGTCAAGGGCGCCAGTGACGTCTGGGCGAAGCTGGCCCGCTGCTGCACCCCGGTGCCGGGCGACGAGATCCTCGGGTTCGTCACCCGCGGCGGCGGTGTGTCGGTGCACCGAACCGACTGCACGAACGCCGGTGACCTGCAGTCCCAGCCCGAGCGGCTGGTCGAGGTCGAGTGGGCGCCCTCGGCGTCGTCGGTGTTCCTGGTGGCCATCCAGGTCGAGGCGCTCGACCGGCACCGCCTGCTCTCGGACGTGACCAAGGTGCTGGCCGACGAGAAGGTCAACATCCTGTCGGCGTCGGTGACCACGTCCCGGGACCGGGTCGCGGTCAGCCGCTTCTCGTTCGAGATGGGCGACCCGAAGCACCTCGGCCACGTCCTCAAGGTGGTCCGCGGCGTGGAAGGCGTCTACGACGTCTACCGCGTGACCTCGGCTTCCTGACCGATCCGGGAGGCGCCGGCGATCCGCGCGCGCGACTCCAGGAGTCGCGCGCGCAACGGCGGCAGGTCGACACCGAGCAGGCGCCCGTGCCGTTTGACCGGCTTCCCGGCGACGTAGACGCTGTCCACCAGGCCGGGGTGGCCGGCGCTGACGATCGTGCCGACCGGGTCGTTGACGGGGAAGACCGAGAGGTCCTCGGCGTCGAGCAGGACGAGGTCGGCGTCCTTGCCGGGGGTGAGGCTGCCGGCGTTGCGCTCGCAGGCCAGGGCGCCGTTCACCGTGGCGCACTCGAGGACGGTCCGCGTCGTGAGGCCGCGGTCGACGGCCAGCGCCGTGCGCATCGCGCCGAACAGGTCACCACCGGCCGACAGGCAGTCGTCGACCGACAGCGTCGGCCGGATACCGGCGGCGAGCGCCCGGCCGGTCACCGGCGGCCCGAAGCCCATCTTCAGCTCGACGTCGGGGCTGACCGACACCGAAGCCCCCGCCTCGGCCAGCATCCCGAGCTGGTCGTCGGACAGGCCGTTGCCGTGCACGACCGTGGTGCGCTCGTCGAGCAGCCCGCGCTCGGCCATCCCGGCGATCGGCCGGTCGCCGTGGCGCCAGCCACCGGTGCCGTGGACGTGCACGCTCACCGGCAGCCCGAGTTCCCGCGCCAGCAGGACATCGGCGGCGGTTTCGTCCATTGTGGAGATCACCGGCCCGCGCAGGCCGAGCACCATGTCCTCGCCCGGCAGCAGCTTGCGCACCCGGCGGATCTCCGGCGCGATGTCGGGTCCGTCGGCGCCGTAGCAGAAGATCGAGTGGCCGGGTGCGTCGTGCAGGCCGGCGATGGCGGCGTCGGCGTTCTCCGGGCGGAGGGCGCAGTGGAACCAGTCGAGCATGGTCGTGACGCCGGAGTTCAGGGCTTCGAGCCGGCCGAGGAGGTTGCCCAGGTAGACGTCCTCGGGCCGGTAGTGCGGTTTGAGCGTGCCGTGCGCGGCGACGCGGTACTGGTCGAACGTCCAGTCCGCGCCGAGGCCGCGGAACGCGGTCTGCCAGGTGTGCCGGTGTGTGTCGACGAAGCCGGGCAGCACGATCTTGCCCGTCGCGTCGACGACCTCGGCGCCGTCGGCCTCGATTTCCGGAGCGACGGCGGCGATCCGGCCGTCCTCGACGAGGACGTCGCCACGGGGCAGGTCCCCGAGCGCCGGGTCCATGCTGACCACCATGCCGCCGCGCAGCAGTGTCTTCATCGCTCTCCTCCAAGAGTTGACGCGTCAACTCTGTATGCTACTCCCATGTTGGAGCCGGCGGAGTGGGAGTTCTGGGACACCTGGATGCGTGCCCAGCGGCTGCTCGCCCGCGAACTCGACCGGGGGCTGCAGCGCGACTGCGGTATCTCGAAGGCCGAGTTCAGTGTGTTGATGACGTTGACCGGCCCGATGCGCGTCGGCGAGCTGGCCGACGCGCTCGCCTGGGAGAAGAGCCGCGTCGCGCACCTGCTGACCCGGATGGAGAACCGCGGTTTGGTGGCCCGCACCGAGGACGGCGCGACCGGCAGGCGCACCGGGATCGAGCTGACCGCCGAAGGCCGCCGGACGGCGGAAAGCGCGGTGCGCGCCCACGGCGCCAACATCCGCCGCCTCGTCCTCGACCGGCTCACACCCGAGCAGGCCGCGGCCATCCGGGCGTGGAGCGAGCAGCTGACCGGGCAGAGTTAGAACAGCGCCGCGACCAGCGCGCCCAGCGGAGGCAGCGCCTGGGCGAGGGCCCCGCCGCGGCCCGCACCGCGGGGGCGGCTGAGGGCGAGCGCGTCCGACACCCCCAGTGCGATCCCGGCCAGCAGCATGAACCCGCAGCAGTAGAGCACCAGCGACCGCCCGGTGTCGGCGTGTCCGGTGTGCAGCAGGACCAGCCCGAGCACCGGGCCGGCGGCCAGGAAGAGGTTGTAGAAGCCGACGTTGAACGACCACAGCCGGGTGGCGGGCAGGTTCGCCGACGGGATCTTGAAGATGCCCTCGTGCACGCCCGGCCGCTCGAACAGCACCACTTCCCAGGCGAACGCCAGCAGGTGCACCAGCACCGCCAGCCCGGCGAAGACCTGCGCGACGGCGTTCACGGCGCGAACCCGATCCCGTGCCGCCCGGCGATCTCCGGGATCCGCTCCGCCGGTGCCTCGTCGACGGCGCGGAAGAACCGGCCCATCCCGTCCGTCAGGCACACCGCCAGGAACTGCGCCGACGGCGTGTGCACCGTGAACGTGTTGACGGCGCCCGCCGGGATGCTGATCGACGCTCCGGGGCCCAGGTCGTGGAGCTCGCCGTCCACGTACACCGTGAGACGCCCGTGCAGCACGTAGAAGCTCTTCGCCCAGGGCTCGGTGTGCGGCGGGACCGAGGGCCCGCGCGGCGCGTCGACCTCGAACACCTCGTACGCGCCGCCGGTGTGCTCCGCGCCGACCTTGACGGTGATGCGCGCGTCCTTGCTGTCGAGTTCCGGGCCTTCGCCCGGTGCGCTGAAGTGGGTCATGGCGCCGACGTGGGAACCGCCCGCCGGGCGAGCCATCCCGGAAATGTGGGATACCGCGCCCGGCGGCGACCGGCGCATACTGCGTCCATGTGGGACGGCCGGGCGCAGGGAGTGCGGCGGGACGTCGCCGCGCTCGCGACCGCGGGCCTCGGCGTCGCCGAGCTGCACGCCGCCGCCATCGAGCTGGTCGACCGCGTGGTGCCCGCCGAGCTGACGTGCTGGGCGTCGCTCGACCCGGACACCGCGGTGATCAGCTCGATGACCAGCGGCCGGGCCCGCATCCCCGGCGAGTACGAGCCGCTGCTGGCGACCTACGAGTACGACGGTGCGCAGCCGCACACCTTCGCCGAGCCGGCTCAGCTGCTTGTGGGGGTTCCGGGTGGCGGAGCCCCCGGCCCGGGGCGAAGCCCCGGATGTC
Source organism: Amycolatopsis sp. NPDC004169 (assembly GCF_040610315.1). Taxonomy (NCBI): domain Bacteria; kingdom Bacillati; phylum Actinomycetota; class Actinomycetes; order Pseudonocardiales; family Pseudonocardiaceae; genus Amycolatopsis; species Amycolatopsis sp. NPDC004169. Next base: position 42,360 of record NZ_JBEXMD010000060.1, read on the forward strand.
ACAGCGGCCGGTGCCGGTGGCGCGGCTGTCCGACCTGCCCCGCCGCGTGGTCGAGCGCAGCGGCCGGCTCACCGAGGTCTGGCGGCCGCTGGGGCTCGGCCACGAGCTGCGGGTGGTGTTCCGGGTCGACGGCGTCTCCTGGGGCGCGGCCGGCCTGGTCCGGCGCGGCGAGTTCAGTGACCGCGAGGTCGGGTTCCTGACGTCCGTGGGCCCGGCGCTGGCCGCGGCGACGCGGGTGGCCGCCCGCACCGGCCGGGCAGGAGAGCGGGCCGAACCGGCGATCGTGGTGGTCGGTCCGGACGGCAGGCAGCGCGCCGCCACGGCGGCGGCCGAGGCGTGGCGCGCCGAGCTCGACGAGATCGCCCCGGGCCGGTTCGCCGTCCTGGTGCGCGCGGTGGTGACCGGGGCCCGCGCGGCCGCGACGGGGACGTTCCGCGCCCGGGTCCGCGACGCCCGCGGCGGGTGGATCGTCCTGCGCGCGAGCCGGTTGCTGGCCGGGGCGGGCGACGAGGAGACCGTCGTGACCGTCGAGCGCGCCTCGGGAGCGGAGCTGCTGGGTGTGCTGCTGGCCGCCTACGGTCTCACCGCCCGGGAACGCGACGTCTGCCGCGAGGTGCTGGCCGGACGCTCCACAGTGGACATCGCGGCGCGGCTGGCCATCTCCGCGCACACCGTGCAGGACCACCTCAAGTCGGTGTTCGGCAAGGTCGGGGTCCGCAGCCGTGGGGAACTGACCGTGAAGCTGATGTCCTGAGGCGGTTCCTGCCCGGATGCCGGAATTACCGTCCCCGGTTGCGGCGCTGCATGCTACCTTCTGCAAATTGCGCCGGGAGTGCGGGCTGTCCGGGTCCCCGGCCTGACGAGGGGGCGGCATGGCCGACGACACCACGCGGTACCTCTGCGCCGCTTCCTACCTCGACCCCGCCTACAGCCGGCGGGCCATCACCGAGTTCCTCGTCGAGCCCACCCGGCCGGTCCCGCCGTCACCGGGCCTGGACGCCGGCCGCGTGCTCACCGAAGCCGTGCGGGCCCGGGCGCGCCGCAAGAACTACGACGGGCTGCTGGTGGTGCTGATGGCCGTCGTCATCGGGCTGCTGTGGGACAACCCGCTGCTCTACGGCTGGATCGTGCTGTCGCTGCTGCTCATCGCCGCGCGGGCGGGGAAGAGCGCGTACGCGCCGGAGAAGACGGTCAACCCGAAGACGTTGGCGGTGCTCGGCGTCGGCATCGTCGTCGCCTGGCTGGTGCTGTCCTATTCGGACGAGATCTTCGGCTACGGGAGCCGGTACCCCTCGCGCTACTACGACGACTACTCCGACGATTCGTCCGGCGGCGACACCGCCCGGACGGTCATCGGCATCGTGCTGGCGGTGGTCGTCTGCGTGACGGTGACGATCGAGCGCTGGTCCCTGTGGAACCTGCTGACGACGCGCTTCAAGCGGTTCGGCGCGGCCGCCGACGGCGGCAGCCTGACCGGCCTCCTCACCGAGGACTTCCGCGGCCAGCTCGCCCGGTACCAGTCGAGCGCCACGGCCGTCGAGGCGCCGGGAGCGCCGCTGGTGGTCTACCGCGGGTTCAACCCGTTCGTGGGCGCCGGGTTCCGGCGGGACGCCTGGTCGATGGCGATCCCGCTGGAGCGGGTGGAGGACGCCGAAGGACGGCCGGAGCTGACGACCGAGGCGTTGTACGACGGGATCCGAGAGGCCGTAGCCGGTCTCCGCCACGCGAACGCGTTGTCCCCGGACCACCGGCTCGGCGGGCTGACCGTGACCGAGGCGGTGTTCACCCCGGCCACCGAGCTCGTCGACCACCTCGGCGAGCCGGAAGCCGCGGCGTACCTGCCGGACATCGAGCACCCGCCGAACACCCGCCTCACCGCGGCCGACGTCGCCCGGCTCCGCACGGAACCGAAGGAGTGGGCGCGCTACTACCTGTCGTTCCAGGTGGAGACGTGGGACCGGGACCTGGTCCTGACGACGTTCCTGCACGTCGCGGTGGACGACTCGACGCTGTACGCCGAGTGGACGCCGTACGTGCTCCCGCCGATCCGGGCCGAGTACCGGGTGGTGGACAAGATGCGGCCGGACTCGCTGCGCCCGCTCGGGCAGGGCCTGCTGGCCTGGCTGGAGATGCCGGCGAGCCTGCCGGGCCGCATCCTGAACCTGGCGTCGTGGATCCGGCAGCCGAAGCGCGAGCCCGGCGTCGTGGACCCGGACCGCTACGGCGCGGCGAACTCGCTGCGCGAACTCGCTTCGGTGAACCTGCTGGCCGACTACTTCCAGCTCGTCGACATCGAGCGCTACGAGAAGATCATCGAAAGCCGCCTCCTGCCCGCCATCGGCAAACTCCTCGGCGACGCCGGTTTCTCGACGGCGAAGTTCGAAGAGCAGGCGGCGGTGGTGATCAACAACGACATCACGATCCGCGGCGACAACCGCGGACCGATCAACCAGACGGGGCTGCGCACCCAGCGCCCCCGCCCGGCGGCGAACCCCGCCCGCGCAGCCAGGACGGAGACCTGATGAGCAACCGCATCACGAACAAGATCAGCATCGGCGGCGACAACTCCGGCAAGATCACCCAGACGGGCATCGAGGCAGGCGGCGCAGAGGCGGCGGTGACATCGCTGACCGAGCTGGTCGAGCGGCTGTCGGCCGAGGTGCGGGGGAGCGGCCTGGCAAAGCAGGAGGTCTTGGAGGACACGCTGACCGACCTGGCGGCGGACCTGCGCGCGGGAGACGCGGCGGAGCCGGCGGTGGTGCGAAGCAGGTGGGAGAAGATCAAGGGGCTGCTGGGCGGGGTGGTGCAGTTCTCGGAGCTGGTGGCCAAGATTTCGGACCAGGTGCAGAAGATCTTCGGCTGACGGGGTGCGCGGTTCGTGCTGAGCAGCCCCCGTTTTCCACGCTAGCGGAGAGGGCCGACGGAATCGGCGGCCGCTGGGACGGTTGTCCACAGGGTGAAGCGGGCGCGGCGAGTTGTGGACAACCGGAGCGGGGGTCCACAGAGGACAGGCAACCGGCGGCCGAACAGACGAGGCGAACCGGCAGCCGAACCCCACGAAGCGAACCGGCGGCCGAATGGACGGCGCGAACCGCCGGCCGGTAACGCAAGGCGACCAACCACCTCACCAGACCTCCCCCGCCCCTCATCCCTGCTATCCCTTCAGCCGGCGGGCGGGTTTGTCAAGGCACGCTTTCCCGCCTTGACAAACCCGTCCGGCGGCTGAAAATCCGAAC